>NZ_JBEXHL010000016.1:0-218372 GCF_040607795.1 Amycolatopsis sp. NPDC005232 | reverse complement strand
ATTTGATCTTCGCAAATCCAGTCCTACCAGGGGCCCCACGCCTCACCTCAAGACAACACGCACCCCACCAGCCCTACTGAGAAAACCTCATTGGGGCGCTCTGGTCAGGCGGGCGGGTCAGGCGGCGACGCTGTGCGGGACGCGCGCCGTCTGCGTCACGTGGGCGCCGCGGTCGGCGATCCACGCCAGCGCCGCGTCCGCCCGCTCGCCGCGGACACCGATGCGGAAGCGCGCGATCGGGGTGTCACCGATGCGCGTGAGTCCGCCGCCGATGGTGGCGACCTCCACGTCGAAGCGGCCGGCCGCCTCGGGCAGCAGGGCGCCGACGGACGCGAAGCCGATCAGCACGACATCGGCAGACCGGTCGTACTTCGCGGCCTGCGCGCGGGCGGTCTCGATCACCGGCAGCACCGCCTGCGCCGTCCAGCTGCCCGGCGAGGCGATGAGGTCGAGCACGTGACCGCGTTCGACGACCGCACCGTCTTCGAGCACCGCGACGTCGTCGCAGACGCGGCGGACGACACCGGCGTCCGGGGTGGTCAGCAGCACGGTGGTGCCCAGCTCGGCGCGCGCCCGGTCGAGCACGGCCAGCACGGCGCCGGCCTCCTCGGGGGCGATGCCGGCGGTGGGGTCGTCGGCGAGCAGCACGGCCGGGCCGGCGGCGAGCGCCCTGGCCACGGCGACGCGGCGGAGCTGGCCGGGCGTGAGGTCGGCCGGCTTCTGCGCGGCACGGGCAGTGAGGCCCACGAGGTCGAGCAGGTTGCCGACGCGGGTCTTGCGCTGCGGCCCGTCGATGCCGAGCTGCTCCAGCGGGGTGGCGATGTTGCCGGCGACGGTGCGCTCGGCGAGCAGCTCCGGCTTGGTGCCGACGACACCCAGCTGACGGCGGACCTCACGCAGCCGGCGGCCGTCGAGCGCGCCGGTGTTGAGGCCGTCGAGCCGCACGACACCGCGGTCCGGGCGCTCCTGCAGGGCGATGCAGCGGGCGAGCGTGGACTTGCCGGAGCCGGCGGGGCCCACCACGCCGAAGAGGGAACCGGCCTGCACGTCGACGCTCACATCACGCAGCGCGGCGACCGGATTTCCGTTGAGGGGAAAGGACTTGGACACGTTTTCGACAGTGATCACGAAGAGAGCTCCAGGCATGAGGCGCAGCACCGTTTCCGGGCGCGCCGGGCGTCACCGAATTACCGTCCTTTTCGGACGGTGCGCAGAATTGCGGAAGAAAGGATCAGGCGATGACTGTGGAGCGTCGACACGCACATACCGTGCGGCGACCTTCATCGACGACGCGCCGCCGGGTCAACAGGAGCGGGCGGGCTACCCTCTGCATCGGAAACAGCCTCCATCGGTCCTGGCTGTAGCACCTGCCCCATGGAGGGTGGTTGCTGCGACTTCGGCGAGCCAGGTCTCTCAGTCGCTCGGGATGGACGTTTCTGAGTAAAGCCGATCCCATTGGGTGAACGCAAGCGCGTTGGTGCAGATCACACGAGTGGTGGTGCCCGGATACCGGGACACCCGCAGCCACATCGTGGACCCCGAAAGCTCCGGCACCGAATTTCTTCCGCGCGGCGAATCCGGCACCTATTCCACTGTGGACTCTGCCGATCCCTGGTGGAGCCGCGATTCCGGGACGGGAATCGCGGGGCAGCTCGCGCGTGGGTAAATGACGGTTCGGCGAGGTAGTTCGCCACGGCGAGACACTTCGTCTTCCCGGCCGGACGTCCACTCCCGTCCACGAGCCGGATCCGGACGTCCGTCACGCCCGTTTGTGATACGTGCGTATCGGATACAGTTGTACCACTACAGCGGAGGAGGACCGTGGCGCACCGAGTCGACCACGAGCAGCGCCGGCGCGAGATCGCCACGGCGGTGTGGCGCATCGCGGCCGAACGCGGGCTCGACTCCGTGAGCATGCGCGAGGTGGCCGCCGAGGCCGGCGTGTCACTGCGGCTGGTGCAGTACTACTTCGAAACGAAGCACAACCTGCTCGTGCTGTCCCTGCGTTACCTCCATGAACGCGGCGAGCAGCGCACGCAGGCCCGCATCGCGGCACAGCTCGACCAGAGCGTGCGCGGCGTGGTCCGGACGCTGCTCACGGAGCTGCTCCCGCTGGACGCCGAGCGCGAACTGTCGCTACGCGTCCACCGCGCCTACTTCAGCCGCACCCACAGCGACCCGGCCCTGGCGAAGGTGTTCCTGCACGCCGAGACGCCGATCGAAGACCTGCTCACCAGCCTGTTGCGCCGCGTGGCGCTCCCGCCTGGCGTCCACCCGCGGCACGAGGCCAACCTGCTGGTCGCGGGCTTCACCGGCCTGGGCCTCGACGTCCTGCACGGCCGCTTCACCCCGCCCGAAGTCCTCGCAACGCTGGACTACCACCTGCGCCGGATCTTTCAGGCTTGAGCCGCGAGCCGGACGAAGTCGTGCACGTCGAGCTGCTCACCGCGCGTCTTCGGGTCGATTCCTGCCGCCACGAGGAGCTCGCCGGCGCGATCGGCCGAACCGGCCCAGCCGGCGAGGGCCGCGCGCAGCGTCTTGCGGCGTTGGGAGAACGCGGCGTCCACGACCGCGAACAGGCGTTGCCGCTCGACGCCCTCCATCGGAGTGCCGCGTTCGAAAGCCACGAGGGACGAGTCGACGTTCGGCACCGGCCAGAACACCGACCGCGGCACGGCACCGACCTTGCGCGCCGGCCCGTACCAAGCGAGCTTCACACTGGGCACGCCGTAGATGCGGCTGCCGGGACCGGCGGCCATGCGGTCGGCGACCTCCGTCTGGACCATCACCATCCCGCGCTGCAGCGAGGGCAGCTCGGCCAGCAGGTGCAGCACGACGGGGACCGCGACGTTGTACGGGAGGTTCGCGACCAGCGACACAGGTTCGGCCGGCAGATCAGCCGCGCTGATCCGCAACGCGTCGGCGCCGACCACGCTCAGCTGATCCGCGACGGAAGAAGCGCGTTCGGCGGCAGTGCGCGGAAGCCGCGCCGCCAGCTTCGGATCGATCTCGACGGCCACCACGCGCGCCCCGGCGTCGAGCAGGCCCAGCGTCAGCGACCCCAACCCTGGGCCGACCTCGAGGACGACGTCGCCCGGCTGAACTCCGGCCAGCTCGACGATGCGGCGAACCGTGTTGGGATCGTGCACAAAGTTCTGGCCGAGCTTCTTCGTCGGCCGGACGTCGAGCTCGTCCGCCAGCCCGCGGATCTCGGCAGGCCCCAGCAGTTCAACCACCGGCGAAGCCTACCGAGCCTCGGGAACCGCGGAACTCAGGCCCGCTTGCCGCAGACCGGCCAGGCGCTGTAACTGCCGCCGCGAGCGTCGCGGACCTTCTCCGCGATCGCGATCTGCTGGGCACGCGAAGCCTGGTTCGGGTAGGCCGCGTACTGGTCGCCGCCGTAGGCGTCCCAGGTCTGCTTGTCGAACTGGAGGCCGCCGTAGTAGCCGTTGCCGCTGTTGATGGCCCAGTTGCCGGTGGACTCGCACTGCGCGATGCGGTCCCACGCGGAACCGTCGCCGATCACCGGGTCGGCGGGCTTCTTCGTGCCCACCTTGAGGATCTTCGGCTTGGCCTCGAGGAGGACCTTGACCGAGACCTGCTCGCGGGAGATCTCTTCGCCGTTCTTCTTGGTGACCTTGTAGGTCACCATCTTCTGGCCCGCGGTGCCCGGGTCCTGAACGGTGGTCTTGCCCTGCTCGAGCGTCGGGTCGTCGACCTTCTGCACGTCGGGGTCGATAGTCTCCTGCTGGTTGACCATCGAGACGCCCATGCGGCTGACGTGGACTTCGGCGCCGTCCTTGAGGGAGACGTCCAGACCACCCTCGACCGCGTCGTCCGGGCCGAGGCTCATCTTGAAGTCGGAGAGGAACTCCTTGGTGGTCACCGCATTGGTGGCGACCTGGCGCGGCGCGTTGGTGCCGTCGAAGAGCGTGACGTGCTTGAGCGTCTTGACCTGCACGGTCGAGCCCTCGAGCGGCAGCTCGCCGGTGCCCGGCATCGAGGTCCAAGCGCCCTTGCCCATCATGTCGGCCATGCCGAGCTGGGTCATGGCCTCGCCGAGCGTGGTCGCGCGCACCCAGGACGGGCGGGACACACCGTCGACGACGAGGTTCAGCTGGCGGCCGCGCTCGAGCTTGATGACGCCGCCGTCGCCGACCTCGGCCTGCGGCGAGGGCGAAAGCGAGTCGTGGGCGCCGACGGAAAGCCCGGCGTCTTCCAGGACCTCGCCGACGGTGTCGCCGTAGCTGTGGACGGTGACCTCGTGGCCGTCGACGTCGACGGTCACGCTCTTGTTCATCGCCAGCGCCGCGGCACCGCCGCCGCCGACGGCGATCAGGACCGACAGCACGGCACCCTTGAGGAAACGGCGCTTCCAGACGCGGGTGGCCTCACGCAGGCCGTCCTCGACGGCGGCCTTCTTGGCCTCCGGAGAAGCGGTGCGGTCCTCGGCGAGCTCGTCCGGGAGGGCGAGCGGCGGGAGCATCGTGGTCTCGGCGTTGATCAGGCGGATCAGCTCGTCGACGTCGACGTCGATCTCGGCCATCATCGCGTCGGCGTCGGGCCCGAGGGCCGCGAGCACATCCTGTTGCGTCACATACAGCTCGTCGGAGAATTCAAGCTCTCCATAGGCGGTGTCGTCGAGCTCTCGCTCGAGCACGGCCACCGAACCGGCGGAAGAGAATAGGGTCTGCGCAGCACCACGGTTCTCGGTGCTATGGCGCGAGGCACCCTGCCTGCTACCAGTCACTGGGTCGTTCCCTTTCCCAGGACAGGACGTGTCACCACGACCTGTTCCTTCGTCGCGACGCGCCATTCGGCGCGCCTCTCAAGTCCGACACCCCCAGTCAGCGCCATCGTCACGGTCCCGAGTCGTACCAACCTCGGTGCCGCTTCCCCGACGTGCACTGACGTGACTGTGGGCGTATCAGCCAGATCCGCGTCTACGGTTCCGACCGGCACGATCACGGGACAGTAACGGAGGTCGCCGGGTTGCGCAAACACCCCCCGGAGTGTCGTGACCTGTGTCACTCGTCAGTGTGGGCTAGTGCGTTCCCCGAACGTCGCAATCCGTTCAACCCGTTGTGACACTGGGCAATTGGTAGACGCGTTCGGCAGTGGTCCGGACCGCTTGGGCCACTTCGTGGACCGCTTCGCCCCTCAGCGTCGCGAGGTGCCGGATGGTATATGCGGTGCAGTAGGGCTCGTTCGGGCGCCCACGGAACGGGTGGGGGGTCAGGAACGGCGCGTCGGTCTCGGCGAGGTACTGCCCCGTCGGCGCGAGCCGGGCGGCCTCGTGGAGCCCGCGGGCGTTCTTGAAGGTGACGGTGCCGGCGAACGAGAGCACGTAGCCCTTGTCGAGGCAGCGGCGCGCGATGTGCTCGTCGCCGGAGAAGCAGTGGAAGACGACGGTGTCCGGTGCGCCCTCTTCGTCCAGGATGCGCAGCACGTCCTCGTGGGCGTCGCGGTCGTGGATCATCAGCGTCTTGCCGAGGCGCTTGGCGAGGTCGATGTGCCAGCGGAACGCGTCCTGCTGGGCGTCGTGCGGCGAGTAGTCCCAGTAGTAGTCGAGGCCGGTCTCGCCGACGGCGACCACGCGCTCGGCCGACGCCAGACGCTCCACTTCGGACTTGTCGGCGTCCGAGAACTCCTTGGTACGCGTGGGATGGATCGCCACGGCGGCGAACACGCGCTCGTCCCACGTGGACGCGTCGACGGCCCAGCGCGCCGAGGCGAGGTCGTCGGCGACCGTGACGACGCGCGCCACGCCGGCGCGTTCGGCGCGGTCGACCATGGCCGTCACGTCGGCGGCGGTCACCGCTCCGCAGGCGTCGAGGTGGGTGTGGGCGTCGACCACGGCGGCCGGGAGGCGGTCCGGGATCGGCGGCAGTTCGCGCTTGTCTTCACCCATGCCCTGAACTTAGCCCGGACGGCGAAGGGCGCCCCGAGGGAGTCCTCGAGGCGCCCTTGACGGACCTAGCCGGCCGACCTTTTGCCAACCATGCCGCGAGATCGCTTGAGGCGATCTCGCACGCCCTGCCGGAGGCGGGGCCAAAAACACTGCTTACTTGACGATCGGAGCCCAGTCGGGGCCGTCTTCACCGAGCTTCGGGTCGAGCTTGGTGAACAGCGGCGTCGGCTTCTGCAGGGGACGACCGACCTCGATCGGCCGCGACTCCCACTTGGCCTGCTCGCCCGCGTAGTCACCGGTGAGGATCGGGTTGATCCGGCCCGGGATGTCGAGGTCCTCGACCTCCTGCAGCTCCGGCTGCGCGGCCCACACGCCCGTGCCGCCGAGCGCCTCGTGGACCTTCTGCGCCGAGTGGGGCAGGAACGGCGTGAGCAGCGTGTTCGCGTCGCTGACCACCTGCAACGCCGTGTGCAGCACGCTGTCGCGGCGCGCGGGATCGTCCTTGAGCTTCCACGGCTCCTGGTCCGACAGGTACCGGTTCGCGGCCGTGACCACGCGCATCGCCTCCGACGCCGCCGCCTTGAAGCGCGAGCGGCCCAGGTGGGCGCCGGCGACGTCGAACGCCTTGCGCGACAGCGCCTTCAGCTCCTCGTCGGCCGCCGTGGGGGCGTCCGGACGCGGGATGGCGCCGACGTTCTTGTGCGCCATCGAAATCGAGCGGTTCACGAGGTTGCCCCACTCGTTGGCCAGCTCGAAGTTGGTGCGGCGGACGAACTCGTCCCACGTGAAGTCGGTGTCCTGCGTCTCCGGGCCCGCCACGGAGATGAAGTAGCGCAGCGCGTCGGGGCCGAACTCGCGCAGGAAGTCGTGCACGTAGATGACCGTGCCGCGCGAGGTGGAGAACTTCGAGCCGCTCATGGTGAGGAACTCGCTGGACACGATCTCGTCCGGCAGGTGCAGCTTGCCGTACTTGCCCGCCTGGCCGCCGTGGTCGCCCTCGCCGTTGTGGCCGAGCAGCAGCGCCGGCCAGATCTGGGCGTGGAAGGTGATGTTGTCCTTGCCCATGAAGTAGTAGGACCGCGCGTCGGCGTTGTTCCACCACTCCTGCCACGCATCGGGGTTGCCGGTGCGCCGCGCCCACTCGACGCTGGCGGAGAAGTAGCCGATCACGGCGTCGAACCACACGTAGAAGCGCTTCATCGACTGGTCGCGCCAGCCGTCGAGCGGGATCTTCACGCCCCAGTCGAGGTCGCGCGTGATCGGGCGCGGCCGCATGTCGTCGATGAGGTTCTTGGTGAAGTTGAGGACGTTCGGGCGCCAGTCGTTCTTCGTCGACAGCCAGTCGCCGAGCGTCTTGGTGAACGCGGGCAGGTCGAGGAAGTAGTGCTCGGTCTCGACGAACTTCGGCGTCTCGCCGTTGATGCGCGAGTGCGGGTTGAT
Source organism: Amycolatopsis sp. NPDC005232 (assembly GCF_040607795.1). NCBI lineage: Bacteria > Bacillati > Actinomycetota > Actinomycetes > Pseudonocardiales > Pseudonocardiaceae > Amycolatopsis > Amycolatopsis sp. NPDC005232. The sequence goes on along the minus strand of NZ_JBEXHL010000016.1, from coordinate 211,021 downwards.
GAGCTCGGCGGCGTCGAGCTGGTTGCCGCAGTTGTCGCACTGGTCGCCGCGCGCGAACTCGTAGCCGCAGATCGGGCAGGTGCCCTCGACGTAGCGGTCGGGCAGCGTGCGCCCGGTCGACGGGCTGATCGCGCCGCGAGTGGTCTTGGGGACCACGTACCCGTTGCGGTTGAGCGCGAGGAAGATCTGCTGCGTGACCTCGGCGTGGTTGCCGGTGGACGTGCGCGTGAACAGGTCGTAGGACAGACCGAGACCGCGCAGGTCCTCGTCGATCTGACGGGTGTACTTGTCGGCGGTCTGCTGCGGGGTGAGGCCCTCGTTGTCGGCCTGGACGGTGATCGGAGTGCCGTGTTCGTCGGTCCCGGACACCATGAGCACCCGGTTGCCGGCCATTCGCTGGTAGCGGGAGAAGACGTCGGACGGGACGCCGAATCCGGATACGTGGCCGATGTGGCGGGGGCCGTTGGCGTAGGGCCAGGCCACCGCTGTCAACACAGAGGTGCTCATACCTGTTTAGCCTACGGAAACCGTCCAAGGCGTTTGTGGGCGGTACGCGAAGGGAGAAGCGGTGTCGGCGACGCGTCTGCTCGTGCTCGGGGTCGTGCGCATGTTCGGCCGGGCGCACGGCTACCAGGTGCGCCGGGAGCTGCTCACGTGGTCGGCGGAGAAGTGGGCGAACGTCCAGCCGGGTTCGATCTACCACGCGCTGAAGAAGATGACGGCCGAGAACCTGCTGGAGAAGGTGGACGTCGAGCCGGGCGACTCGGGGCCCGACCGCGTCGCCTACCGGCTCACCGACGACGGCGAGCAGGAGTTCCAGCTGCTGCTGACCCGGGCGTTGTCCGATCCCGAGGTGGGTCATCCGGAGATGTCGGCGGGCATCGGGCTCATGCCCGCGCTGCCCCGCCAGCACGCGATCAGCCTGCTGCGGCAGCGGCTCGTGCACCTCGAAGGTGAGGAACGACGGGCGCGACTGATGCTCGACGATCAGGCCGACTGGGGCCAGCCGGCGCACGTCGTGGAGCTGTTCCGGCTGTGGGCTGGCATCTCGGGGGCGAGCCACACGTGGCTGGAGAACCTGATTGAGCGTCTGGAGAAGGGCGAGTACGTGATGGCCGACGACGACGAACCGTTGTTCCGCAAGCCGTCGGAGTAATCAAATTTGACTAGCGTTCGCGACTCCGGCACTGTGTGCTCGTCGATTAGTCAACTTTGACTAGTTGATCTCTGGGAGGAGAGGGGTTCTTCATGATCACGGCACGCGGCCTCGAGCGGCGGTTTCGCCGCAAGGGCCGGGGCGGGGGTGAAGTCCACGCCGTCAAGGGGGTCGACCTCGACGTGGAGGCCGGCGAGCTGGTGGGGTTCCTCGGCCCGAACGGGGCGGGCAAGACGACGACCCTGCGCATGCTCACCACGCTGCTGAAACCGTCGGCCGGGACGGCGACCGTCGGCGGGCACGACCTGCTCGCCGATCCACTGGGGGTCCGGCGCAACATCGGCTACGTCGCGCAGGGCGGGGGCGCGTCGCCGGAGGTGCGCGTCGCCGAGGAGATCGAGCTGCAGGGCCGGCTCTACGGCATGTCGAAGGCCGACGCGATCGCGCGCGGCGCGGTGCTGAGCGAGCAGCTCGACCTCGCGGGGCTGGACCAGCGGCTCACGAAGACGCTGTCCGGGGGTCAGCGCCGCCGGCTCGACATCGTGCTCGGGCTCGTGCACAACCCTGGCCTCGTGTTCCTCGACGAGCCCTCGACCGGGCTCGACCCGCAGAGCCGCGCGAACCTGTGGGACCACATCCGCCGGCTGCGCGCGGAGCACGGCGTGACGATCTTCCTGACCACGCACTACCTCGACGAGGCCGACGCTTTGGCCGACCGGCTGATCGTGATCGACGACGGCCGGATCGTCGCAGAGGGCACGCCCGATTCGCTGAAGTCCCGGGTTTCCGGCGACGGCGTGGTCATCGGCGTCGACCCTGCCGTGACGACGGAGGCCGCCGACGTCGCCCGGCAGCTGGCGGGCGCGCACGAGTTCGACGTGGCGGACGGGCTGATCCGCTTCCGCGTGCCGCGCGGCGACACGGCCATGCCGGAGCTGCTGCGCGCGCTCGACGCGAAGGGCATCGTGATGGAGTCCATGCAGGTCACGCGCCCGACACTCGACGACGTATTCCTCACTCTGACCGGCCGCACCCTGCGCGACGCCGAGCAGCCGAGTTCCCCGGAGGTGTCCGGTGTTGCTTGACACGTGGCTGATCTTCCGCCGCGACATGACCGCGGCGCTGCGCAATCCCGCGTGGCTGCTGATCGGGATCATGCAGCCGCTGCTGTACCTGTTCTTCTTCGGGCCATTGCTCGTGAAGACGCTCAACGCGCAGGGGATGTCCGACGTCGACGGCTGGATGGTGCTCACGCCCGCGCTCATCGCGCAGCTGGCGCTGTTCGGCAGCTCGTTCGTCGGGTTCTCGCTGCTGGCCGACTACCGCTCCGGCGTGGTCGAGCGGCTGCGCGTGACGCCGGTGAGCCGCGTGGCGCTGCTGCTCGGGAAGGTGCTGGCCAACGCGTTGCAGGCGGTGGTGCAGTCGGTGCTGATCATCGTGCTCGCGTACCTGGTGTTCGACCTCGACGCGCCGGTGGGCGGGGTGCTGCTGAGCCTGCTGATCGTGTTCCTGCTGGCGCTGACGCTGGCTTCATGCTCGTACGCGCTGGCGCTCACGTTGAAGAGTGAGGAGTCGTTCCCCGCGCTGCTCAACGCGGTGCTCATGCCGCTGCTCCTGCTGTCGGGGATCCTCATCCCGATCACGGCGGGGCTGGCGCCGAAGTGGCTTTACACGATTTCGCAGATCAACCCGTTCCGGCACGTCGTGGACGTGGAGCGCAACAGCTTCCGCGGCGACTACTCCATGGACGCGCTGTTCACCGGCAGCGTGGTGGTGCTCGTGATGGCCGTGCTCGCGATCTGGTGGGGCACGCGCACGTTCCAGCGGGAAAACGCCTGATCAAAGCCGGGACACGCCGGGTCTTCGGCCGCGCCGCTTTCGGGCCGGGGACGTAAGGTGGCCTCTCACCCGTAGTGGGGCTGGCAGGGGCGCAGAGTGACCGAACCGGAGTGCGAGCGTGGGCTCACCCTCACCCATCGAGAGCAAGTGCTCGACTGGGCGTCGGTGCGTGCCGCCGACGTCCGCTTCGCGTCGGTGACGATCAGCGAGAACGTGAACTGGAGCGACCCCGGCGCCGAGCGCATGCTCTCCTCGGCCCAGCACGCGGGCATCCACACGGGCGCGCGGCACTACGCGCGGCCCGGCGCCGTGCACGACCAGGCCGACCACTTCGTGCGGACGGCCAGCAAGCTGGGGGCGTTCGCGCCGGGGTCTCTCGCGCCTGCTCTTGAGGTGGACGCTGTCAGCGTCGACGACCGGTTCGTGAAGTCGTGGATCAAGCACGTGCGGCACGCCGCCCGGATCCGGCGCGTGCTCGTGTACGCCGGCCACGACTGCTGGGCCCGCCGCCTGCACCCCGACCGCTGGGCCGACCCCGACGTGGTGCTGTGGCTGGTGCGGCACAACGGCATTCCCGGCCGGCCCGGCTGGTTCCACGCGCGGCTGGGGCTGCACCAGCACGCGTTCTCGGCGCTGCCGGGCGTGGCGGGACCGGTGGCGCAGGACGCTGTGGTCTATCCGTTCACGATGTCTGACGTGCTGCTCTGATCACGGTTTCGGCTTTTTGTCGGTGTTCGTTGGCAAGATGTGCGAGTGCGCTTCTTCCGGCAGCGGTTGGCCACGGACGTGACACCTTCACGGGCCGTCGCGTTGTTGTCCGCTTTTGCCGCTTCCACTGGGCGCCCGCAGCCGGCGGCGTTGTGCGGGTCGTGGTTCGGGTCGTCGGCGGTGGTGGCTCCGTTTGTTTCGGTTTCCGCTCGGGCGTTTCCTGCCGGCTCTTTGGAGGTTGCCGCGCCGCCGGGGTGTGTCGGGGGCGGGTGGTTCGGTTACCTGTCGTACGACTCGGCTGACCCGTCGGGGCGGTCTTCGGGGGTGCCTGCTTCGGCGTGGGGGTGGGCGGATCACGTGCTGCGGTGGGATTCTTCGGGTGCGTGCTGGTTCGAGTCGCTGGCCGATGAGCCCGGGACGTCGTTGTCCACTGTGGAGTCTGCGCTTTCCGGCGCTGGCTCTTTGTCGTGGACTGCTTCGCCACTGGAGCGGCCTTCTGCCGCAACGCACGAGCAGGCCGTGAAATCGTGCGTCGCCTCTATCGAGGCCGGGGAGCTGTTTCAGGCGAACGTCTGCACGCGGTTCACGGGGACGTTCTCGGGATCTCCCGCCGCGTTGTTCTCGGAGGGAGTTTCTCGCCTGTCCCCTCGGCGCGCTGCTTTTGTCGCCGGCTCTTGGGGTTCTGTCGTTTCACTGTCACCGGAGCTGTTCCTGTCCCGGCACGACCGGCAGGTGCGTTCGACGCCGATCAAGGGCACGTTGCCGCGCCGGGGCGCCTTTGACGATGGGAACGCGGAGCTGCTGCGACAGTCGGTGAAGGACGTCGCCGAGAACGTGATGATCACCGACTTGGTGCGCAACGACCTCGGCCGGGTGTGCGCGGTCGGGAGCGTAGTGGTGCCTTCGTTGCTCAGGGTGGAGCCGGCGCCGGGGGTGTGGCACCTGGCGTCCACTGTGGAGGGTGTGCTGGCCGAGGGCGTCTCGGATCCGGCTTTGCTGGACGCGACTTTCCCGCCGGGTTCGGTGACGGGCGCCCCGAAGATCCGTGCGCTGGATGAGATCGCTTCGCTGGAACCAGTTGCGCGTGGGGTTTACACGGGCGCGGTCGGGATGTTGTCCCCGGTGGCGGGCCTGGAGCTGAACGTCGCCATCCGCACCTTCGAGATCTCCGGCTCCCGGATTTCTTTGGGCGTCGGCGGCGGCATCACGGCCGACTCGGACAGCGCGGCGGAGTGGCAGGAGTGCCTCCACAAGGCTGCGCCTCTGGAAGTTCTCCTGGCCACTCCACCTGTGGTTTAGCTCAGCGGCCGCCCTTCGCTCTGTCCATTGGGCGACGGCCCGGTCGTTCGTACCGGCGTTCGCTACTTGCGGGGGTCGAGCAGGAGCTTGCCGACCGTGCCGCGGGAGCGGAGGGCTTCGTGGGCCGCGCGGGCGTCGGCGAGGGCGTACTCGCCGCCGGCGATGGCGCGGAGCTTGCCGTCCTGGATGAGGGTGAAGAGCTCGGTCAGGGCGGTGCCGAAGACGTTGCCGGGCAGGCGGAAGACGTGCGGAAGCCACATGCCGGTGACCGTGGTGCTGTGGCCGAGCAGGTTGCGCAGCTCCACGGGCTTGGGCTGCTGGCGGCCGGCCATGCCGTAGAACGCGAGGCGGCCGAACGGGGCCAGCGCCGCGATGCTCTGGTCCGTGGTCGTGCCGCCGACCATGTCGAGGACGATGTCGACGCGCTTGCCGTTGTTGGCCTGCATGAGCGTCTCGGTCATGTTCTCGGCTCGGGAGTCGACCGCGACGTCGGCGCCGAGCTCCAGCGCCAGGTTTCGCTTCTCCTCGCTGCTGGCCGTCGCGATGACCCGCCCCGCGCCCCACACCTTTGCCAGCTGCACCGCGATCGACCCGACCCCGCCGGCCGCCGCGTGGACGACCACGGACTCGCCGGGCTGCAGGTGGGCGTTCTTACGCAGCAGGATCCACGCCGTCGCGCCCTGGACCAGCATGGACAACGCGTTGAGATCGTCGACGCCCTCGGGCACCTCGAACGCCATCGCCTCCTCGGCAACGGCCTTCTCCGCGTACCCACCCCCACCGTTGAGCAGCGCGACGACCCGCTTCCCGTCCTGCGTCCGCCCGACCACCTCGCCCCCTGGCACCAGCGGCAACTTGCTCGGCGCCAGGTACGAGTTCTCCGCCTGATGCGTATCCGCGTAGTTCACCCCGACGCGGTCCACGTCGATCAGCACCTGCCCGGCTTGGGGCGTCGGCTCCGGCAGCTCGACCGGGGTCAGGACCTCGGGACCGCCGAACTCGGTCACCTGCACAGCACGCATGGCTTCTTCTTTCGTCGTCGGGTGGTGAGACATTCTGCCAGATGTCTCATCAGTGCGACACTCCGTGGTAACGTCTTGCCCCATCGACACACCCTTCCCCTCCCGCCCGGACGCGGCTTCCGCGTTCACCCTGGCGCGCTCGTGGTTCGCCGCGGGCCGCCGCGTCGACATGCGCGAACTGGCCGTGTCTTTGGGTGTCTCCCGCGCCACCCTCCACCGCTGGGTCGGCAGTCGCGACCACCTGCTGGCGGAGATCTTGTGGGCCGAGACTTCCTTGGTGTTCAACACCGTCACCTTCACCGGCCGCGGCGGGGCTGGAGTGGCGGACGCGATCGGTTCGTTCGTCTCGACGGTCAACTCGTCGCCGGCCTTCCGCACCTTCTTGCAGCGGGAACCGGAGCGAGCGTTACGGCTTTTGACCACCAAGGCGAGCGTGGTCCAGTCTCGAACCATCGCTCAACTCCTCGACCTCCTGACAACGGAAACCTCAGCGCGCCGACTGTCTCCCCCGTTGCCCCTACCGGACCTCGCCTACGTCCTCGTCCGTCTGGGCGAATCCTTCATCTACACCGACGTGATCACCGGCGAGGAACCCGACGCGGAGAAGGCGCGGGCTGCGGTGTCCGCCCTACTCAGCTGACCGGCGCCAGTCACAATTGGCCCCTTTGCCGCCAACGCGCGAAGCCTTTGGCCAGTCGACTTTCGGGCTTCCCGTCTTCATCGACACTTCGACCAAGATCGGCTTCGGCCCGAATCACGCGGTCGACTTCGTCCTGCAGCAACGCCGTGAACGACGGCCACCCATAGGACGGCGCCTCTTCACCTTTGATGTACAGGACAACTTCCGAGCCGGCCGCGTGCGGGCCTCCGATGACGTAGAACTCGCGCTCCGAGTGCGTCCCGACCACAACGAGGTCATCGGCACGCGCGACCCGACCGCGAAGCGACGGGAACTCGTCGAGCGCTTCTCTCTTGATGCCGAGGATGTGCGGATAGAACAGATCGGTGTCCTCAAACAATAATCCACCGGCTCGACGCCCCATGAGGGACAGGAACCTCCGCCACTCCCGCGGAAGCGCGGCGACGCTCTGATCGCACCTGACCTCTTCGACCTCGGTATTCGACAGGCCGACGACGCCCGACTTCCCATACCGATCACGCAAGACGCGCGCGAGCGCATCGATGTCGGTCACCGAACCTCCCCACACGCCGAGAACGAGTCCATAACCCGCCCGCGGGCAACTGGGAACGAAGCGATCGCCCGCTCAACCGACGTCACTTCCGAGAAGCGACCACAGCGTCATAAAGGTCCTTTTTAGACACCCCAGCCCCCTCCGCCACCTCAGCCGCCACTGCCTTCAGTCGCTCCCCAGCCGCCACTCGGGCAGAAACCTCGCCCACGAGGTCCGATACCGACACCTCGGGCGCCACAGCCCCCTCAAGCACCACCGTGATCTCACCCCGGACCCCATCAGCAGCCCACTCAGCCAACTCACCCAGCGTGCCCCGTTTGACCTCTTCGTACGTCTTCGTCAGCTCACGACAAACCGCAGCCCGACGAGAAGAACCCAAAGCCGCGGCAGCGTCCGCCAACAATGACCCCACCCGGTGCGGCGACTCGAAGAACACCACCGTCCGCGGCTCCGACGCCAACGAAGCGAACCACCGAGAACGCTCCCCCGGCTTCCGCGGCGCGAAGCCCTCGAAGCAGAACCGGTCACAAGGCAAACCGGACAAAGCCAACGCCGTCGTCACCGCGGACGGGCCCGGCAGACACGTCACCGGGATATCCGCATCGACGCAAGCCGCAACCAGGCGGAAGCCCGGGTCCGACACCGAGGGCATGCCGGCGTCCGTCACGAGCAGCACCGTCTCGCCGGAGTGCAAGGCCTCCAGCAAGCGAGGCAGCCGGGCAACCTCCACGTCCTCGTAGAAGGACACCACGCGCCCGGAAGGGGTGACGCCCAAGGCCGTGGCCAGTGAGCGCAGGCGGCGAGTGTCCTCGGCGGCGATGACGTCCGCCGAGGCCAGGGCGGAGACCAGGCGCGGCGAAGCGTCACCCGGGTCGCCCAGCGGGGTGGCGGCGAGCACGAGACGTCCCATGCCCGCCAGCCTAACGACACGACCATCACACCCGGGGTCGTAGTATCAGGCCCCGTGACCGCGCTGCTGACCCGTCCCGACGACGAGAGCGTGCGGCCGGACCCGGTCGACTCGCTGCGACCGCCGACCGACCGCGAGGCCACCCTGCTGGGCCGCGGCATGCCGACCGACCGCCTGCGCGGCTGGCTCGTCACGCTGATCCTCACGGTGATCGGCGGCGTCGTGCGCCTGCAGAACCTCGGGGTTCCCACCGATCACGGCACGCCGGTGTTCGACGAGAAGCACTACGTGCCCCAGGCGGCGCAGATGCTGCGCAACGGCGGGTACGAGGACAACGCCGGCTACGAGCTCATCGTGCACCCGCCGCTGGCGAAGGACTTCATCGCGATCGGCGAGTGGCTGTTCGGCTACAACGGCTGGGGCTGGCGCATCATGCCGGCGCTCGCGGGCACGCTGATCATCCTGCTCACCATCCGCATCGCGCGGCGGCTCACGCGCTCGACGCTGCTCGGCGGCATCGCGGGCGTCCTCGTGATCAGCGACGGCGTGCTGCACCTGCAGTCGCGCATGGGGATGCTCGACATCTTCATCGCGCTGTTCGTGCTGGCGGCGTTCGCGTGTGTGCTGTGCGACCGCGACCAGGTGCGGCAACGGCTGGCTGTCGCGGTGCGTGAAGGCTGGGTCAACGAGTCGGTGTGGGGGCCGAAGCTCGGGTTCCGCTGGTGGCGCTTCGCCGCGGGCCTCATGATCGGGCTGACGTTCGGCGTGAAGTGGTCGGCGCTGTACTACATCGCGGCGTTCGGCCTGCTCACGGTATTCTTCGACGTCGCGGCGCGGCGCGCGGCGGGCGTCGAGCGGCCGTGGGTGGGGACGATCCGGCGGGACGTCGCGCCGGCGTTGTGGGCGATCGTCGCGATTCCGCTGCTGATGTATTTGGCCGCGTTCTGGGCGTGGTTCGCCAGCGAGACGGCCACCGACCGGCACTACACCGAGATCAAGGACATCGACCCCGGCCTGTTCGCCTGGGTGCCGCCCGCGTTGCGCTCGCTCGGCGACTACACGCTCAACGTCCTGCACTTCCACGAGACGCTGCTGACCCCCAAGGACAACCCGCACCCGTGGGAGTCGAAGCCGTGGACGTGGCCCATGGGCCTGCGCCCGATGCTCTACTACTACGACGGCGCCGTCACCGGCTGCGGCGAGTCGCGCTGCGTCGGCGCGACGATGCTGATCGGCACGCCCGCGATGTGGTGGCTCGCGCTGCCGATGCTCGGCTGGGGCCTGTGGCGCTGGATCTTCCGCGCCGACTGGCGCTACGCCGCCGTGCTCACGGCCTACTTCGCCGGCCTGCTGCCGTGGTTCACGAACATCGACCGGCAGATGTACTTCTTCTACGCCACGCCGATGGCGCCGTTCCTGGTGCTCGGCCTCGTGCTGGTGCTGGGCCAGATCCTCGGCGGCGCCCGGCGCGGGTTCGAGCGGCGGGGCACCGGTCTGCTCGTCGTGGCCCTCTACACGGGACTCGTGGTGGCGAACTTCGTGTGGCTGTGGCCGATCCTGAATGGGGTGCCGATCACGACCGCGCAATGGAACGCGGAGATGTGGTTGCCCTCCTGGCGATAACGGTTGTGGCGGTGAAGTAGGCGCCTGGCGGCACCCCGACGGCCCGCCGGAACGCCGCGACGAACGCGCTCGCCGTCGCGTACCCCACCCGGTGCGCGACGGTCGTCATCGGCAGGCCTTCGGCTAGCAACGGCAGCGACGCACGCAGCCGCGCCTGCGTGCGCCAGGTCCCGAACGTCATGCGGCAGTCGCGCACAAACGCGCGCGCCAGCGTCCGCTCGCTCGCCCCGACGGCGCGGCCCAGCGCGGCCAGCCCACGGCGGTCGGCGGGGTCGGCGAGCACCATCGTCTCGACGTCACGCGCCCGCGGATCCTCCGGCGACGGCACCACGATCGGCGCGACGTCCACCGGCTCCAGCACGTCGAACACCACAGCCTCGGCTCGTTCGCGGGCCTCCGGCGCGGGGTTGCCCGTGAGGTACTCCAGCAGCTCACGCAGCAGCGGTCCCACCGCGACGATCCGCGGCTGCGCCCACGTGACAGGGCAGCGCTGTGGGTCGGCGTAGACGCCGCGCAGCTCCGCGTTGGCCACGGCGCCCGTCCGGTGCGGCACGCCGGCGGGCACCCACAGCGCCCGCGTGGGCGGCAGCACCCAGTGCGCCTCGCCGATGCCGACCGCGACCACACCCTCGGCCGCCCAGACGAGCTGGTGCACCGGGTGCTCGTGCCACGGATACCACGCCCCCGCAGGCAACCGCAGCTCGCCGAGAAGCATCGCCCCGGCGTGACCGTCCCACGACATGACTTGGCAGCCTATCGCCTATCGGTCACGCGTGGCGGTTTCTACCGTTTGAGGCATGCCCATGAACCTCATCCACCGCCGCCTCTGCTCCTCCGACAGTGGGCGTCGATGATCGCCCAGGTGCTCCCGCCGTGGCTCGCGCAGTACGACCTCGGCGACGACGTTCTCGAAATCGGCCCCGGCTTCGGGGCAACGACGCGCGTCCTGCTCGACGCGGTGCCTCGGCTGACTTTGCTGGAGATCGACCTGGCGTCCGCTGGGTTGCTGCGCGCCGAGTTCGGGTCGCGCGCTTCCGTGGTCGACGGCAGCGGCGCGGACATGCCCTTCGACGCGGGGCGCTTTTCGGCCGTCGTGTGTTTCACGATGCTGCACCACGTGCCGACCGCTGACCTGCAGGATTCGATCTTTTCGGAGGCGTTTCGGGTGTTGCGTCCTGGTGGCGTGTACTGCGGGACGGACAGTCAGCTGAGCTTCCGCTTCCGGTTGTTGCACCTCGGCGACACGATGAACGTGGTCGACGCTTCGACGCTGCCTTCGCGGCTTTCTGCGGCGGGATTCGGGGAGGTGGACGTGAAGCACCGGCCGAAGGAGCGGCTGGAGTTCTCAGCGGTGAAGCCTGGTCAGTAGCTGATGCGGCGCTCCCACCACGGCCACTCCGGCGGGGCCGCCGGGTCGGGCAGGGTCTTGCGGCGGATCTCCTCGTCGAACTTCGCGATGACGGCCCGCAGAGCCTTGCGGCTTCGCGGTGGCAGTGCGCGCAGAGCTTCCTCGAGTGTCCAGCGGGTGTCGGGTTCGCAGCAGGGACATTCGAGCGTCAGGGAGGCCCCTGTCCGGTGGGCCACGCGAGCGTATTCGCGCAGGTCACGGACCGCTGTGGCGACGTGGCCAGGCCTCAGGTGGGTCGCCTCGACGCGGTGGATGTCGGCGAGAACCCAGCGCGGCAATCCGGAGATGACTGAGAACGGGCGTCCCTGGCGCGGCCGCACTGGCAGCCGAGCGCGAACGCCGGCAGGCGGTCTACGCGCCATGGCCCTTTCGAAAAGTCGTCATGGCTCGATCATCCCGCACGGCGCCACCGAATTTCAGCGGTGCAGCCGCCGCGGGACGATCTGCGTGACCGGGCCGTCCGGGGACTTCCCGGCACGAGACAGCCAGCCCTCGACCTCGCGGCGGACGGCATTCAACGTCGGACGACGGCGGGGCTCCTGGTCCAGCGAAGCACCCAAGATCCGCGCGTGCGCAGACCGCACCGGCAGCCGAGACACAGGCTCCGCCCGCGCAGCCGCCATCAAAGCCGCCATCGGCGTCTCCCGCGTGCCCCGCGGAGGCTGGCCGGTCAGCGCGTAACTGATGGTCGCCGCGAGCTGCCACGCGTCGGAGGCCGGGCTGGCTTGCGCGCCCATGGCCTGTTCCGGGGCGACGAAGTCGGGCGTGCCGATCATCATGCCGGTGGCGGTCATCTTGGAGTCGCCCTGGCTGCGGGCGATGCCGAAGTCGATGAGGTGGGCCAGGCCGGCCGGGTCGAGGACGATGTTGGACGGCTTGATGTCGCGGTGCAGCACGCCCTTCTCGTGGGCCGCGACGAGGGCGCCGGCCATCGTGGACCAGAGGCGGCCGGCGGCGACGTCGTCGAGGGGGCCCTGGCCGTCGACGACCTCGGCGAGCGGGCGGCCCTCCAGGTACTCCATCACCAGCGCGAGGCCGTCGGGTTCCTCGACGAGGTCGTACACCTTCACGCAGTTCGGGTGGTTCACCACGGCCAGCGCCCGGGCCTCGCGCTGCATGCGCTCCTCGGTGTCGCGGTCCGGCGCGTGCGCGATCTTCAGCGCGACAGTGCGGTTGAGCTGTGTGTCGACGGCCTCCCAGACCGTGCCGAATCCACCGTGGCCCAGGCGGCGGACACGGCGGTAACGACTACCGCCGGCACCGCGCGAGCCGGGAGGCAGCGGAACCGGGCCGGGTGCGGCGGCCAGCAACCCCGGCTCAGGCGCCGAAGCGAGCGCCGTGGCCGGATAAGGCTTGTTGACGGGCGGCGGAGGGGGCGGCAGCTGCGGACGAGGCGCGACCTGGGACACCGGCTGACGCTCCGGCGACGACAACGGCGCACGGTCCGGATCCCGGCGCGGCTCCGGCCGGTTGATCACCGACCAAGGCGGCGGCCCGACCAGGCCGACGGGGATCAGGCCCAGCACGCTGAACGGCAGGAACCCGAGCCAGAAGTGCACGGCCACGTTGGCCGTCATCCCGACGCTCGCCACCGCCATCACCACGAACGGGATCCAGAAGAACCGCGACGGCCACTTCGGCCCGCGCCGGAACGCCGTGCGCGCCTGCAGCATCACGAACAGCAGCGAGCCCGCGGGCAGCACCGTGAACGCGAGCAGGTAGATCCCGAACGACAGCTTCAGGCCCTGGTTGTAGAACAGCGCCTCGTAGACGTTGCTGCCCCCACCCAGGTACGTCTTCTGCACGCCGGCGAAACAGTAGTCGGTGCTCAGCGACGCGGCTTCGGCGTGCGACAGGCCGCCGCTCCCGCCCGCGGCGACCGAGCGGAACGACTCGGAGATGCCGTTGGACAGCAGCCACGGCAGCACCAGCACAGTGACCACGCCGATCAACCCGAACACGGTCAGCGTCGTCGCGTCGTAGCGGTTGCCCGTGCCCTTGCGGACGATGGCCACCACCAGCGCCCCCAGCGCGGGGAACAGCGCGACGAGCGCACCGGCTGTGGTCGTCGCCCAGACCCAGTCACCCGGGCAGAACCCCGGGCCGAACAGGGTGTGGGCGAACGAGAGCAGCGCGCTCGCGAATCCGCTCACCGCCTGGTTCCCCTCACTCTCGGTGGTCACGTGGTGCCACCACGCGGCCGAACTCCGTAGTCCAGCTTAGGACGCACGCCGCCTTCGCGGGGTTGCCGGGTCTATGGGTCGTGACCGTCGTGAAACCTGCGCGACACCCTCGCCAGGGCCATCATGAGTGACGGGTCCGGCCGACCGGATCGAGTGACGCTGTCGAGGGAGACACCGTGGGCGCTTATTCCGAGACCTACCGGCGCAGCCTGGACGATCCCGAGGGATTCTGGCTGGACGCGGCGAGGGCGATCGACTGGACGAAGCCACCGACGAAGGCCCTGGGCGCCTCACGGGAACCCTTCTACCGCTGGTTCCCCGACGGCGAGCTGAACACTGCGTACAACGCGCTCGACCGCCACGCCGACGGTGGCCGCGGCGCGCAGCCCGCGTTGATCTGGGACTCGCCGGTCACAGGGCAGAAGCGGCGCTACACCTACGCCGAGCTGCGCGACGAGGTGGCGGTGTTCGCGGGCGCGCTCAAGGCGCTCGGTGTGACGCGGGGCGACCGCGTGATCCTGTACCTGCCGATGATCCCCGAGGCGGTCGTCGCGATGCTGGCGTGCGCGCGGATCGGGGCGGTGCACTCGGTGGTGTTCGGCGGATTCGCGCCGAAGGAGCTCGCGGCGCGCATCGAGGACGCGAAGCCCAAGCTCGTGCTCGCCGCGTCGTGCGGGATCGAGCCGACGCGGGTGGTCGAGTACAAGCCGATCATCGACGCGGCGCTGGAGCTGACCGAGCACCAGCCGGACCACGTCGTGGTGTTCCAGCGCGAGCAGGCGCCCGCGGAGCTGTCGGGAACGGACCTGGACTGGGTGGACCTCGTCGAGACCGCGCGGCCGGCCGATCCCGTGCCGGTGAAGGCCACGGACCCGCTCTACATCCTCTACACGTCCGGCACCACCGGGAAGCCGAAGGGTGTGGTGCGCGACGCGGGTGGCCACGCCGTCGCGCTGGCCTGGTCGATGGGCGCGGTCTACGACGTCCACGCGGGCGACACGTGGTGGACGGCGTCCGACGTCGGGTGGGTCGTCGGGCACTCCTACATCGTCTACGCGCCGCTGCTGATCGGGGCGACAACCGTCCTGTACGAGGGCAAGCCCGTCGGCACTCCTGACGCCGGCGCGTTCTGGCGCGTGATCGCCGAGCATGGCGTAGAGGCGCTGTTCACCGCGCCGACGGCGTTGCGCGCGGTGAAGAAGGTCGACCCGGGCGCGGCGGAGCTCAAGAAGTACAACCTGGCCAAGTTCCGCACGCTCTTCATGGCCGGCGAGCGCCTCGACCCCGAGACCTACCACTGGGCGAGCGACATCCTCGGCACGCCGGTGATCGACCACTGGTGGCAGACGGAAACGGGCTGGCCGATCGCCGCCAACCCGCGCGGCCTCGAGCCGATGCCCGTGAAGCCCGGGTCGGCGACGAAACCCGTGCCAGGCTGGGACGTGCGCGTGCTCGACCAGGGCGGCGACGAGCTGCCCGCGGGCCGCGAGGGTGCGATCGTGATCAAGCTGCCGCTGCCGCCCGGCTCGCTGCCCACGCTGTGGGGTGACGACGAGCGCTACCGCGAGGCCTACCTGGCGCGCTTCCCCGGCTACTACCTCACCGGCGACTCCGGTTACCTCGACGAAGACGGCTACCTGTTCGTGATGGGCCGCACCGACGACGTGATCAACGTGGCCGGCCACCGCCTGTCGACGGGATCGATGGAGGCCGCGCTCGCGTCTCACCCGGCCGTGGCGGAGTGCGCGGTGATCGGGGTCGCCGACGAGCTCAAGGGCCAGGTGCCGCGCGGGTTCGTGGTGCTGAAGGCGGGCGTGGACGTCGACGAAGGGCAGCTGCACGACGAGCTCGTGGCCGTGGTGCGCCGCGATGTCGGGCCGGTGGCGGCGTTCCGTGACGTGGCCGTGGTCGAGGCGCTGCCGAAGACGCGTTCGGGGAAGATCCTGCGCAAGACCATGCGCGGGATCGCCAACGGACGCGAGGAGCCGGTGCCCTCGACGATCGAGGACCCGGCGGTGCTCGACGCCCTGCGGGCCGTGCTGCAGCGCTGACATTTCTCCAAGACGGGCGGCGGTGCGCGGGCGCATCGTCGCCGGTATGAACGACTACCTCCACGTGGTCCACGACGGCCCGGCCGACGCGCCGCCGCTGCTGCTCATCCACGGCTCGGGAGCAACGAGCGGCTCCTGGAGCGAGGTGGTGCCGGCGTTGGCCGAGCGCCACCACGTCATCCGCGTCGACCTGCCCGGCTGCGGGCGGTCGACGCCGCCACCGTCGTTCGCCGTGCCGCGGCAGGCGAGCCGGGTGGCGGCGGTGCTCGACGAGCTGGGCCTCGCCCACGTCGTCGTGGCCGGGCATTCGAGCGGCGGCTACGTCGCCACCTCGCTCGCCGAACAGCGGCCTGACCTGGTGGGCTCACTCGCGTTGGTCAGCACCGGCCCGCGGCTCGACGCACTCCTGCCGCAGCCGCTGATCCTGCGGATACTGCTGGCGCCGCCGTTCGGCCCGTTGCTGTGGCGGAGGCGTTCGGACGCGGTCATCCGACGCGGAATCGGGGCGACGATGGCCCGTCCCGTGGCCATCCCGGACGACATGGTCACCGAGCTTCGCGGGACCACCTATCGCGCGTTCCGGCAGGTGCTGCACCACAACGGCGCGTACCTCGCCGAGCGCGGCCTGCCCGAGCGGCTGGCGGCGCTCGACGTGCCGGCGCTGGTGGTGTTCGGCGCGGCGGACCCGCGGTGGGACCCGTCGTCGGCGCACGACTACGACGCCGTGGCGCGCGTCGAGTACCTGCCGGGCGTCGGGCACGTGCCGCTCGTCGAGGAGCCCGCGAAGACCGGCGAGCTGCTGCTGGCCTTCGCGGCAACCCGCCTGTGACCCACGCCGTCTAGCGTGGTCACGTGCAGGCCTTCGACTGGACGGGCGTGGACATCGCGGTCCCGCCGCGACGGCTGCCGGGCATCCGCATGGCCGGGTTCCGGCAGGCGGCGCCGGCGCCCGTCGACATCACGATGGTGGCGCACCCGGCCGTCACGGTGCTCGTGGACCTGAGCGACGGCCTCGGTTACGAGGCTTTCGGACGGCGTGGGCGAGGCAGCGTCGTCGTCGGGCTGTGTCCCGGCGAGCTGCGGGCCGCCGGCCGGATCGGCGAGTGCTTGCAGATCCGGCTCGAACCGGCCGTGGCCGCGGCGCTGCTCGGGGACACGCCGAGCGGGGCGGTCTCGCTCGAGGACGTCGTGGGCCGCGACGCCGCGCGCTGGGAGGATCGGCTGCGCGCGGCGACGTCGTGGGACGACCGGTTCGCACTCGCGGCCGAGCTGCTGAGACGGCGGCTGGGGTCCCGTCGCGTCGATCCGGAGGTGGTCCAGAGCTGGCGGCAGACGTTGGCGGCTCGGGGGCTCGCCCGCGTCGAGGCGCTGGCGGACGAGGTCGGGTGGAGCCGCAAACGGCTGTGGGCGCGGTTCCGGACGCAGCTCGGCATCACGCCGAAACGTGCTGCTCGCCTGGTTCGGTTCGACCATGCCGCGCATTTGCTGGCGTCGGGGCGGGCGCCTGCCGAGGTTGCCGCGGAGAGCGGGTTCGCCGACCAGTCGCACCTGCACCACGAGGTGAAGGCGTTTTCGGGACTGACGCCCGCGGCCGTCGCGGTGGCGCCGTGGCTGGCGATCGACGACGTCGCGTGGCCCGCCGAACCGAACCGTTCGCGATGGGCGTGACGGGGCAGGCAACCGGGTGCGGGAGGTCCGGGCGATCCTTTCGGCTGTTGTCCACGACCTGCCTAGTGGTCTATACCTCTTAGGGTCTGTCTTCTCCCCGACCGGAGGTAGTCCGTGAGGAAGAGCTTGTCCAGAGCCGTGCTGGGGGCGACCGTGCTGAGCCTCGCGGCGCTCGGCCTGCCGGCGTCGGCGACGGCCGCGACCGCCGCGCCCGAACGCAGCGTCACCGACATCGTCCCGCTGCCCGTGCAGGCCAAGGCCGACCCGAAGGCGAACTTCACGCTGTCCCCACTGACCGTGATCCGCGCGGGCAAGGGCACGAACCAGGTGGCCGACTACCTGCGCGGCCTGCTGCGCCCCGACACCGGCTACCCGCTGCCGGTCGTGCCGGTGAACGCCGGCCTGCCCGCCATCTCGCTCGACCTGGGTCACGCCGACAGCCGTGTGGGCACCGAGGGTTACCAGCTGTCCGTGGCGAAATCAGGCGTGACGCTGAAGGCCAACACCGCCGACGGCCTGTTCGAGGGTGTGCAGTCGCTGCGGCAGCTGCTGCCGTCGGCGATCGAGGCGAAGAGCGTGCAGTTCCGCAAGTGGACGATCGCGGGCGGCACCGTGCTCGACTACCCGCGCTTCGGCACGCGCGGCGCGATGCTCGACGTCGCGCGGCACTTCTTCAACCCGGCGCAGGTGAAGACGTACATCGACCAGCTGGCGCAGTACAAGATCAACACCCTGCACCTGCACCTGGCCGACGACCAGGGCTGGCGCATCGAGATCAAGAGCTGGCCGCGCCTGGCGACCGAGGGCGGCAAGGGCGCCGCGGACGGCGACCCCGGCGGCTACTACACGCAGGCGCAGTACAAGGACATCGTCGCCTACGCGGCGTCGCGGCACATCACGATCGTGCCGGAGATCGACATGCCCGGTCACACGAACGCGGCCCAGTCGGTGTACGCGGAGCTCAACTGCGACGGCGTCGCGGTCCCGCCGCGCACCGACACCGAGGTCGGCTACAGCTCGCTGTGCATCGACTCGCCGACGACGTACAAGTTCGTCGAGGACGTGATCCGCGAGCTGGCGGCCATCACGCCCGGCAAGTACCTCGGCATCGGCGGCGACGAGGCGCACTCGACGTCCGACCCGGACTACAAAGCCTTCTACGCCAAGGTGAACCCGCTCGTCGCGAAGTACGGCAAGCTCATCACGGGCTGGCACGAGATCGCGAAGTCGGACCTGCCCGCCACGGCCATGCCGGAGTACTGGGACCAGGGCGGCGCGAACCCCGACCTCGCCGCGTTCGCCGCGCGCGGCGGCAAGGTGCTGATGGCGCCGTCGAACCACGCGTACCTCGACATGAAGTACACGGAGGACACGCCGCTGGGCCAGGACTGGGCCGGCCTCGTGGAGGTCAAGGACTCCTACGACTGGGATCCCGCGACGCTCGTGCCGGGCGTCGGCGAGAGCTCCGTTTCCGGTGTCGAGGCTCCACTGTGGACGGAGACCATCCGCACGAACGACAACATCGAGTACATGGCGTTCCCACGCCTGCCGGGCCTGGCTGAGATCGGCTGGTCGCAGCAGTCCGGACGCGACTGGGACACCTACCGCGTGCGGCTGGCGAAGCAGTCGCCGCGCTGGGTGGCTCAGGGGATCGACTTCTACCGCTCCCCGCAGGTGGACTGGAAGTAGTTCGTTTGACGAAGGGCCCTTTCCCTGGGTTTCTCAGGGAAAGGGCCCTCCTTTCAGCCCGCGTTGCGCATCCGCCAGCGCTCCACCGACGAGCGGATGCCGCCGGAGTACGACGCCGAAAGCGCAGGCGTCGCCAGGATCTTCTCCGCGCGCTGGACTCCCACTTCCGCGATGCGCGGCTCGAGCTGCGCGAAATTGGCGAACGCGATCAGGTGCACCTCGGCCACGGTCGGCGCTTGGGCGTCGGACTCGACCACGCGGACGGCCCCGGACGTCGGCACGCGGCCTGGCCGCAGCACGCGCAGGTACCAGCCGCACCGTCCGGAGTCGATCATTGCCGGCACGACGTCCTTGCGTCTCGTCCGCATGGCCAGCTTGAAACACGGCTGCCGCGGCTGCGACACCTGCAGCCGCGCGGCGCCCCACTCCCAGACGTCGCCGATCCGCACGCGCGTCTCGTCCGCGCCGCTCACCGCGAGGTTCTCCCCGAACGCCCCGAGCTCGACGTCGAACCCGTCAGCCGCCCACGCCGCGTAGTGCTGCGCGGGGTAGACGTAGACGGCTTTGTCGACCCCGCCGTGCACCCTCAGGTCGGCCTGCTCGTCGCCGTCGAGGTTCAGCCGCGTGAGCTCCAGCTCGGGCGCGGCCACGCGGTCCTTGACGATCGCGCTGAGCACCGGGCGATCCCGTCGCTGCCCGAGCACGGCAGGCCGTCCGACGAAAACACCGGCGAGTTCGAGTGTGGTCACGTTCGCGAAGCTAGCACGCGGCCCGCTGCAGGTCAGGTGCTTTTGGCCGCCACTGAAGCCGGCCCGCGCGGCGTACCGAGGCAGTGGTCGCAAACGCTTGCGCCGAGCGTCGCAGAACCTACCCGGCACGGTCGGCACACGACCTGGCCCGACTGGTGCGATCGGCAGAATTCGGTCGTTTTGGTGACGACACGAGCCGATTGATCTTGATTCAGGGAGTTCTGCGGTGTGGTCTGGAGCACTACTGCACGCCGGCAGGAGGGTTCCGACGATGAGACTGTGGCCCCGGCGCCGCGCCTCCCGAGCTTCGCGGCGCGCCCGCGACGACATCGCAGCGCTGATGCCCTACGGCCCGTATTCCTCCGTGCGCGTCCGCGACGACGCCCTCGAGCCTGGTGCCGAAGGGCGGAACGTCGCGTATTGCTGTTTCACCGACCCCGACGAGGCAACGCGGTGCCACGCCGCGTGGCAGCAGCACGCTCCCGCTCTGACGAGCATGCTCCTCCACGACCGCCGCAGCGCTTTCGAGCCGGATGTCGAGGGCTCTTACCTCCACGCGGACGGAACACGGCACGTCGGGCTGCCGCCCGAGATCACCGCGCTGATGACCGAGCTGGCCCCGCCGAGCGCCAAGGATCTGGCTGACCGCCACGCCCTTGAGGCCGAGCAGGTCCTCGAAGCGGTGCGGGCGGAGAAAGCCGCGTGGGAAGCGCGCCAGCCGAAGGAGGTCGTGCTGGCCGAAGCGGGCGACGACTCCCCGATCGCGCACCACGACAAGTTCATCAAGGCCACCCGGATGACGGCCGGCGGGCAGCCCGTCGATCGGGTGAAGTTCCACTTCGCCGAGTTCACTGGCGACGAGCCGGAACCGGCCATGCCCGAGCGCGGCGACACCGATGACGATCGGCGGCGCCTGGTCTGCGACGAGTTCGACGTGGCTCGCGCGCTGTGGGCGAAGGCGGTCTACCGGCGTGAGGCCACGCCGGTGCTGCGCGCCGCCGCGTCCGCCTGGCCCGAGGTCGCCGAGTCCTTCGCCCGGATCGGCCAGGCCTGGTCGGACCTCGACGACCCGCCGCACGGCTGGGAAGTCGCGGTCAAGCGCCTGCTCGACGCCCATGACCACGCGAGGCCCATCGTGGAGAACTGGGAGCACCTCCACGCCCGCAAACTGGTCACCGTCGGCGCCGAGCTGACGTACAGCAGCGGTGAGCTGACCGAGCTTCGCAAACAGCTGAGCGTCGAGCTGGGTATCGACAACATCGAGGAGTGGCACATCGGCCGCGTCGAGGACGACACCGCTGATCCGCTCAACGCCGATATCCGGGACGGGGCGAGCGTGCAACTCGAAAACCTCATCCAGCCCCAGCGCGACCGGCTCGCCCTGATCGCCGACGTCGCGGGTCGCCTGACGGCGTGAGCACAGCGGCATCCGCGGCGGCACCGGTCTGAACCGGTGGATTCAGGGGATCGGCGGTGGCCGTCTCACCGAATCCGCTTCCTCCCATGGGAAAGGACACCGGTCCGCGGCTGGCGGTGGCGCGGACGCACCGTTCGCGGCTGAGTTGAGCCTCGGCCTTGTTCCGGCGTTGCGTCAGGCTTTCGCCGTCTCCCGGATGGCTTCGTCGACGGAGCGGTGGATGGGCGGGTCGACGAACAGCTCGCGCAGGAACAGCCCGTCGAGGTGCTCGATGGTGAGACCGGGCTGCTTTCCGGTGAGGCCGTTCACGCGACCGCCGAGGCGGAACATCGCCCGGACGACGCCGGCGGGCAACGTGCGGACCGAGCGAGGCTTTCCTGCGGCGCCGGCCATGCGGGTGAGCATGTCCGTCCAGCGCAGGTTTTCCTCGACCACGGGGAGGTCCGCGCCCGAGCTGTCCTCGAGAGCGTCGACGGTCACGATGCCGACGCCCCGCGCACTCGTCGCCGCGCTGCCGCCCCGGGGCGCGAACAGCGGCGCCGACGACCGCACCCACTTCACCACCGGCACCGACCACTCCGGCACCCGCCCGGGCGCGACGCCGAACACATACGGCACCTCGATGATCGCCACCGGCAGGTCCGGCCCGGCCGTCTCGCGGGCGAGCTTCGCCTGCTCGATCCGGCTGCGCACGTACGGGTGCTTCGCCGCCAGGCCCCACTCGGGGTGCACGCGGTCGAAATACGTGTAGTACGACGCGAGCACCGCTGCCCTCGTGCACCCGACCGCGCGCGCCGCCTTCAGCAGCGCGACCACCGGCGCGACGTTGCCCGCGTGCAGCCGCGGCGCGACCGGTCCTTTGTCGACCGTCCGGTCGTCGCTGCCGCCGGCGAACACCACGCCGTCGTGGCCGGCGAGGAGCTCACGCAGGTCGTCTTCCGAAGCCGTCGTGACGTCGAGGACTCGGTCGACGCCTTCGCGGGGCGTGCGGGCCACCGTGGTCGCCTCGTGCCCGCGCAGCCTCAAACGCTCCAGCACATGGTGTCCCAGCAATCCGCTTCCACCCACCACCATGATTTTCATGGCGAAGATCATCGCGGACTGGCCCGGCATGGTCCAGCGGCCTTCACCCCACCCTCACGCCGGGCCGCGGCGGCAAGGCCCGCAGCGCCCACACGGACACCAGCACCGCCACGACGAGCACCACCACGCCCTCGATCAACGCCGCGGCCGCCACTTCACCGGAGCCGGGGAACGACGCGAGGTCCAGCGCCGTCGCGAGCCGCACCACCGAGACCGCCGCCCCCAGCAACGCCAGCGCCAACGTCACCGGCCTGCCGTGCGCCGGCGGCCAGAACAGCGGCACCAGCGCGAGCCCGTACCAAGCCACGCAGCACACCGCGGGCCAATCGAGCACCGAGGCTTGGTCCGGCCGCGTGGCACCCACCAGCATCACCAGCACCGCCGCCCCGAACGCGACGGCCAACACCACCAGCCACGGCCGCGTGTCCCGCGCCGGCGCGTCCTCGTGGAACGCCGAGATCCCCAGCACCAGCCCGACCCCGAGCAACACGGCCACCCACTGGCTCACTACGAACGACGATGCCCCACCAACCGCCTCGACCGTCGTCCGCACCGCCGAGACAGCCGCGCTCGCGACCCCGACGAGCGCCGCCGCCCGCCCGGCCTGGAACCGTCCGAAGAGGACGAACAAGAACGCGACCAGCCACGGCCCCGCGAAGAAATCGAACGCCGACGGCGCGGCCAGCACGAGCAGCCCACCCAGCACCGCCACCCGCACCCCGGCCCCGACGGCCAGCGACCGCTCGGGCGCACCGCCGCCCCCGAGCCTGAGGCGCAACGCGAGAGCCGCGACGCTCGCCACCTCGGCCAGCGCGGGCCGCCCGAACTCGGCGGCGTACTCGGCTTGGTCGAGGGTGTCGGGATGGCCTACTTCGGTTGCCGCGACCGGGTTTCCGCTCTCGAACCCAGCAGAAGTCCCGACATCTCCGGTACCCGACGTCGGCCCTGTGGCGCCCACCAGCGTCACGTCTCCACCGGCTGTCTCTCGTGCCTCAGCAAGATCGTCCAGCGCGCTGCCCAGCCCAGCCTGATCGAAATCGACAACGCCGTCGTTGACGATTTCTCCTGTCACAAAAGGGTTTCCAACCTCGACCCGCCCCAGCTCACCCGCCAGGAAGGTCGCGACCATGTCCTCCTCCCAGCACTCCCGGTACCACCGCGGCAACAGCCGCAGGACGGCTCGGTACCGTCTCTCCAGTTCCGTCACTTTCCCTCCCCAGCTACGAAGTTCATGCGTGTCTTGCCTGCCAGCCGCGCAGGCGGGCCGTTGCCGCCTCGGCGTTGGCGTGTTGGCGGGCCGCCTCGGTCGCGACCGCGTCGGCGCCTGAGCGGGTCAGGCGGTAGTAGCGGCGCAGCCTGCCCTGCAGGACCTCTTCGCGGTCGTGCTCCACGAGGCCCTCCGCGGTGAGGCGGTCGAGGGCGCCGTAGAGCGTGCCGACCTTGAGCTTCACACGCCCCTCCGACAGTTCCGCGACTTCGCCGACGATGCCGTAGCCGTGCCGCGGCTCGCCGACCAGCGCGGTGAGGATGAAGAAGACCTGCTCGGACATCGCCATGAACCCAATGTATCGCCGAGCGATATATTTCGGCAAAACCCGTCCGGGTGAAACTCCGGAACCCCGAGGAAGTGAACCTCACGTAGACACCGTCTACTAGAGTTTGATAGACAGTGTCTACAAGGTGAACCACGGGTTACGGAGATCGACATGGGCTTTCAGAAATTCGTCGCCGTCGGCGACAGCTGCGCCGAGGGGCTCGACGATCCGTACCCGGACCACAGCCAGTACCGCGGCTGGGCGGACTTCGTCGCGGGCCGCCTCGCGCAGGATGAGCCCGATTTCCGCTACGCCAACCTCGCGGTGCGAGGCCGGCGTCTCGACCAGATCATCGTCGAGCAGTTGCCGGCCGCCGAGCGCCACGAGCCCGACTTGATCGCCCTGTTCGGCGGCGGCAACGACGTGATGAGCGGCGGCTGGAGCGCCCGCACCGTCGCGCGGCGCGTCGACGCCGCGATCCGCCGGTGCACGCACATCGCGCCCACGGTGGTCACCTTCACCTTGAGCGACATCGCCCACCGCATGCCCTTCGGTGCCCGTATGCACCCGCGCGTGACCGCCCTCAACGACGCCATCCGCGAAGCGTCCGTGAGCTACGGCGCCAAGCTCGTGGACCTGTGGCCCGATCACGCCGCCCACGACTCGCGCTACTTCGGCCCCGACCGCCTGCACCTGTCCGAGGCGGGACACCTGCGGGTAGCCGGCCACGTCCTGAACCGCCTCCACATCGGCCACGACCACGGCTGGCTCCAGCCGCTCCCCGGCTTCCCCGCGCGCCCGAGCCTGCGCGCGGACCTGCAGTGGTTCTGGCAGGAAGTCATGCCGGTCGCCATCACCCGCCTGCACAACCGTCTGATCGGCCGCTCGCCCGGCGACGGCTTTTTTCCCAAGCGCCCCGACCTGCTGCCCGTCGCGTTCTCCGAAGCGCAGCTGTGAGCGCCCGCCAGCGGCTGATCACCACCGCGGAGACCCTGCTCGCCGACGAAGGCGTGGACGCCGTGACATTGCGGGGCATCGCGAAGGCCGCCGGCGTCTCCCACGGCGCGCCCCTGCGGCACTTCTCCGGCCGCGCCGAACTGCTGTCGGCCGTCGCGACGCTCGGCTTCGTGGAGCTGCTCGAACGCGGCGCGAAGCTGCCCGAAGGCAACCCGCGTGAGCGGGTGACAGCCGCCTGCCACGCGTACGTGGCCTTCGCCCTGGCCAACCCCGCGATGTTCGAGCTGATGTTCCGCCGCGATCTCATCGACCCGGCCGAACCCGGGCTCGTGGCCGCGAGCAGCGCCGTCTTCGACTACTTCGCCGACCTCGTGCGCCTCGACCGCGAAGCCGCGCACGACGACCGGCTCAAGCCCGGCACCGACCCGCGGCTCGTCGCGGCTTCGCTGTGGGCAGCCCTGCACGGGCTCGCGCAGCTCTGGCTGTGGGGCGGCCTGGCCGGCGCCAGCTTCGCGCCGTCGCCGGAATCGGCCCTCGCGGTGACGCTCGACGCGTACCTGGGCTGACGCTCGGCGGGGAGCAGCTCCGTGGTCTCCCCGACCCCGGGCGCTCCCGTGACCATCTGCGCCAGAAGCCATCCGGACGAACCGCCCGCCCGAATCCTCCTTCGGCCGCAGCCGCCGGTAAACCTTGGCGGTACGCGCCGGGCCGGTGGTAACCGGCTGGGTTTCCGCCGGTCAGGCCGGTCGCTTCGCCTTCGTGCCGATGTACGGGGTGGAGGGTGGTGCGCGGGCTTCGCGTGCACCCGGTGCTGGCGGACAGCCTGCTCGCGGCGACTGTCGCCGCATTCCTGCTGACGGGCACGGCCGTGCGCGTCCGCACCGGCGCAACCAACGCGGGCATCGCGCCCGCGCGGCTGATCACCAGCCGGCGGGCAGCGCGAGGCCGAACTCCTTGCGCAGCGCGGTTTTCGCGGCGTGCAGGCCGGCCATGCCGTGCACACCGGGGCCCGGCGGGGTCGCGCTGGAGCAGAGGTAGACACCGCTCAACGGGGTTGTGTGGGGGTTCCAGCGGATGACCGGGCGGGCGAGCAGCTGCCGCAGCGTCACCGCGGCGCCGGAGATGTCGCCGCCGACGTAGTTCGCGTTGTAGTTCTCCAACTCGACCGCGGGAACCCCGCGTGAGGCCAGGATCGTGTCGCCGAACCCCGGGGCGAAGCGTTCGATGCGGCGGCGGACGAAGTCGGTGGCGTCGAGCGGATCGCCGTTGGGCACGTGCGCGTAGGCCCAGATCGGCTGTTTGTGCGGAAGTCCGCGCGAGGGATCGGCGGCCATCGGCTGGGCGAGCAGCACGTACGGCTCCTCGGCGCGCTGCCCGCCGGCCACGGTGTTCTCGCCGGCGCGGACCTGCGCGGCCGTCCCTCCGATGTGGACGGTCGCGGCCCTGGCCAGCTCTGGCTCGCGCCACGGGATCGGCTCCGACACGAGGAAGTCGACCTTCGCCGCGCCTGGTCCGTAGCGCACGTTCTCGAGCGCGCGACGATAGCCGGGTGGCGCGAAGGGACCCGCGAGTTCGAGCAGGCCACGCGGGCTGACGTCGAGCAGCACCGCGCGGGTTTTCGCGAACTCCCGCAGGTCCGTGGCGCGGCTGGAGGTGTGGACGCGGCCGCCGTGCGCGACGAAATCGGCGGCGAGCACGTCGGTGAGCACCTGCGTCCCCCCGCGCGGAACCGGCCAGCCGCCCGCGTGCGCGAGGTGCCCGAGCAGCACGGCGGTGCCCCCGCCGGCCAACGACGGCAGCCGACCCATCGGGTGCGCGGCGACGCCGGCGAGCAGCGCGGGGGCTTCGGGACCGCGGAACAGGACCTCGTCGATGCCGGTGCCGAGCGCGAGGATCCGCGGCGCGAGCAGGGCGGCGACGGAAGGCCGCGGCGGCCGTCTCAGGTCGCCGAGCAGCAGGTCGGTGATCTCGGCGGTGTGCTCGACGAGCGGTCCCATCAGGCGGCGCCAGCGCTCGCTGTCGGCGCCGAGGCGTGCGCAGGTGCGGTCGAGGTCCGCGTAGGCGAGGCCGGTGCGGCGCTCGTCGACGGGATGTCCGTACGCGACTTCAGGCCGGCACAGCTCGACGCCGTGCGCAGCGAGGTCGAAGCCGTGGAAGAACGGCGACGCGACGGCCATCGGGTGCACGGCCGAGCAGACGTCGTGGACCACGTCGGCGTCGAACAGCCGCGCCGACCGCGCGCCCCCGCCGAGCTCCGGCGCGGTTTCGTGCAGGTCGACCGCGAGACCGGCGCGGGCCAGCAGCACGGCGGCGGCCAGGCCGTTGGGGCCGGAGCCGACGACCACGGCGTCAGCGGGCGAATCCACTCACTGATCGTATCGACACGCGGGCACCCTGCCACGTATCCGAACACCTGATCGAATATTGTCGTACCCCGCGCCTACCTTGGACCCCACGCCGGCCCGCCCGGGCCCGGCCCAGCAGGAGAGGGGGATCATGCCCGCCCACGACACGCAGCTGGAGCGCATCCGCAAGCTGCTCGCCAAGGCCGAAGACCCGGCGGTGACCGCGGAAGAAGCCGAGCTGTACAACACGAAGGCGGCCGAGCTGATCGCCCGGTACGGCATCGACAACGCGATGCTC
Source organism: Amycolatopsis sp. NPDC005232 (assembly GCF_040607795.1). NCBI lineage: Bacteria > Bacillati > Actinomycetota > Actinomycetes > Pseudonocardiales > Pseudonocardiaceae > Amycolatopsis > Amycolatopsis sp. NPDC005232. Next base: position 183,888 of record NZ_JBEXHL010000016.1, on the reverse strand, counting down.
GCCGCCGCCGGGCAGGGCTCGGACGACATCGCCGTGCTGAAGATCCCCATCGAAAACCCGTACAGCCGTGACAAGGCGAGCCTGCTCACGAACATCGCGTACCCGATGCGCTGCCGCACGTTGCTGCACCGCGTGGGCCAGGGCGTGGACGCGGTCACGGTGTTCGGCTTCAAGTCCGACCTCGGGCGCGTGGAGCTGCTGTTCACGAGCCTGTTGCTGCAGGCGAGCACCCAGCTCACGCGCGTGCGGCCCGACGACCGGGTGTTCCGCGAATCGCTCGCCGCGTACCGCCGCACCTGGCTGCACGGCTTCGCGCGCGCCGTCCACGATCGGCTGGTGCGGGCGGAGGACACGGCGGCGCGCGAGCACCCGGGTTCGGGCGGGCAGTCGGCCGAGCTGGTGGTGCGCGACCGGAACACGCTCGTGCAAAGTGCGTTCGACCGCGAGTACGGCGACTTGCGCGCGGCCGCGCCGCGCCGGCTCTCGGGTTCGGGGTACCGCGAAGGCCATCAGGCCGGCACGCGCGCGACGCTCGATCCGGCCGCGCTGGCCCGGCGCAGGCAGGCTCTGCCGGTGCGCTGATCAAATTCTGGGGCTGTCCCGAGGATTCGCGGTTTACCCTGCGAGCCATGAACGTTGCCGGTCACCTCGTCCCTCGTCCGGAGCCGCCCTCGGCTTCCGGCGGGAGAAGCGGTGCCCGGTCGTGAGCGGCGAGCCGGCCGTGCGCGTCGAGGACCTCGCGATGCGTCCGGATCTGCGCCGTCCCGCGCTGGAGCTGGGGGTGGTTGGCGGGGAGTTCCTGGCGCACGACGTGATCGGCGACCTCGCTGCGTCCGCAAGGTTGGCGGCGCGCTGGCCGGAGTTCTTCTTGGTACTGCTGGAAGACGACGTGCCGGTGGCCCGCGCGGCGGCGATCCCCGTGGCGTATCCGACGCACGAGCGCACCGAGCTGCCCGACCACGGCTGGGACGGCGCACTGTTGTGGGCCGCGCAGGACGTGATGGACGACCGCGAGCCGACCACGCTGGTGGCGCTGGAGGTCAACGTCGCCGAGCGCGCGCGGGGCCAGGGCGTGGCGGCACTGGCGCTCACGGAGCTGAAGAACCGGGCCCGGCGCGCGGGGCTGTCGCGGCTCGTGGTGCCAGTGCGCCCGACGGGTAAGGCGGAGCACGCCGTTGAGTCCATTGTGGACTACGTCGCCCGGCGAGACGAGCAGGGCCGCCCGGCGGACCCGTGGCTGCGCAACCACCAACGGCTGGGCGCGCGGCTGGTGAAGATCGCGCCGTTCGCGATGACCGTGATCGGCACGCTGGACCAGTGGGAGGAGTGGACCGGCGTGCGGCCCGGCGACGGCCTCACGACCGTGCCCGGCGGGATCACGCCCGTGCTGGGGTCGGTGGCGCAAGACCTCGGTGTGTACGTGGAGCCGAACGTGTGGCTGGAGCACCCGCTCTGACCTGGGTTACCGTGGTGGCGTGTGCACTCGTCGGCAGGAGCTCGTGACGCCGATCTACGGCGACCACTCCTACCGGTGTGACTTCTACGGCTGACAACGTCTTCCGTCCCCGTTCGAACGTCACCACAACCGAAGAGGAACACAGTCATGCCCGAAACCCATCCCGCCACGGCCTGGGCTCTCAAGCACATGCCCCTCACCGCGCAGGCGGTCGCCGAACTGACCCCGGTGCTCGCCGGGAAGCGGCTGGCGATGTGCCTGCACGTCGAGCCGAAGACCGCCGCACTCGTCACGCTGCTCGTGCGCGCCGGCGTCGACGTGCGGCTCACCGGCTCGCCCGGCACCACCCACGACGACGTCGCCGACGCGCTCGGCGAGCTGGGTGTCGCCGTGTTCACCCGCCGCGGCGACGGCGAGGCCGAGCACGTCCGCAACATCGAGCGCGTGCTCGAGGTCGAGCCCGACCTCACACTGGACAACGGCGGTGACCTCACCGTTTCGCTTCTCGGCTCCGGCACGCCGGCGGGTTACCTCGGCGGCACCGAGGAGACCACGACCGGCGGAATCCGGCTGCGCGAAACAAAAGCACGGCTCGGCAAACCCGTGGTCGTGATCAACGACTCGCGGCTGAAGCTCCTGGTGGAGAACGAGTTCGGCGTCGGGCAGAGCGTGGTGCAGGGCTTCCTCAACGCCACCAACCTCATGGTGCCGGGGACGCGGGCCGCGGTGCTCGGCTACGGCCCGTGCGGCAAGGGCGTCGCCGACACGTTGAGCCGGCTCGGCGCGCGCGTTTCGGTCTGCGACACCGACCCGATGCGGGCACTGGAGGCGATCCTCAACGGCCACAGCGTCGGCACGGCCAGCGAGGTCGTGGCCGACGCGCAGCTGGTGTTCACCGCCACCGGCCACCCCGGTGTGCTGGGCGCGGCCGAGCTCGCGGCGTTGCGCGACGGCGCGGTGCTCGCCGGCGTCGGGCACTTCGCGTGGGAGATCGACCGGGCGGAGCTCGACGCGCGGACCGTCCACACCGTCGAGTACGGCGCGCCTTCGCGACGCACGGGCCACGTCCTCGACGACGGCCGCGAGATCGTGCTGCTCGACCAGGGCCGGATGCTCAACCTCACGGCCGCCAACGGGAACTCCATCCAGGCCATGGACCTCGGCCTCACGCTGCAGGCCCGCAGCCTCGCCGCCGTCGCCGCGGGCGGGCTGGCCGACGAGGTGCAGCCCGTGCCCGCGGACGTGGAGCATCGCATCGCGACCGACCTCGTGGCCGCGTTGCGCTAGCTACTTCTCCAGGCCCGGCGGCAGGAAACCGTGCTCGGACAGGTCGAACCAGTTGCCTTCCGGATCGATCGCGCGGTACTCGGCGAACGGGCGGTCCCCGCCGCGCAGCACCGGTCGGGGCACGCCCGCTTCGGCGAGCTTCTCCGCGATCGGCGGGATTTCCGGGACCTGGAAACCGAAGTGGTTGAAGCCGGTGGCGACGTCGCCGTCGAGCTGCTGCTGAATCAGCGCCAGGTTGAGGTAGCCGTCGGTCACGAAGTGGCTGCCGTCGGGGTCGGTGTGGAACAGCTCCATGCCGAACTGCTCGCAGTAGAACGCGGCCATGCGCTTCGCGTCCTGCACGACGAAGGCGAGGTGACGCAGGCGAGGGCGGGTCATGCGGTGGGTCCCTTCGGGATCATGTTGTGAAAGGCGGCGATCGTCGGCTCGCCGTCGTGGCGGACCACGGCTTGCGCGTGCGTCACCACGCCGGCGGGCCCGATCTCAGACGTCGCGTGCACGAGCGAAAGCTCCGGCGACAGCCGGCGGATCAACGTGACCTCGGCGGACAACGTGGTGCCGCGGTACGCCGTGGCGAACAGCTGCGCGTGGCCTGTCTCCACGGCTTCGCGACCGACGAGCGCTTCGCCGCGCACGTTGACGAAGTCGACGTCGGACGCGAAGACGGAAGCGAACTGCGTTGCGTCGCCGCGGGCCCAGCCGTCGGCCATGGTGCGCCAGAGCGCGCGAATCGACTCGTTCACGCCGTCACCATCCCCACGCGCAGCGGGAGCGATTCGCAGTCGCCGTTCCACGCGGCCAGCGAGTAGTAGAACTCGCCGTGCTGCCGTTCGAGGTAACACACGACGTTGAGCGGCCAGCCCGTGCTGCGGAAGACGTACGTGTCCATCGGCGTCGGGCGCTCGCTGAGCGGGCGGCCGCGTTCGCATTCAGGCCCGAGGCGATGCCAGTCCGGGTGCAGGTGGACGGACCCGAGCACGTCCAGACCACGCGCGTCGGCCTCGCGGGTGATGCGCAGCAGATCGGCGGGATCCAGCCACCACGCGCGCACCGAATTCTCATACGCAGAGCCGAATTTCGGCACGATCGTGGTCGCGAACTCTTCACGCGCGCTCGGGTCGGTGACCCGCGCGTTGCGGCCGAACGCGAGGTCCGAGACGATCAGCGCGTCTTCGGCGAAGGTGCCGAGCAGCACAGCGAAACACGGTCTCGGTTCCTCGGGCGTGATGAACGCGTATTCGATGGCTGCCGCGTCGAGGAACCGCTGCAGCACTTCGTCGGAGAACAGCACGGGAAGCGTTGTTTTCCCGATGAGCGGAACGGGGACCAAAGATGTCACGCCGGGCACCGTAACCAGGCGCGATGCGGCGTGGCCATGATCATCACGGGATCGGCCCTATTGCATCCGGCGATAATGTTTTCCCCATGCGCTTGGAAATCCGGCACCTCGAACTCGTGGTCGCGATCGCCGAGGCCGGCAGCCTGCGCAGAGCCGCGGCCCGCCTGCACCTCACGCAGCCGGCGGTGACCACGCAGCTCAAACGGATCGAGCAGTTCCTCGGCGGGCCACTGTTCGTCCGTTCGGCCGAAGGTGTACTGCCCACCCACACCGGCACCGAGCTGGTGCGCGACGCGCAAAAGGTGCTGCACAGCTTCGACGCCCTGCAACGCTCGGCGCGCCTCAACGCGCGACACGAAGCGGGCGCGCCGGTGCGCGTCGGCGGGATTCCGGCGCAGCAGTTCAGCCTGCTGGTGAACGCGTTGACGACCATGCTGCCCCGGCGCGACGTCACCAGCCGCACGATCCGCGAAACCACCGCTCTGACGGCGTTGCTGCGCTCAGGCGAGCTCGACGTCGCCGTGATGCGCGCGTTCCCGGGCTTCCCACTGATCCCGCCCGACGGCGTCGAGTACCGCGTGCTGCTGCGGGAACCGTTTTTCATCGGCGTCGCGGACCACCACGACTTGGCCGCGCGCGGCGAGGTCGCGCTGGCCGACCTGGCGGGCGAGAAGTGGGTGATGCCCGACCGAGACGACAGCGGGATGAACGAGTTCTTCGCCCGCACCTGCACGTCGGCCGGCTTCGACCAGCGCATCACGCACCTGACGAACGAGGCGCACGTCGCGTTCGCCCTCACCGCCGAGGGCCGCGCGATCTGCCTGCTCTACCCCATCGGCACCGACCGCACGGGCATCTCGACGGTGTCGCTGACCGGCACCCCGCTCTACCGCGAGCTCGTCCTCGCGTGGCGCACCGACTCCCCGATCGCTTCGCTGGTGGACGAGATGTGTGCCAAGATCGACGCCGGGTACCTCGCTCTGGTCGAGGACTCGCAGTTCTACCGGAAGTGGTGGCACGACGGCGGTTCCGCGTTCGCGCTGCCGCTGTGAAAATTGCCGCAGTGGTTGCCGCTGTGAAGCCGTCGCTGTAAAGGAGTCGCCATGCCGATCCGCGGTCTGAACCACGCCGTCCTCTGGGTCCACGACGCCGCCCGCAGCAGCGCCTTCTACGTCGACGTCCTGGGTTTCCGCGCGGTGCACACCTCGGACCGCGCCGTCTTCCTCCAGGCCCCCGACTCCCGCAACGACCACGACCTGGGCGTCTTCACCCTCCCGGACGCCGCAGCGGCCCCTTCGGGTTCCGTCGGCCTCTACCACCTGGCGTGGGAAGTCCCCACCCTCGCGGACCTCCAGACCTACCTCACCGCCCTCACCACCGCGGGCGCCCTCGTCGGCTCCACCGACCACGGCACCACGAAAGCCCTCTACGCCAAGGACCCGGACGGCCTCGAGTTCGAGATCTGCTGGCTCGTGCCGCAGTCGCAGATCACGGACGCCGACCGCGCCCACAACGGCCCCCTGGACCTGGCCACGGACATCACCCGTTTCGGCGCCGACACGCCTGGTGAATCGGCTCGCATCCCGGCGTAAGTTCAGGCAGCCGGCGCGAGTACGTAGGAGAACCGGCGGATCACCGGCACCCACTTCTGCAAGTGGGCGAGGCGGTCGACCTCCAGCGCGGCGGACACCTGCGCAAGTCCTCCCCGCTCGGGACGCCGTCGACCGTCCACTTCGGACCCGTCTTCGACGTCCGGACGGCTTGCTGCGTAACGGTCGACCGGGGCGGCGACTCGGGGAGGGATCGGTCTTCGGTGGTCTGTTCCGGCACGAGCGAGCGCAGCAACCGGCGCCGCCTGCCCGACGACATGCCCGGCAGGACCAGCGGCAGGTTGATGATCTTCTCCAGGTAGTACTGTCGCGGCGAAGTACGGATTCACAGCCCAGCCACAACGCATGCACGACGCCCCGGCTCGCACGACGCCTTCTTCCACAACCAGACCGACACCGGGTCCATCCAGTTCGGCACCGACAAATAGACCGTCATCGGGATCACCGTCGGCTGCCATCTCACCGCCACGACCATGAACCTCGGCCACATCCCGCCAACGCCCACCTAACGCAACCACGCTGGGGGGTCTGGGGCGAAGCCCTCCCGGACGGGGGCTTTGGGGGTTGCACCCCCAGAAAACACGCGGAACACAAAACGGCCCGCGCCCTTCGCGGGCACGGGCCATCTATTTGGGGTGGAGCTGAGGGGAATCGAACCCCTGACCTTCTCGATGCGAACGAGACGCGCTACCAACTGCGCTACAGCCCCCAAGGAGCGCAAGCCCCTTGTTCAGTGCTCGTAGAGCGTATCAGCTACCCCAAGAGCACCGAACGCTGGGGGTCACTCCCCGACCGCCCGGCGGTACGGGCTGGTCCCCGGCTCGTCGAGCTCCTCGAAGGCCGGGTCTTCGTCGTCCAGGTCGACCACGACGGCCTGGCGGCGGATGCGGGACATGGGCGATGGCTTGCGTTCCACGATGTCGCGGGGTGTCGGGGAGACGACCTCCAAGTCGTCGTCCTCCTCGGCGACCGGAGGCGCGACGGAGGCCGAAGCGGCAGGACGCTCCGTGCGGCGCGGTGCCGGAAGCGGCTCCCGAGCTTCTCGAGACTCCCGGCTATCCCGCGCATACCGCGCCATCCGCCGCTGACGGATGTCGTCTTCGATGCGGACCTGGCGGCGTAGGTACGCGAGGTACCCGACCAGGATCACGTCGACCACGGCGTTGCCCCACCACACCACGGACATCGCGAAGCCCGCGAAGGCGGCCGACGCGACGGCGAGGATCAGCAGGATCACCACGATCCGCTGGCGGAACGCGTACTTCGCCCGCGCGGCGATCTCCGCCGCTTCCGGGTCGAAGCCGCCGCGGCCCGGGCGGTAGCCGGAGGACCGCGTGCGCGACGGTTCGTCGCGCACGTCGGCGGCCGGCTGGGACAGCGGCTCGGGTTCCGGTTCTTCCTCTTCGAGGTCGGAGTCGAGCTCCGCCTCGAGTTCGGCGAGGTCGTCCTCCACCGAAGGTTTCGCATTTTCGGACATGGCGAACTCCTCCTGTCCTTCGCTGCGAGCTCCCCCGCTGCGCACGACGCGCGCGGCGAGCGCGGACGACGGCGTCCGTGCCACCTGCTGGCGCTTGCGAGCCACCATGGGCACGAGAACGACGAGCCATGCCGCGGCGAGCGCCACGATGATCAGCGAGCTGGGCATCCCCCGTCACCTCCCCCGATCCTCTGCTGTAGTCACGCTAGCCACAACAGTCACACACGGGACGCAGACTCGCCGGGTTCGATCACGAAATTGCCTCACCGGATTAGGTGAATCTCACAGTATGTGGTAACGCGTGATCGGAACCGGACCCGTAGTCACCATCAGAGCAGGTCGGCGCGTCCCAGAGCCACGAGCCGGGAGACGAGGCCGTCGCCGATCTCCTCTTTCGTCACGGCGAAGCAGAGGTGGTCACGCCAGGCGCCGGCGACGTCGAGGTAGCGCTCGAAGAGGCCCTCCTGCCGGTAGCCGGCCTTGGTCAGGACGCGGATGCTCGCGTTGTTCTCCGGCCGCACGGTCGCCTCGAGCCGGTGCAGGCCGGACGCTTCGAAGGCGTGATCCGTCACGAGGGCGACAGCCGCTGTCGCGACCCCGCCGCGCACGATGTCGGACGACACCCAGTACCCGATCCAGGCCGATCGCAGCGAGGCGCGGATGACGTTACCCACCGTGATCTGGCCCGCGAACTTTCCGTCGACCGTGATCGTGAACGGCAGGCATTGCCCGCGCCGCGCGAGACCTCTCAGGGCCGCCCACTGCGAGGGCCACGACCAGAACGCGTTGCGGTCGGGCCACGGCCCGATCCCCGTCGGCTCCCACTGTTCGAGGTGGTCGCGGTCGCGCAGGCGGATGCGGCTCCACTCTCCGGCGTCGCGCAGCCGCACGGGCCGCACGCTGACGACCCCGGCCGCCACGCGCAGTCCACCGAGCTTCGCGGGCCAGCCCGGGTGGCGGCTTTCGACCGGGTACGAGTACGAGCCCACTACGCCCGCTGCGCGAGGAACGTGACCTTCACCTGTTCGCCTGCCGCGACCTCGGTGAGGTCCTCGTCCACCGTGATCAGGCAGTTCGCCTCCGCCAGCGACGCCAGCAGGTGCGCGCCCGACGTGCCGAGCGGCTGCACGAGGTACTCGCCGTTGGCCTCGTCGCGCAGCAGCTGGCCACGCAGGTAGCCGCGCCGTCCCTTTGTCGACGTGATCGGCGACAGCAACCGTGCACCGACGATCCGCCGGTGCGGGTTTCGCGTGCCGCGCGCGGCGCGGATCAGCGGTCTGACCAGGACCTCGAACACCACCAGGGCGCTCATCGGGTTACCGGGGATGAGGAACGTCGGCACGGAGTCCGGGCCGAGCCGCCCGAAGCCCTGCACCGAGCCCGGGTGCATCCCCACTCGCGTCATGTCGATGTGGCCGAGGTCGGACAACGCGGCGTGCACCTCGTCGCCGGAAGCGCCGCCGGCACCGCCCGCGACCACCACGATCTCCGACATCAGCAGCCGGCCCTCGACGATCTCGCGCAGCCGCTTCGGGTCGCTCGGCACGATGCCGACGCGGCTCACCTCGGCGCCGGCGTCGCGCGCGGCCGCGGCCAGCGCGTAAGAGTTGACGTCGTAGACCTGGCCGGTCGAGGGCGTGCGGTCGACGTCCACGAGCTCGTCGCCCACGGACACGATCGACACGCGCGGCCGCGGGTAGACCAGCACCTTCGCGCGCCCGACGGCGGCCAGCAGGCCCACCTGCGCGGACCCGATGGTGTCGCCCTTGCGCACGGCGACGTCGCCGATCTGTACGTCTTCGCCCGCGCGGCGCACGTACGCGGCGGAAGGCACGGACTTGTGCACGGTGAGCTTGGCCTGGTGCCCGTCGGTGTACGCGGTGGGCACGACGGCGTCGGCGAGCGTCGGCAGCGGCGCGCCGGTGTCGACGCGCACCGCCTGCCCCGGCTGCAGCCGCCGCGGCTGGCGGGACCCGGCTTGGATCTCGCCGACCACCGGCAGCTGCACCGGCTCCTCGCCGGCGGCGCGGACGTCGACGCTGCGCACCGCGTAACCGTCCACGGCGGCTTGGTCGAAGCCGGGCAGGGCGTGCTCGGCGACCACCTCCTCCGCGCACAGCAGCCCCTGCGCCTCGGAGATCGCCACGCGGACCGGCCGCGGCCGGACGGCGGCGTCCAGCGTCAGCGCGATCTGCGCGTCGACAGAGCGCAGCTCCGCCTCCGCGGGTTCCGGGGCCTCTTCGGCCGGGGCAGCGTCGAGGGAGTCCGTCATGGGCGTTCGGTCCCGATCCGTTCGGTCAGCCACGTCCGTAACGATGGCCCGTATTCGGGCGTTTCAAGCGCGAAATCGACGGCGGCGCGCAGGAAACCACCCGGATTCCCCAGGTCGTGTCGTCCGCCGCGGTGCACGACCACGTGAACGGGGTGGCCTTCCTTGATCAGCAGCGCCACGGCGTCGGTCAGCTGGAGCTCGCCGCCGGAGCCCGGCTCGATCCGGCGCAGCGCGTCGAAGATCGCCCGGTCGAGCAGGTAACGCCCGGCCGCCGCGTAGGTCGACGGCGCGTCTTCCGGCCGCGGCTTCTCGACCATGCCGTGAACCTGCTTCACGTCCGGGTCGCCGGTGTCGGAGACGTCGAACACGCCGTAGGGCGAGATCTGCTCCTTGGGAATGTCGAACGCGCAGAGCACGCTGCCGCCGTACTGCGCGCGCACGGCCGACATGCGGTCGAGCACGCCGGTGGGCAGCACGAGGTCGTCGGGCAGCAGCACGGCGACGGCCTCGTCCTCGTCAGTCAGGTTCGGCTCGGCCTGCGCGACGGCGTGGCCCAGCCCCAGGGCCTGCTCCTGGATGGCGACCTCGACGTCGAGCAGCTCCGTGCCGCGGCGCACCTTCTCGAGCAGCTCGGTCTTGCCCTTGGCCTCGAGCGTCTTCTCCAGCTCGGGCTGCGCCTCGAAGTACTTGACCACGGCGTCCTTGCCGGGCGAGGTCACGATCACCAGGCGTTTCGCCCCCGCGGCCGCGGCTTCGCTCGCGACGAGCTCGATCCCCGGTGTGTCGACCACGGGCAGTAGCTCTTTCGGCACCGCCTTCGTGGTCGGCAGGAACCGGGTCCCGAGTCCGGCCGCAGGCACGATGGCTGTTCTGAACGTCTGGGAGGTTGAGGCGCCCGTCATGGGCGCAAAGCCTAACGTGGTCGCATGCTGGCACCGGGCAATGAGCACCTGAGCAAGGCGGAGTGGCGTGCGCGAGTTCTTCAGGCGCGCGCCTCAGTGAGCCCTTCGGAGCATGCGGCAGAGGCCGCGGCGCTGGCTTCCGCAGCCGCTTCGGTCGCGGCGGGAACCGTGTGCGCGTATGTGCCCTTCGACACCGAGCCGGGGTCCGTTTCGCTGCTCAACGCCCTGGTCAAGGCGGGTTCACGCGTATTGCTGCCGGTGATCCCGGACGTCGTCGGACCGCTGGATTGGGCCGTTTACACGGACGAGTCGACGCTCGTGCCCGGCCGGCTGCGCGGCATTCTCGAGCCCTCGGGGCCGAGGTTGGGGGTCGACGCCGTGTCGGAGGCCGATGTGGTGCTCGTGCCCGCGCTCGCCGTGGACCGCCGCGGGGTGCGGCTCGGACGTGGCGCTGGTCACTATGACCGGTCGCTCACTTCGGGCGACGCGGACCGGTTCGCCGTGGTCCGGGCCGAGGAGCTGGTGGATTCGCTCCCAGGTGAGGCCCACGATGTCCCGATGACCGGGGCACTGACCCCCGCGGGCCTGGTTCGGTTGCCCGCTTCCACAGTGATGTGAGCCAGGGGGAATTGCGCACGGGGAATGCCGTCCAGCACAATTGGGTTGGCACTCTTGTCTCACGAGTGCCAGTTGCATGAAGGAGCTCCAGTGCCCACGTACCAGTACGCCTGCAAGGAATGCGACCACCGCTTCGAGGCGGTGCAGTCCTTTTCCGACGCCAGCCTGACCGTCTGCCCCCAGTGCTCCGGTCCGCTGCGCAAGGTCTTCAGCTCGGTCGGCGTGGTCTTCAAGGGCAGCGGGTTCTACCGCACCGACTCGCGCGACGCGTCGAAGTCCTCGACCACGGCCGCCACCCCGGCGAAGTCCGAGACCAAGACGGAGACCAAGAGCGAGTCGAAGACGGACTCTTCATCGTCCTCCTCGACCACGACGAAAACGGCTTCGACCGCCTCCTGACCCCGGAGTTATCCACAAGGGGGTAGTTGTCCACAGGTCGCGGAAGATCCTCTTTCCGCTGGTCAACACCGTCCCTAACGTCGGTTTCGTGCGGCACCGCGCCGCACGGGAACCGACGAGGGGACGACCGTGGACACCTTGCTCAACCGCCTGACCGATCTGCACTTGCTGCGCGGCAGGCGTGCCCGGCTGCTTCGCCGGTTCCTGGCCGCGGCCCTGCTGTTGGCCGGCTTGCTCGTCCTTCTGCACCCAGCCTCCGCCCGTGGTGCGCCCTCCACCGCCACCGTCGTGGCCGCGCGGGATCTGCCCGCGGGCTCGGTGCTGCGCGCCGCCGATCTCCGGCTGGCCGACCTTCCCGACGACGTCCGGCCGGCCGGCGCGCTCGGTGACGTCGGCGCGGTCGTGGGCCGGTTGCTGTCCGGCGCCGCCCGTGCGGGTGAGCCGCTCACGGACGTCCGCCTGCTGGGAACCACTCTCCCTGCCAAGGGGGAATCCGGCACGGTCACGGTCGCCGTCCGGCTCGCCGACGCGGGCGTGGCGGAGCTGCTGCGGCCGGGTCAGCACGTGGACGTCGTGGCGGCTCCCGACGCCACGCACACCGCCGCTGAGCTGGTGAAGGACGCCACGGTGGTCACCGTGCACCGTCCCGAAGGCGGGGGCCAGGGGGTGATCGCACCCGACAAAGGCCCGTTGGTGCTCCTCGCGCTCCCTGTGAACGTTGCCACCGAGGTCGCTGCGACGTCGCTGGAACGACCGGTTACGGTTACTCTCCGCTAACCCGTCCCTGTTCCGATGGGCGACGGCACCCCCATCTGAACCTCTCGAGGAGTGGCACATGCTGAAGGGCTTCAAAGACTTCCTGATGCGCGGAAACGTCGTGGACCTCGCGGTCGCGGTCGTGATCGGCGCCGCGTTCACCGCGATCGTCACCGCGTTCACCACGGGTCTGATCAAGCCGCTGATCAACGCGATCGGGGGCAGCGACGCCGCTCAGGGCCTCGGCTTCTACATCTTCGAGTCGAACAAGGGCACGTTCCTGGACTTCGGCTCGGTGATCAACGCGGCGATCAACTTCGTGATCGTCGCCGCGATCGTGTACTTCCTGTTCGTGCTGCCGGTGAAGCACCTGCAGGAGCGCCGCAAGCGCGGTCAGGAGCCAGGTCCGGCGGAGCCCACCGACGTCGAGCTGCTCAAGGAGACCCGCGACCTGCTGCGCGCCCAGGCCACCAGGTCGGGCGACTGAGGGTCAGCGGTCGTGGTGCGGTGGCCGGTTCTCCAGGTACCAGGAGTCCGGGGTGTCCCCGCTCAGGCCTCGCTCATCCGAGGTGGTCTCGGGCAGCACGTCGCCGAAGATCTCGTCGACCCGGCGGCGCTCGGCCGCGGTGTCGGAGGGACGGGGTTCTTCACGTGGCATGACCCCATCGTCCCACCCGCTGTTTGACAACTGCACAGAGAGACGCCAATCGCCTGGCCCTCGTGGTGACGGGCCAGGCGCGGCGGCTGATGTGCGAGGGGTTCAGACCTCGTCGAGGCCGGAGAGCTCGTCGATCACGTGCGGCACGAGCGACGACAGGGTGGCCATGCCGTCGCGCACCGCGGCGCGCGAGCCGGCGAGGTTGACCACCAGCGTGCTGCCCGAGACGCCCGCGAGGCCTCGGGAGATGCCGGCGTCGACCGCGCCCGCGGCGAGGCCGGACGCGCGCAGCGCCTCGCCGATGCCCGGGATCGGCCGGTCGAGCACGCCGGCCGTGGCGTCGGGCGTGCGGTCGCGCGGCGACACACCGGTGCCGCCGACGGTGATCACGAGGTCGGCACCGCCGATCACCGCGGTGTTGAGCGCGTTGCGGATACCGGCGGTCTCGGCCTCGACCACCACGACGCCGTCGACGATGAAGCCGGCCTCTTCGAGCAGCTCGGTGACGAGCGGTCCGGTGTTGTCCTCGTGCTCCCCGTGGGCGACCCGGTCGTCCACGATCACCACGAGGGCCCGGCCCAGCCGCTGTGCGCTCCGTTCCATGCCGACACCGTATCCGGTGACGGCACCCGCCCGCCGCCGTGGGCGGGTGATTCCTGACGATTCGGTGACGTGGTCCGGTCGGAACGGGCGTGGTCCGGTCCGCGCGCCCTAGCGTCGGCGGTGTGCGAGTACTGATCACCGGTGGAGCCGGGTTCATCGGGTCCCACGTCGCGGACCGATTGGCCGACGCGGGCGACGAGGTCGTGGTGCTGGACACCCTCCTGTCCACCGCCCACGGCACGGCCACGCCGCCGGAGTACACGGGCCGCCACCTGTTCGTGCGCGGCGACGTCACGGACCCCGACGAGGTCGCCGAGCTGCTTGTCGGCGTCGATGCGGTGTGCCACCAGGCGGCCGTCGTCGGGCACGGCGTGGATCCGTCGGACGCGCCGTCGTACGCGCTGAACAACGACTACGGCACGGCGGTGCTGCTCGCCGGGATGCACGCGGCCGGCGTCCGCAAGCTCGTGCTGGCGTCGTCGATGGTCGTCTACGGCGAGGGCCGCTACTCGTGCCCGCGCCACGGGATCGTGCCGCCTTCGCCACGGCGGCAGTCCGATGTGGACGCCGGGCGGTTCGAGCCCACGTGCGGCGACTGCGGCGTGGAGCTGCATTGGCAACTTGTGCCCGAAGGTGCACCACTTCTGCCCAGGAGTACTTACGCCGCAACGAAACTGGCGCAGGAGCACCTCGCCGGCGCGTGGGCGCGCCAGACCGGCGGCACGGTGTGGGCGTTGCGCTACCACAACGTATACGGCCCGCGGATGCCGCAGAACACGCCATACGCCGGGGTGGCGTCGCTGTTCCGTTCGTCGCTCGAGCGCGGTGAGGCGCCGACCGTGCTGGAGGACGGGCGGCAGCAACGGGATTTCGTCCACGTCCACGACGTCGCCCGCATCAACGCCTTGGCGCTGCACGCCGAAGGGCCGAGCGGAGACATCACGCCGCTCAACGTCTGCTCGGGTGATCCGCACACCGTCGGCGACCTCGCGCGAGAACTGGCGCGTGCGTACGGCGGGCCGGAGCCGCGGATCGTCGGCGGCGCGCGGCCCGCGGACGTCCGGCACGTGGTCGCCGATCCCGCTCTGGCCAGGAAACTGCTGGGATTCACGGCGGAAACGACGTTCGAGGACGGCATCGCCTCGTTCGCCACGGCGGAGTTGCGCGCGCCCGTCGGCCCCTGAGACCCGCTTGAGACGAAGGTCACTTCCCGGAATTATTTCCGGGCGCGGTGATCTTGGTCGTGTGCATGCGGTCCATCGAGGTGGGGAACATCGAGATCCATGCGCTGGCCGACGGCCAGATCCGGCTGCCGGCGCCGTTCTTCCCGGGGCTCGACGCGGGGAGACATCCCGGCGCGTTCGCGGAAGACGGCACGGTCCACGTGCCCACGGGTGCGTTCCTCGTCCGCGGCAACGGCCGGACGATCCTCGTCGACGCGGGGCTCGGCCCGCGTGAGATCGAGTTCCCGGAGGGCCTGCGGCCCGACGACGGCGACATGGGCGCGGGCGGCGGCCTGCCCATCGCGCTCGCCGAGGCCGGGTGCTCGCCGGCCGACATCGACACAGTTCTGTTGACGCACTTGCATTCCGACCACGTCGGTTGGCTGGCTCCGCAAGGGAAGCCGTACTTCCCGAACGCCACGGTGCTCTACGGCGCGCAGGACTGGGCCGCGCTCGTCGAGCCGGTCGGGCGCCACGACTGGACGCGGATCGGCCTGGAAACCGTGCGCAGCCACGGACATCTGCGTGCCTTGAACGGGGACGCGGAGATCGCGCCGGGCGTCACCGCGCGGCACGCGCCCGGGCACACGCCGGGTCACTACGTCGTGGACATCACCGCGGACGACCGTCGCGTGGTGCTGCTCGGCGACGTGCTCCACACGCCGGCGCAGCTGGTCGACTCGAACATCCGGTTCATCAGCGACAGCGATCCGTCGCTCGCGCTGCTCACGCGCCAGCAGTGGCTGCGCCAGGTCGCGGGCACCGACACGGTCGTCGCGCCCGCGCACTTCCCGGGGATGCAGTTCTTCCGCGTGACCGCGGACCGGGTGGCGGAGCCGGTGGAGGCTGTCACCGTCGGCTGATCGCGTCCGTCCACTGTGGTCGGTTGTGCGATGGATCGGTCAGACGGACGCGGCGACCTTGGCCAGCGGCAGCCGGACCTCGAACCGGCAGCCGGGGCCGTGGTTGTGCACGCCGATGTGACCACTGTGGGCTTCCACGAGGCCCTTGGCGATCGCCAGGCCGAGGCCACCGCCGGAGGTCGTGCCGCTGCGGTCGGGGGTGCGGGCCTGGGTGCCGCGGAAGGCGACGTCGAAGACGCGGCCGATCTCGTCGTCAGGGATGCCGCCGCAGGAGTCGTCGACGGCGAGGATGGCCTGGTCGCCGTCGATGTCGAGCTGCACGGCGACCGTGCCGTCCGGCGGAGTGTGGCGGATGGCGTTGGAGACGAGGTTGCGCACGATTCGCGCGAGCTCCGGGTCGCTGCCGGACACGACCGGCCAGGCCTCGGCGTTCTCCAGCACACGCACGCGTTTGCGCTCGGCCACGGGTGACTGCGCGGCGACCGCGTCACTCACGACGTCGCGCAGCGGCACGGCGGACATGGTGAGTTCCAGCGCGCCCGCGGTGATGCGGGAGAGCTCGAACAGGTCGCCCACCATGCCCGAGAGCCGGGTGGTCTCGCTGCTGATGCGCTGCGCGTAGTCGGCGACCTCGTGACGTTCGGAGACCACGCCGTCGGCCAGCGCTTCGGCCATGGCCTGGATGCCGGCGAGCGGGCTGCGCAGGTCGTGGCTGATCCAGGCGACGAGCTCGCGCCGGGACGCTTCAGCGGCGCGTTCGCGTTCACGCGCCTCGCGCTCCCACACGCTGCGGCGCGCGATCACGCGGCCGAGCACGATCGCGGCGGGCACCGTCACGAGGGCGACGAGCAGGCAGACGAGCAGCTCCGTCATCAGGGCCTCGGTGAACATGAAGCCGCTGATGCCGATGACGCCGACGAGCAGAGCGACCACCGGGATGAGCACGAGCACCGTCATCGTGGTGGCCAGCGAGCGGTTGCGCAGCTTGTAGAGCACCAGCCCGCCCACCGCGGCCACCGGAAGCGCGAACAGGAGCGCGAACGGCAGGATGTGCAGGACGTGGGTGAGCATGTCCAGGGCGGATTCACCGGTATTGATCATGACTGCTCCCGGTCGTAGCGGTAGCCGACGCCCCAGACGGTGGCGACCCGCGTCGGCTTGGCCGGGTCGCGTTCGATCTTTTCGCGCAGCCGTCGCACGTGGACGGTCACCGTGGACTGGTCGCCGAAGTCCCAGCCCCACACCTTCTCGAGCAGGTCGGCGCGGGAGAAGGCCACGCCGGGGTGGCCGAGGAAGAACGCGAGCAGATCGAACTCGCGCGTGGTCAGCGGCAGCTCGGCACCGCCGAGGGTGGCCTGGCGGGCGGTCATCTGCAGGCGCAGGTCGCCGTCTACGAGCTCAGGCGCGGGAGGCGCGGCGCGCGGCATGCGGGCGCGGCGCAGCACCGAGGCCACGCGCAGCGCCAGCTCCTTGGGGCTGAAGGGTTTGGTGACGTAGTCGTCGGCGCCCAGCTGGAGGCCTGCGATGCGGTTCTCCTCCTCGCCGAGGGCGGTGAGCATCACGATGGGCACGTGGCTCACCTGGCGCAGGCGGCGGCAGACCTCGAGGCCGTTGATGCCCGGCATCATCACGTCGAGCACCACGAGGTCGGGGTCGCGTTCGGCGAACAGCGCGAGGCCCGCGGCGCCGTCACCCGCGACGTCGACCGTGAAGCCGGCGACTTCGAGGTAGCGGCGGACGACGTCGCGCACCGTCTCGTCGTCGTCGACCACGAGCACGCGCCCGGCCTGGTCCTCCATGCCTCACCTCACCAGCTCGTCAGAAGAAGATGGTTGACCGCCAAGGCGGTCATCGCCTGCCCGGCCAGCCACCAGCGGCGGCCGGGTGCGGGCAACAGGGCCGTCATCGGCAGCAGCCACGCGCCGAACGGTAGCCAGATGCGTTCCACCTCCGCCTTCGACAGGCCGGACACGTCGGCGAACACGATCGTGACCACGGCGGCGATGCCGAGCAGCAGCACCGGGTCGCGCAGCAGGCCGCGGCGCGACTCGGGCAGGAACGCCCCGGTGACCCCGCGGCGAGCGGCGGCCACCACCGCCGGGCCGGCAGCGACGGCGACGGCGGCCAGGTCGGCCCACACCCAGTACGAGTATGGCCGAAGGGTGGCGATGCCCTGGTAGTAGCGCTCGACGACGAGGTGGTAGCCGTCGAGCCACCAGAAGCCGGCCAGCGCGAAGGCGGCCACCACGGCCAGGGCTCCGACCACGGCGAGGGCGGCGGCGCGCCGCTGGCGGCCGAGCACGGCGACGGCGAGCGCGACGAGGCCGAGCAGCACGAGGCCGTAGGAGAGGAAGGCGCCGTAGCCGAGGAGCACGCCCGAAGCCAGCGCGGTGGGCACGGCGTAGCGGCGGCCGTGGGTGAAGCCGACGGCGGCCAGTGCGAGCAGGGCGATGCCGGTGGCCGTGACGCCGGCGAAGAGGCCGTCAGCGGAGACGCCCAGCCACACCGCGCCCGGCGAGAGCGCGGCGAAGGGCAGCACGGCGCGGGCGGCGCTCTGGCGGCCGAGGAGGGCGACGGTGGCCGGCACGGCGACGGCGACGAGCGCGGCGACCAGGACCACGGCGGTGGAGGCCCAGGCGCCGCCGCGCAGGCCCAGGTGGTCGAGCCAGACGAACACCAGCGTCGCGCCCGGCGGATGGCCGGAGACGTGCGTGGTCCACGAGTTCGGCTGGAAGTCGAGGATGCGGGAGCTGAATTCGCGCAGGAACCGCGGGATGTCCGTGATGCCCGGCACCTCGTGGAGGTACTCCTGCGGGGTGGTCAGGCGGCCGGTGAAGCCGCGCGACCAGCCGTCGATCATGGTGAGGGAGAAGATCCAGGCGAGTGACGTCGCGTACCCGGCGGCGAGGGCCCGTCGCCAGGACAGCCGGGCCGCGACCGCGGGGCCCCACAGGACCACGGCGGCCGCGACCAGCACGGCGAACACCGAGCCCGGGCCCACGTGGGGCAGCCAGTGGGCGAAGATCGGCGCGGTGGGCGCGAAGATCACCACGCCGGAGTTCGGACGGTTGTAGTAGACGCCGACGGCGGCCGCGGCGGCGACCAGCGCGAGAGCGGCGCCGACCGCGATCACGTCGCCGCGCGCGCCGGCGCGGCGGGGCTCGGGTGGTGGCGCGGGCGGCTCGGCGAGCCGGGCAGCCGAAGTCGACTCGCTCATCGACCGCACGATAACCCCGGCCGAGGTCTCTCACGGGCCTGGAAGAGGCAGCCGTGAGAACTCGGTAAGAACTGGGTACGCGTCATGATTCGGTAAGCACCGTAAGGGTTCTCGACCGTCCACTACGGACCTAGCGTACGCCGGGTGAGCGATCTTCAGGTAGACGTCGTGCTCCCGTGCCTCGACGAGGCGGGCGCGCTGCCCGGTGTGCTGGCCGCGCTGCCGGCGGGGTTCCGCGCGATCGTGGTGGACAACGGCTCGTCGGACGGCTCGCCCGATGTGGCGGCCGCGCTCGGCGCGAAGGTGGTGGACGAGCCCCGCCGCGGGTACGGCGCGGCCGTGCACACGGGGCTCGAGGCCGCGACGGCGGACATCGTGTGCTTCGCCGACGCCGACGGTTCCCTCGACCTCTGCGACCTGCCGCGCCTGGTGGCCGCGGTGGAAGGCGGCGCCGACCTCGCGGTGGGGCGCCGGGTGCCGACGCACGCGGGCGTGTGGCCGTGGCACGCGCGGGCGGGCAATGCCGTGCTTTCGCTGTTGCTGCGCAGCCGGGGGCTGCCCGTGCGCGACATCGCGCCGCTGCGGGCCGCACGGCGGGACGCGTTGCTGGCGCTGGGCGTCACCGATCGCGCCTTCGGTTATCCGCTGGAGCTGCTGATCCGTGCGCAACGCGCGGGCTGGCGGGTGCGGGAGTTCGACGTGACCTACAGGGAGCGTGCGAAGGGCACGAAGTCGAAGGTGTCCGGGTCGGTGCGGGGCACGCTGCGCGCGGTCCGCGACTTCGGGCGGGTGCTGGCCCGATGACCTCCCGGTTCTGCGTGCTCGTGGTCGCGAAGGCGCCCGTGCCCGGCTTCGCGAAGACCCGCCTGTGCCCGCCCGCGACGGCGCGGCAGGCCGCGGAGATCGCCGCGGCGGCGTTGCTCGACACGCTCGACGCGGTGTGCGCGACGCCGGGCGCGCTGCCAGTGGTCGCGATGACCGGTGATCTCGGCTCGGCCGCGCGCGGAAGCGAGATCGGCCGGTCGCTGCGGCGGGCGACGGTGATCGCCCAGCGCGGCTGGGACTTCGGGGCGCGGCTGGCCAACGCGCACGCCGACACGGCGTCGGTGCACGCCGCGCTGCCGGTGCTGCAGATCGGCATGGACACACCGCAGGTGACGCCGGAGCTGCTGGGCGCGTCGATCGAGCCAGTGCTGCACGGTGTGCACGACGCGGTGCTCGGACCGGCCGAAGACGGCGGCTGGTGGGGGCTCGGGCTCAGGGACCCGCACCACGCGCAGGTGCTGGCGGGCGTGCCGATGTCGCAAGAGGACACGGGCGTTCGCACGCTTCGGGCGCTGGCCGCGGTCGGTCTGGCGGCGGGGCCACTGCCGGAGCTGTCCGATGTAGACACGATGGGTGACGCCGTGCGCGTGGCCGCGGAGGCGCCACGCGGGCGGTTCGCGGCGGCCGTGCGTGCGGTCGAAGGACGGGAAGTGGCGTGAGAAAACTGAGTACCGGCACGGAGTTCGACCGCGGGCTGCTGGGGCAGCACTGCTGGCTGGAGCTCGCCAACGGCGATCGGGTCGACCTGCCCGTCGACCGCTGGACCGACGGGTGCGACCTGGGTGACACCGTGCTGCTCGACGCGTGCGACGGCCCGACGCTTGACATCGGCTGCGGCCCGGGCCGGCTCACGGCGGCGTTGGCGAAGCGCGGTGTGGTGGCACTGGGAGTGGACAGCTCGCCCACGGCCGTGCGGCTGACGCAGGAGCGGGGCGCGGTGGCGTTGCGGCGCGACGTCTTCCAGCCGCTGCCCGGCGAAGGACGCTGGCACCACGCGTTGCTGGCTGATGGAAACATCGGCATCGGGGGCGAACCGGTCGTGCTGCTGGACCGGATGCGGGAGCTGATCGCGCCCGAGGGGAACGTGCTGGTGGAGCTGGAGCCGCCGGGGCGGGGCGTGCGGCGGGAGGCGGTGCGGCTGCTGCCGGGCTCGTCGGGGCCGTGGTTCGGCTGGGCGTGGGTCGGGGTCGACGCGATCGCGGAAGTCGCCATGCGCGCGGGGTTCCGCGTGGACTGGACCACGAGCCGGGGACACCGCTGGTTCGCGAGGCTGGAGCGGTCATGACCGACGAGAAGCCCACCGGCCGGGATCTGGCCGACGAAACTCCCGCGGACGAGACACGAGCCGGAGGCTCCGTGGACACCGCGGCAGAGCCCGAGCCGTCACGGGAACACCGGGTCGTCGCGGCGTGGAAGCGCTTCGACACGCGCGTGTCCGAGGCGCAGGGGCGGTTCGGCGAGCGGGCCGCGCGGGCGCGGGCGGGCGCCGCGCGCGCGAAGGTCCGGGCGGAGCAAGCGAAAGCGCGCGTCGACGAGCGGATCGAGAAGCTGCCGATCCCGCGTGAGGAGCAGTTCAAGGGCGGAGCGCACGGCGAGCGCGTGACGGCGCGGATCGGCTCGCTGCTGGGGCTGGCGTTCCTCATCTGCTTCGTCACGGGCCTGCTCAGCCACCTGATCCAGCACCCGCCGGAGTGGTTCTTCTGGCCCAGCCGTCCGGTGTGGCTGTACCGCCTGACGCAGGGCGCGCACGTGATCTCGGGCATCGCGGCGATCCCCCTGCTGCTGGCGAAGCTGTGGAGCGTCTTCCCAAAGCTGTTCGAGCGGCCGTTGGTGAAGTCGCTGCCGCACGCGCTGGAGCGCGTGTCGATCCTGGTGCTGTCGGGGTCGGCGTTCTTCGAGCTGAGCTCGGGGTTGCTGAACGTCGCGCAGAACTACCCGTGGAACTTCTACTTCCCGGAAGTGCACTACGCGGTGGCGTGGGTGGCGATCGGGTCGGTGGTGGTGCACGTGGCGGTGAAGCTGCCGATCGTGCGGCGGGCGCTGACCCGCGAGGCGGGGCCGGCAGAGTCTGAAACGAAGCCTGCAGCTCAGCCCGAGGAACAGCCGGCGAAGAAAACCGAGAAGAAGCCGGTCTACGGGTTCACCCGCCGCGGTTTCCTGCGGACCACGTGGATCGCGACGGGCGTGGCGGTGCTGTCCACCGCGGGCGCGACGGTGCCGTGGCTGAAGGACGTCTCCGGGCTGTCGTGGAAGACCGACAAGGGCCTGCAGAAGCTGCCGGTGAACCGCACGGCCGTCGCGGCGCGCGTGACGCGGACGGCGGTCGATCCGTGCTGGCGGCTGTCGGTGGTGACGCGGGGCGGGACGAAACAGTTCACGTTGGCCGACCTGCGGGCGCTGCCCCAGGTGAGCGCCGACCTCCCGATCGCGTGCGTCGAGGGCTGGAGCGAGATGGCGAGCTGGCGCGGGATCTCCTTCCCGACGCTGCTGCGCGCGGTCGGGGCCGAGCCGGGCGCGGCGGTGCGCGTGTCGTCGCTCGACAAGACCGGTCTGTACGGCGCCAGCACGCTCCCGGGCGAGCACACGGCCGACGACCTGACCCTGCTGGCGTTGGAGCTCAACGGCGAGGTGCTCGACGTCGACCACGGCTACCCGTGCCGCGTGATCGCGCCGAGCCGCCCGGGCGTGCTCCAGACGAAGTGGGTCGAAAAGCTGGAGGTGCTGTGAAGGTCATCCGGATCCTGCTCGCGCTCGTGGGCCTCGCGGCGCTCGGCTTCGGCGCGTCACTGTTCATCGACTACGCCGCGCCCGCGTGGCCGGAGAGCTTCAAGACCGTGCTGTGGATCGGCGGCGGCCCGATCGTGAACGACGCTGTGTTCGCACCGGTGGCGGGCGTCCTCGGTCTGCTGCTTTCGCGTGTGCTGCCCACGGTGTGGCGGGCACCGGTTCAGGTGGGGGCGGTGCTGACGGCCGTGCTCGGGTTCATCGCGTTCCCGTTGCTGTGGCGCACTTACGGCGTCATCCCCAAGCCGGGCCTGCACGACGGCAACACCTGGGCGGGGCTGCTGCTGACGCTGGCGGTGGTGTGGGCCGTCGTGATCCTCACCGGGGCGGCCCGCATGGTGCTCGCGCACCGGAAGCCACGTCGCCCCGCGGCGAAGAGCGTTGCCGCGCAATAACCCCGAGAAGACGCCGAAGACCTCTCCGTACCGCCTCCGACTCGGTACGGAGAGGTCTCCGTGCGGGGTGTGAGGTGCCCACAGGTTGTGCGGGCTAAACATCGATTGCCCACGAATTTTCCTTACCGGGCAAAGAGCCTGGTCACAGTGCCGGGAATGACCGAGGAATCTTCCGGACAACGCAACCGCCCGCGCCTGAAGCGCCGCGAGCCGGATGCCGCCATACCGTTGGCGGTCACCGAACCTTCCGGCCAAAGGCTCTTCGAGCCGCCGAGCGCATTCGTCCGCACCGGGAACCAGCTCGCGGAGTTCCGCCGCGAGCAGCCTTGCTGAGCCCCGGCGGCAACGATCAACCGCCGCGAGGCCACGTGAGTCCGAGCCTGTTTGCCGAACACTCCGGCAACGCAGAACGGCCACGCGCGACCGGCATCGAGTGCCCGGTCGCGCGTGGCCTTCAAGGGTCCGGCCCCTGCCCAGGGGGTCGAGCCGTGGTTGGTCTCGGTCGCGCCCGGCGACCGAGCGATCAGTTGGCCGGTACCGGCTGGCCGCCGAGGGTCACCTGCACGGTGCGGCCGCCGGAGAGGGTGAACGTCGCCTTCTCGTCGGGGGCGCGGGTGCGGACGGCCGCGATGAGCGTGTCGGCGCTGTCGATGGTGCGGTCGTCGATCTTCGTGACGATGTCGCCCGACTTGAGGCCGGCCTTCTCGGCGGGGCTGCCCGGCGTGATGTCGCCGAGCTGCGCGCCGCCCTGCGGGGCGTCGGCGACCTTGGCGCCGATGAACGTCTGCGTGGCGTGGCCGGTCTTGATGATGTCGTTGGCCGTGCGGCGCGCCTGGTCGATCGGGATGGCGAAACCGATGCCGACGTTGCCGCCCTGCGCCTGGCCGCCCTGGCCACCCTGCCCGCTGTTCGGGCTGTAGATGGCGGAGTTGATGCCGATGACCTGGCCGTTCATGTTCGCGAGCGGGCCACCGGAGTTGCCGGGGTTGATCGCGGCGTCGGTCTGGATGGCGTCCATGACCGTGGTCTGGTCGGTCTCGTCGCCGCCGGCCTGCACCGGCCGGTGCAGGGAGCTGACGATGCCGGAGGTGACCGTGCCGCTGAGCTCGAACGGCGAGCCGATGGCGACCACCGGCTGGCCGACGCGCAGGTCGTCGGACCGGCCGAGCTCGACCGGGGTCAGCCCGCTGACGTTGTTGACCTTCACCACGGCGATGTCGGTCGTCGGGTCGCGCCCGACGACGCTCGCGGCGGCCTTCCTGCCGTCCTGGAACACGGCCTGGATCTGGCCGCCGTTGGCGGCGACCTCGACCACGTGGTTGTTGGTGAGGATGTAGCCGTCGGTGCTGAGCACGAACCCGGAGCCCTCGCCCGCGGCCGTGCGGCCGGAGACCTGCAGCTCGACGACGCTCGGCGACAGCTTCTGCGCGACGGACTCGATGGAGCCGGCCGGCGCGTTGCCCGTCTGCTGCGCGGGCTTCGGCTGGTCGAGCGCGTTGACCGACGGGCCGGACGAGCCGCCCGTGAGGTAGCCGACGGTGCCGCCCGCCACGCCGCCGATGACGAGCGCGATCGCGGCGACGGCCGCAAGCAGCTTGCCCGGGCCGGACTTCTTGGGCGCGGGGGCCGGGGGAACGCTGTAGGTCCCCGGGGCCGCGTACTGCTGCTGCGTCGTGCCACCAGTGGGCGGGTACGGGTTGTTGTAGCCCATCGGACCGGTCTGCGCGCCCTGCGCGGACCACGGGTTCGCCGTGGCGTAGCCGGGGTTCTGCTGCTGCGCCTGCTCGCCGTACGTGGGCTGCTCGCCGTACGTGGGTTGCTCACCGGACGCGGGCGCGGGTGACGCGCCGGGGGCGGTGGGCTGGCTCCAGGCCGCCTGACCCTCGGTGCCCGGTTGGGCACCCGGGTTCTGGCGACCCGCCGCGGAGTCGTGCGCGTGGGGGTCGTTCTCGGTCATGTCCTCACCTAAGCGGCCGGGCCTGAGAGGTTCCTGAGCCGAACCTGTGTTTCGCAGATGAGTATGCCGCGCCCGGTACTCAGCCCGCCGCGCGAAGGCGCTCCGCGATCTGCTCGGGCGTCGCGTCGTTGATCCACACGGCCATGCCGGACTCGGAACCCGCGAGGTACTTGAGCTTGTCCTTGGCCCGCAACACGGAGAACAGCTCGAGGTGCAGCCACGCCAGGTCGCGGTCGCGGCGCACGGGTGCCTGGTGCCACGCGGCGATGTAGGGCAACGGGCGGTCGTACAGCGCGTCGCAGCGGCGCAGCACGTCGAGGTACACGCGGGCGAAGTCGTCGCGCTCGGCGTCGGTGAGCGCGGGAATGTCGGGCACCTGGCGGTGCGGCACGACCTGGATGTGCACCGGCCAGCGCGCGGCCGGCGGCACGAACGCCGTCCAGTGCTCGCCTTCCACGAGCACGCGCGCGCCGGACTTCTGCTCGGCCGCCAGCACGTCGCCCATCACCGCGCGGCCGTGTTCTTCGCGGTACGCGCGCGCGACGTCGAGCATCCGCTCGGTTTTGGGCGTGACGAAGGGGTAGCCGTAGATCTGGCCGTGGGGGTGCGAGAGCGTCACGCCGATCTCTTCGCCGCGGTTTTCGAATGGGTAGACCTGCTCGACGCCCGGAGTCTCACCCAGTGCGAGCGTGCGGTCGGCCCACGCGTCCACGACGAGGCGCACGCGTTCGGGGCTCAGCTGGGAGAACGAGCCGCCGTGGTCGCTGGAGAAGCACACGACCTCGCAGCGCGCGCGGCCCGGCGCCGTCGGCACGAGGCCGAGCTCGTCCACAGTGGACGAGTCGCCGTGCGCGTTCTGGGAGAAGGACGGGAACCGGTTCTCGAACACGACCACGTCGTAGTCGGGCTCCGGGATCTCCGTGGGACGCCCCGGCGTCGTCGGATCGAGCGGGCACAGGTCGGCCGGCGGCTTGTACGTGCGCGTCTGCCGGTGCGCGGCCATGGCGACCCACTCGCGGGTCAGCGGGTCGAGGCGGATCTCCGACGCCGCGGCCACCGGCGGGAGGTCGCGGGTGTCCTCGGCGGTGCGCTCGTGGTCGCCGTCGTGGTCGAAGTAGATGATCTCCCGGCCGTCCGCCAGGTGTCGCAAGGTGCGTTTCACGCGTCTTCTGCCTCGAGGTTCTCCGCCGTTTCGGCGATCATCAGTTCTCCGACCCGCTCGGTGAGGCTCTCCCTCGCCGAGTCGGGAAGTCCGTCGTCGGTCACCACCACGTGGGCCTCTTCGAGGTCGGCGATCGTGGAGATGCCGACAGTGCCCCACTTCGTGTGGTCGGCGAGCACCACCAGCCGCCTGCCGGCCTCGACGAGCGCGCGGTCGGTCTCGCTCTCGGTGAGGTTCGGGGTGGTGAACCCGGCACCCTCGGCCATGCCGTGCACGCCGAGGAAAACGAGGTCCAAGTGCAGCGAACGCAGGCTGTGCACGGCGACCGGACCGACGAGCGCGTCGGACGGCGTGCGCACGCCGCCGGTGAGCACCACCGTGCGGTCGGGTTGCGTGGACGCGCGCAGCACGTCGGCGACCTGGATGGAGTTGGTGACGATGGTCAGCCCCGGGATCGGGTCGAGCGCGCGGGCCAGCGTCCACGTGGTGGTGCCGGCGGACAGGCCGATCGCGGTGCCCGGCTTGACCAGGCCGGCGGCGAGCTCGGCGATGGCCTCCTTCTGGGCGCGCTGGCGCACGGACTTCGCCTCGAAGCCGGGCTCGTCGGTGCTCTTGCCGACCACCGACGTCGCGCCGCCGTAGACCTTCTCGACCAGGCCGCGGCCGGCGAGCACGTCGAGGTCGCGGCGCACCGTCATGTCGGATACGCCGAGCCGCGCGACGAGGTCACTGACCCGGACCGCACCGGTCCGGCGTGCCTCCTCGAGGATCACCGCCTGTCGCTGACGTGCGAGCACCACCACTCCTCAAGCACGAACCACCAACCACACAAAATCCTACACGATCAAACATGCGGTGTGCGGGACGTGCCACCCGGGCACCCCCGGACGGGCGAGGAGTCAGCCGGGAGCGCCCGGCAGCCGGATCGTGAGGAGCGCTCCACCTTCCGGGGCGTGCATCGCGTAGACCGCGCCGCCGTGGCGTTCGGCGGCCTGCTTCACGATCGACAGGCCGAGGCCGGAACCCGGCAGCGTACGGGCTTCAGAGGAGCGGTAGAAGCGGTCGAACACCTTGGGCAGGTCCTCCTCGGCGATGCCCGGGCCGGAGTCGGCGACCTCGACCACGGCCGTGCCGTCGCCGAGCGGCCGCAGCGTCACCCGCACGCGCGAACCGGAGGGCGAGAACTTGACGGCGTTGTCCAGCAGGTTCAGCACGGCCCGTTCGAGGGAGCTGTTGTCGCCGGTGAGGACCCACGGTTGCAGGTCCACTTCGAACTCGATGTCCCCGGCGCGGCGGCGGGCGCGGTAAAGCGCGCGCTCGACGACGTCGACCAGCTCCACGCGTTCGGTCTGCTCGCGTGGCTCGTCCTGGCGGGCGAGCTCAACGAGGTCGCCGATGAGCTGGGTGAGCTCGTCGAGCTGCCCGCGGATGTCGGCCTCGATGTCGGCGCGATCCTCCTCCGGCAGCGAGCGGGCGCCCGGCCGGCCGGCCGAGAGCAGCAGCTCCAGGTTGGTGCGCATGGAAGTCAGCGGCGTGCGCAGCTCGTGGCCGGCGTCGGCGACGAGCTGGCGTTGCCGTTCCTGGGAATCCGCGACCGTGCCGAGCATCGTGTTGAAGCTCTGGGTGAGGCGGGCGAGCTCGTCGTCGCCGCTCACGGGAATCGGCCGCAGGTCGCCGGTGGCGGCGACGCGCTCGGCGGCCGACGTCAGCCGGTCGACCGGCCGCAGCCCGGTGCGCGCCACGGCCGTGCCGGCACCGGCGGCGACCACGATCCCGGCGCCGCCCACGAGAAAGAGGACGACGGCCAGCTCGTTGAGCGTGCGCTTCGTCGGCTCCATCGACTGCGCGAGCACCATGGCCTCGCCGTGCCCGGACGGCAGCGCGACCACGCGCGTATCCGTGGACACGTCGGTGCGCAGCGACTGCGGCGACTCACCCGTGGCCACCGCCAGCTCCTGGGGACCGTACGGCGGCGGCGAGCCGGCCTGCGGGTAGATCAGCTTGTTGCTGTACGCGTTGAGCTGGCCGATCTGCAGGTCGGCGCTCGCCAGGAACGCGCCGGGCACCTGTTCGAGCTGCGTCTGCACCGGCGGCGAGTTCACGGCCGCCTGGGCGCGCGCGAGCAGGTTGTCGTCGAGCTGCTGGTAGAGGTTGCTCGACACGATCATGTACGCGCCCAGCGACACGAGCGCCACGGCGCCGGCCACGCAGGCGGCGGCCAGCAGCGTCACGCGGCCGCGCAGCGAGAAGCGGCGCGTGCCCCAGCGGTCGCCGCGCGGGTCGGTGACGTCGACGGTCGAAACGGCGGTGCTCGTGGGGGCGTCGGTCACGGCGGGGTTTCGCGCAGGACGTAGCCCACTCCCCGCACCGTGTGGATCAGCCTCGGTTCGTTGCCGGCTTCCGTCTTGCGACGCAAATAGCCGACGTAGACCTCCAGTGCGTTGCCCGACGTCGGGAAGTCGTAACCCCATACTTCCTCCAGAATCCTTCCGCGGGTCAGCACGTGCTTGGGGTACGAGAGGAACAACTCGAGCAGCGCGAACTCGGTACGGGTGAGACTGATCTCGCGGCCGCCGCGGCGGACTTCGCGAGTGCCGGGGTCCAGCGTGAGGTCGGCGAACGACAGCACCTCGCTCGTCTCGCCCTGCTGGGGGTCCGGCACGGCGCGGCGCAGCAGCGCGCGCAGGCGGGCCAGCAGTTCTTCGAGGGCGAACGGTTTGGGCAGGTAGTCGTCGGCGCCGGCGTCGAGGCCGGAGACCCGGTCGGAGACGGTGTCGCGGGCGGTCAGCACGAGAATGGGCAGGTCGTCGCCGGTGCTGCGCAGGCGACGGGCCACCTCGAGCCCGTCCAGGCGCGGCATCATCACGTCCAGCACCATCGCGTCCGGCCGGTTGGCGATGATCGTCTCCAGGGCCTGCGCACCGTCGCTGGCAAGCTCGACGGTGTACCCGTTGAACTCCAGGGACCGCCTGAGCGACTCACGGACGGCTCGATCGTCGTCCACCACAAGGATGCGCATGACGTCAGTCTTACGCAGAGTGCTGAGACCCGCCTAAGAACACACGCAGAACTCACAAAGAGTCGGTATCACCAGGCCGGGCCACCGGCGCGTTCCAGTGCCGCCACAGAGCCACCAGCCGAATCGTTACCACCACGGCCGCCGCGACAACCGTGACCACACTCGACGGCAGTGGCAGAGCGTGACCGATCGCGACGAGCACGGCCCCGGCGAGCGCGGCGACGGCGTAGATCTCCTTGCGGAGGACGAGCGGGATCTCGCGCAGCAGCAGGTCACGCAGGGCACCGCCGCCGATGCCGCTGGTCATGCCGATCAGGCACGCGGCGTAGGCGGTGGCGCCGGCGTTGAGCGCGATCGTCGTGCCGGCCGTCGAGAAGACGCCCAGGCCCAGCGCGTCGGCGAGCAGCACCGCGCGCCTCAGCCGCGCGACCTGGGGGTGGAACGCGAACACGACCAGCGCCGTCGCCGCGCAGACGGCGAGGTACGGCCAGTTCCGCAACGTCGTGGGCGGGTGGATGCCGAGCAGGACGTCACGGATGATGCCGCCGCCCAGCGCCGTGGTGAGGCCGACGACGATCACGCCGAACACGTCGAGGCGCGCCCGGACGGCGGCCAGCGCCCCGGACGCCGCGAACGCCACCAGCCCGAGCAGCTCGAGCGCGGTCAGGACCATCCGCTACTGGTCGAGCAGCCCGCCGCGGTAGGCCAGCAGCGCGGCCTGCACGCGGTTGGCGGCGCCGATCTTGGAGAGCACCGCGGACACGTACCCCTTGACCGTGGCCTCCGACAGGTGCAGCCGCCCGCCGATCTCCGCGTTCGACAGCCCCTGCCCGATCAGAGCGACGACCTCGCGCTCACGTTCGGACAAGCTCGCGAGGAGCTTGCGCGCCGGCTGCGCGGCCCGCTGCTCGTCGCGATGGGACTGGACCATGCGCGCCGCCACGCCCGGGTCCAGCACGGCGCCGCCCTTGGCCAGGTCACGGATGGCGCGCAGGAGAGCCGAGGGGTCAATGTCCTTCAGCAGGAAGCCGTTGGCCCCGAGCCGCAGCGCGAGGCTCACGTACTCGTCGATGTCGAACGTCGTCAGCATCGCGACCATCGGCGGGTCCGGCAGCGCGAGGATGGCCCGCAGCGCGCGGATCCCGTCGTCGGGTGCCCGCATCTTGATGTCGAGCAACGCCACGTCGGGGTGGTAGCGCCGCGCCACCTCCACCGCGGATCTGCCGTCGCTCGCTTCACCCACGATCTCGATGTCCGCGGCCCCGGACATCATGGCGCGCAGGCCCGAACGAACCAATTCCTCGTCGTCCGCGAACATGAGCTTGATCAACGAAGCCCTCCGGCAGCCGGTGGTCGAAGCGGTTCCCCGCTTCCCGTTAAGGAAGATTACCTACTGTTGTTCAAGGTTTCGAAACCAGACACGACCAGGTGACGCGACTGGTCCGGCCGGGTCCCTGATCGTGCTGGTCCCCGCCTACCGGGGTCCCCCACACGGGCGACGCCATCGGTCGGGCGCGCAGGTGGCTCCGGACCCGCGGCCACCCGGCGTGCGGGGTGGGCGTCCGGACTCGACAGAAAAGGCAGAAAGAGTGAGTACTCCTCCTGCCACTCCCAACGTATAGCGCACCCCTGGTCTTGCGGCAAGACCCCGGTGGTCCTGCAAAATCGTCGGCTCGGCCGGAATTCGCGGAGCTCTTCGCGCCGGCGACCATCGAAGTACGGGGGAACCAATAGTGAGGACCGAGCTCGTGCTGGATTTCCGGGAGATCGACCGGGACCAGATCGACCTCGTCGGGGGCAAAGGCGCACATCTGGGGGAGCTTTCACGGATCGACGGCGTCCGCGTACCA
The DNA here is from genome assembly GCF_040607795.1 of Amycolatopsis sp. NPDC005232. Classification (NCBI taxonomy): domain Bacteria; kingdom Bacillati; phylum Actinomycetota; class Actinomycetes; order Pseudonocardiales; family Pseudonocardiaceae; genus Amycolatopsis; species Amycolatopsis sp. NPDC005232. Next base: position 153,216 of record NZ_JBEXHL010000016.1, on the reverse strand, counting down.
CCCGGGTACTGCGTGACGACGCACGCTTTCCGCCGGGTGCTGGCGGGAGTGCCGGAGCTCGGAAGCGGTCTGGACCGACTGGCGCGGCTGGACCCCGACGACCGCGACACGATCGCCGCCGTGAGCGGCCAGGTGCGCGAGGCCGTCTCCGCGGCCGCCATTCCGGACGACCTCGCGGCGGCACTGCTCGCGCCGCTGAGCCGGCTGGACGAAAGCGCGGCCTACGCCGTGCGTTCCAGCGCGACGGCCGAAGACCTGCCGACGGCCTCGTTCGCCGGCCAGCAGGACACGTACCTGAACGTCGTCGAGCCGGCGGCGATCCTCGAGCACATCCGGCTGTGCTGGGCCTCGCTGTTCACCGACCGGGCCGTGACCTACCGCCTGCGCAACGGTTTCGACCACCGCCGGGTCCACATGGCCGTGGTGGTTCAGCGGATGGTGCTGTCCGAGGCGTCCGGGATCCTGTTCACGGCCGACCCCATCACGTCGAACCGGAAGGTCACGACCGTCGACGCGGGTTTCGGCCTCGGCGAGGCGCTTGTTTCCGGGCTGGTGAACGCCGACAGCTACCGGGTGCGCGAAGGGGAAATCGTCGAGAAGACGGTGTCAGCCAAGCAGCTCGCCATCCACGCGTTGCCCGGCGGCGGCACGCGGGAGGACGCGCTCGCCCCGGAAGAACAGGAACGCCCGGCGCTGACCGACGAGCAGGTGCTGCGGCTGGAACGGCTGGGCCGCCGGATCGAGGCGCACTTCGGCCGGCCCCAGGACATCGAGTGGTGCCTGGCCGACGGCGAGTTCCAGATCGTGCAGAGCCGGCCGATCACCACGCTGTTCCCGATCCCGCCCGCCACCGACGACGGCAACCACGTCTACCTCTCGGTCGGGCACCAGCAGATGATGACCGACGCGATGCGGCCGCTCGGCCTGTCCGTGTGGCAGCTGACCACGCCACGGCCCATGGCGGAGGCGGGCAGCCGGCTGTTCGTTGACGCCACCCCAGGCCTCGCAACGAAGGCCGGGCGCGCCGGGTACCTGGAGATGATGGGGGCGTCGGACCCGCTGATGCGCGACGCGCTGCAGACGGTGCTCGACCGGGGTTTCCTGCCGGAGCCGACGGAGGGCGGCGCCGCGCCGCTGCCCTTCGGCGTCGCACCCGAGCCGATCGAGACGGACCCCGCGATCGTCCACGGGCTGATCGCCGAGAGCAGGGCGTCGCTGGCCGCGCTCGAGCGTGAGATCCGGGAGAAACGCGGCGCGGAGTTGTTCGACTTCATCCTCGCGGATCTGCAGGAACTGCGGCGGCTGTTGTTCAATCCGCGCAGCCACCAGGCGATCATGGCCGGAATGGACGCGACGACGTGGCTGAACAAGCAGCTGCGCGAATGGCTGGGCGAGGAGAACGCCGCCGACACGCTTTCGCAGTCCGCGCCGGACAACGTCTCGTCGGAAATGGGCCTCGCCCTGCTGGACGTCGCCGATGTCCTCCGGCCCCACGCGGAAGTGGTCGCGTTCCTCCGGACCGTGCGGGACGGGGCCTTCCTGGACGAACTGTCCGCGCTGCCGGGCGGAAGTGAAGCGCGAAAGGCGATCCAGGGCTATTTGGACACGTACGGCATGCGTTGTGTCGGCGAAATCGACATCACGCGGCCACGATGGAGCGAACGTCCGAGCACGCTGCTGCCCGTGCTGCTCGGCAACGTCGACAACTTCGAACCCGGTGCGGCGCGGCGCCGCTTCGACCAAGGGCTGCGGGAAGCCGCGCAGAAGGAACAGGAACTGCTTTCGCGGTTGCGGGTTCTGCCCGACGGCGGACGGAAAGCCGAAGAGACCAAGGCGATGATCGACCGGCTGCGTACCTTCGTCGGCTACCGCGAGTACCCCAAGTACGGGATGATCAGCCGCTATTTCCAGTACAAGAAGGCGTTGCTGGCCGAAGCCGAGCGGCTCGTGGCGGCCGGCGTGCTCGAGGCTCCGGAGGACAGCTTTTCGCTGCGGTTCCAGGAACTGCACGAGGTCGCCCGCACCGGAGTCGCCGACGCCGACCTCATCCGGCGGCGCACGGAACAGTTCGCGGCGGACCAGGCGCTCACCCCGCAGCGGGTCCTCACCTCCGAGGGCGAGACCGTCTCCGGGAGCTACCGACCTTCGGATGCACCGGCCGGCGCACTGCCCGGCCTGCCGGTGTCCGCCGGGACCGTCGAGGGCCGCGCCCGCGTCGTCCTGGATCTCGCCGAGGCCGACCTGGACACGGGCGACATCCTCGTGACCGCCTACACCGACCCCAGCTGGTCACCGGTGTTCGTCACCATCGCCGGCCTGATCACGGAGGTGGGTGGCCTGATGACCCACGGCGCGGTAGTCGCCCGCGAATACGGCCTGCCCGCCGTTGTCGGCGTCAACCAGGCCACGCGGCTGATCCGAGACGGGCAGCGGATCCGCGTGAACGGCACGAACGGCTACGTCGAGTACCTCGACTGACGCCGAGCCGTCGGGGATCACCCGATCCCCGACGGCACTACGGCTTGATCAGCGGTTCTTCACGGTGTCGCTGAACTGCTGCTGGCAGCTCTGGATCTGGGACTGGTCGGTGCCGGCCTTCTGCAGGCAGTCCTGCAGGTCGCCGATCTGGCTGCCGAACGTCGCGAAGATAGAGCCGACCAGGATGGCGAGCAGCAAGCCGATGACCAGGCCGATGCTGCCGGTGACGATGCCGGCGATGGAGGCGCCCTTGTTCGTCGCCTGTCCGCGGTTGGCGCGCTTCACGCCGAGGATGCCGAAGACCAGCGCGAGGACGCCGAGGATGATGCCGCCCCACACTGTCCAGCACAGAACGAGGGCGATGATGCCCAGCACGAGGGCCGTAACGCCGAACCCGTTGCGCGGCGCGCCCCCGGGCTGCGGCTGCCCGTAACCGGCGCCAACCGGCGGCGCGGCGAACGGGGCGCTCTGGCCGGCCGGGTACTGCTGGTACTGCTCAGGGTTGTCGGGCGTGCTCACGTGCTTCCTTTCACCGATGGGAACCGGAACTTTACGACCCGGCGCACGCCTTATCGGGCGGATGGCCTGATCGTTACCAATCGTGCGTACGTTGTTTGACCTGGTCGCCCGGAACCCGTCGCGGTCTCCCCGGTCGGCCGGGTCGAGCGGCCACCGGACCTGGTCCCCGGTGCGCCGGTTCCCATCCACGGGGGTGGCCCCACCTGGGCGAGGCCGCCGGTCAGGCAGGTAGGTGCTTGTCAAGGGGTCCGGGACCGGTAAGCTTCTGGCTGGCTACACATGCCCTCGTAGCTCAGGGGATAGAGCACCGCTCTCCTAAAGCGGGTGTCGCAGGTTCGAATCCTGCCGGGGGCACCCTGCTCCATCAACGTGGGATCGCCCGTCTACCAGCGCAAGCGCTGGTGATGGGCGATCCCACGTTATGCGGCTGTGTGCGGTCAGATGTGGCCAGTCGCCCCGAGGGCGCCCCGAGGCCGAGGACCATCTGCCGCCTTCCCGGTCGGCCTGATTCAGGGAGCCTGCGCTTCACGGGAATGAAGGGCGCCGTCCGCGCGGGCTTTCTCGGCGATGGCCTGGAGGGCGGAGATGTGGTCGGCGAGGGTGGCGCGGCCGGCGGTGGTGAGGTTGAGCCAGGTGCGCGGCCGCTTGCCGACGTAGCCCTTGCGGACTTCGACGTAGTCGTTTTTGGACAGTGTGGTGACCTGTTTGGACAGTGCGGAGTCGGAGAGCTGCACCGAGTCCCGGATGAATCCGAACTCGGCCCATTCCGCGGCGGCGAGCAGGGAGACGATGGCCAGTCTTGTTGGATCCAGCAGGAGCTGGTCGAAGTCGGCCACCGGTTCAGTCCCTCTCCTGCCGGCGCAGCAGCCACAGCTTGAACCCGGGGTCCACGAACACGATGTAGAGCCCGGTCAGCGCACCGTAGTAGACCTTGCCGTGCGGCAGATCGAGCGTCCCGGTGGCCACGGCGACGGCGATCCCGATGCCGAGGATGGGCGCGATGCGCAGCAGGCGCGCGGCGACGGACAAGCTCCGGTCCGACACCAGCACCGGGCGGCCGAGGAAGGCGCTACCCGACCGGGTGGTCAGGCCGAGGGCCAGTACGACGACGAGCCCCAAAATCGCCCAGCCCACCCAGGCTTGCGCCGGCGGGAGCAGGTCGCTGGCCGCGCAGCCGAGGAAGACGGCCACGCCGATGGTGATCGACAGCCACCGGGAGCCCGCGACGGAGGCGATCACCTGCTCACGGCTCTCGTGGATCATGCGCAGCGCCGCCACCGCCTCGTCCGGCGTGGGCTCGTTCACCATTGCCGCTCCCTTGTCGGTTCTGTCCACTTCACGGTCCGCCTCCCCTGGGCAAGTACTTTCCTGAAGAGAAAGATAGTCTCCACTTTCCAGTCAGGCAAGTACTTGCCTCAGGGGTGATTCTGCCGCGGACTAGCCCTGGCGGAGAACCCACAGGTGACGGATGGGAACTTGGGTACAAAAGCGACTGTCCACTAGAGACTCCGTGCCACGGGATCGAGTAGGCCGGACATGGCAGTGCGGGCCGCCCCTTGAGAGGGACGGCCCGCACCGTTTACCGGGGAGGGGTCAGAACTTGCCGGCGCGAACCTGCGCCAGCGTGACGCGCGAGGACTTGTAGGTGGCCGACGCGTCTTTCCACGCGGAGGTGAGCGGGAGGCCCGTGTGGGCGTCGATGGTGAGGGCTTCGGCGTCGGTGCCGCCGAAGAGGGCCGGGCCGGCGGTCAGGGTGAGGGTGGGGCGGCCGCCGGTGGTGGAGTTGGCGACAGAGACGGCCGGGATGGTGGAGAGCAGGCGGAGGACGCCCGCGCGGACGTCCGGGTTCTCGGCGCCGCGGAAGAGGGCGTCGGTGGCGTTGGTCCAGAGGTTGTTGTCGATGCGGTTCTGCAGGTCCTGGCCGGTGGGGCGCGGCAGGGGCGTCTTGATGCCCTTCGCCTTGAGGATCGGCTCGTCCTTGGCCATGGCCTTGTCCCACACGCGCTGCGCGTCGGCGGGGCTGAGGCCCAGGCCCCAGGCGTTGGGGACGGCGTTGACCATCCGGGTGCGCGCCTCGGTGAGGTCGCCGGTCGCCGCGAAGCGGGCGGCGGCGACCTTGGCGGCGTCGATGGGCTCGGCGAGGTTGTCGTGGTGCGCGATGGCGACGGGGAGCTGCTGCGCCGATTCCGTGAAGTAGACGTCGCCGCTGTCGGTGTAGAGGTTGTAGGTGACGTAGGGACTTCCGTCGGGCGCGGTCGTGGTCCGGATGACCAGCGACGCGTCCCCCTGCACGGAGGCGCCGCTCGCCTTCACCGACGCGGCCAGGGTCACGAGGCGAGACTCAGGAGCCGACGCGGCGGGAGCCTGGGCCGGGGACTGCGGTGCAGGAGCCGCGACGGACACGACGAGGGCCGCCACCGCGGCCGCGCCGACGGCGCCGAGGCCGATCTTGCCCGGCACGCCCAGGCGGAAACCGCGGGCCCAGGCGAACTTCGCGCGCCGGACCGGAGCAGCGACCGATGTGGCCGGGGATTCCGTCATTGCCGCGCCGAGCGTCGCCCGCGCCCGTTCGTATGCCTGGGGGCGCAGCGGCGCGACGTCCTTCAGCCGGCCGACCAGTTCCAACTCGTCCATGATCACAAGCCTTCCTTCACAGTGGTGAGATTCGTCAGCAGCGCGGCCACTTCCGGCGCGTTCCGCAGCGCCTTCCGGGCCTGGTGCAACAGGCGGCGCGCGGTCCCGGCCGGCAGGCCGAGCACCCGCGCCGCGTCCGCGACGGTCAGGTCCTCCCAGGCGACCAGGGTCAGGACCTCGCGTTCCTCCGGTTTGAGCTCCGCCAGGGCCGCCCGCAGCCCCGCCTGCGTGTCGACGCGGGCGTCGACCGCAGACCAGGGGTCCCAGCCGTTGGCGAGATCCCCTGCATCCGGCACGAGGTCCTCGGCCGGCCGCGAGCGCCAATGCCGGCGCAGGGTGTTGAGCGCGACGCCGTAGAGCCACGGGCGCGCCTCGGGGAACGATCGGTCGTACGTGCTCCGGGACGAGAAGGCCGCCACCCACACTTCGCCGAGCAGGTCCTCCGCCGCGTCACGGCCGACCCGCCGGGCGAGGTACGCGCCGATGGCGCCTTCGTGCCGGGTGATCACCTCCACGAAGGCTTCCCCGTCGCCGTCGAGCGACCTGCCGATCAGTTCCGCGTCCGACGTCATGCCGCTCCTCGTCTTTGCTCTGACCTTCCACCAGGGGATTGCCGGCTCGTCCCCAAAGTGTTCAGAACCTCCTCCCGAGAGCGCCGACGAACGCCGGTGTCGGCGCACCGAGCCCGGTCACGTCGTCGTAGCCGGGGGCGGCGGTGAGCGCGTCGTCCTCGCCGAAGGTGGTCAGCCGGCCGGGGTCGATGTCGGTGAAGTCCTGCGCGCCGAGCGCGATCGGCGGGTCGGCCGGGTCCACGGGCAGGATGTCGCGCAGCGCGTTGCCGCCGGACAGCCGGTAGAACACGGGATTGGCGAACCCGAGCGGGTGCCCGGCGGCCTGCATCGCGTCGGCCTCGAGGCCCGCGATCAGCGGCGCCGACGCGCTCGTGCCGCCACCCTCGGGGAGTTCCTCGTAGCCGGGGTCGGGGTCGGACAGGCCGGTCGCGCCGATGAGCCAGCCGTTGCCGGCGCCGGCCGAGATGTCGGGAATGACGCGGCCCGCCGCGGCGGTGCGGCCGTGCGTGGCGAGGCTGTCGGGCACGACGTGCTTCTGGTAGGCGGGTTCGGGGAACTTCCGGCTGATGCCGCCGCCGGAACCGTCCTGGAACACACCGGGCGGCGGCGTGTCGTAACCCGTTCCGGCCGCGTTGATCGACGTGAGGCGGTCGCCCCACGGGTAGTCGGCGACCACGGAGCCGTCCGCGCCGATGGCGAGGCTCGTCCCGCCGACGGCCGTGCTCCACGGGTCCGACGCCGGGAACAGCGGGTCGTCGTCGACACCCCCACCGCCGCCGTCGCCGCTGGAGAAGTCGAACCCGATGCCCTCCAGCGCGCCCTGCTGCAGGATCGGGTCCCACGGCGCCATCGACGCCGGCGAGAAACTCAGCTCCGGCAGGCCGAACGAACCGGACGCGACGTCGGCCAGGTGCTCGTCGACGATCCGCGTCACGCCGTCCAGCCAGCTCGGCAGCAGGTCCACGTCGAAGTCGGCGCAGTCGATGCCGAGGTACACGATGTGCGCGTCGGGCGCCGCGAGGTGCGCCGACTGGACGTCGATCGCATCCTCCTCCGTCGGCGCGCCGCCCTTCGTCTCGCACGTGCTGTCGGCGTCCGGGCCGATGTTCTCGGTGTACTGCCCCGGCGCGAAGACGGGCTCACCGTGCGCGGCGAAGAAGCGGTTCGAGTCGGCCTCCAGTGTGGGCGTGTGGCCGCTGAGCAGGACGGCGACGGTCGTGCCCTTGCCGGTGTACGGGCTCGAGGTCAGGCCGTACGCGTGGCGCACCTGGTCGGGGGTGTAGCCGCAGAGCTGGGTGGGGGCGGTGGTGTGGCCGAACGCCGGCGGGATCGGTTGGGTGTGCTGGCCCCAGTACTGGGAGCAGGGGAAGTCCGTGGCTTTTGCGGCGTTTGCTCGGGGTGCGGCCGCGCTCGTGCTTGTGTTGCCGAGGGCCAGCTGGTCGATCCCCGTCACGCTGACGATGTTCCCGGCCACCGCCGCCGGCACCGAAAACCCGCCCACGACACCGGCTTCGCGGATCGTCGTCGAGCCCTTCGGCCCGCTGATGACCGTGTCGAACTCGCTGATCTGCGTGGAAAAAGCGGCATCGGCCTGCGCGACGGTCGCGCTCACCGCGAGGTAGTGCTGGTTCGTGGCGGTGACCGTCATCCCCTGCGCCCTCACCCACGCGCTGACGGCGGAGACCTGGGCCGTGGTCGGGCCGAGCTCGTGGTTGACCTGGGCGGGCGTGAGGAAGTGGCCGTAGCGGGCGTCGGCCGGGTCGGACACCGCCCGCGCGGCGGCCGCCAGCCCCGGCCGGTCGGCCAGGTACACGCGCAGCGCAACCTGCCGGCCGGCGTCGAGCGGGTGCGGCGTGCCGCCGATGTCCCCGGGGTTCGGGCTGGGCAACTCGACGCGCCCGGGCGTCCCCGCGGAGGCCGGCAGCGCCGTGGCCGTCATGACGCCCAAGGCGGCCGCCGTGGCGAGCACAGCGCTTCGGCGGAAGAACCTCTTGTGTGTCTTCACATCCGGCTGTTGCCGGGAGGGGTGCGGAGTGTTCAGGCGGTGACGCGGTGCAGGACGACGACCGGGATGACGCGGGTGGTCGTCTCGTGGTCGGGGCAGCCGGCGGTTTCGGCGGTCAGGCGGGCGAAGTCATTCCTCGGCTTCCCGGTTCGGGGCGTTCTCGGAGAGCGCCGTGATCTTGGCACGGTGGCGTCCACATCGGACGATCGGCGTTCGGCCGTACCGGACACTGGACCGCGATGCCGTGCGGGCGAGCGTCCGGCGACGGTTGGTCTCTCGGGTGAAGCCCGCGCACTGATTCGCGTTCGGGGTTCGCGCGAGAACTTGACTTGGAGTCAAGTCAGCCCCTAGCTTGAAAAGACCGAAATGGCCTTCGAGGAGGAAGACATGGCTTCACCGACGAAGCTCTCCCACGTCGTCCTGTACAGCAGGCAGGTGCCGAAGATGCGGGACTGGTACGTGAAAACGCTCGACGGCCGGGTGGTGCACGAGACACCCGACATGGTGTTCGTGACCTACGACGAAGAGCACCACCGCATCGCGGTCGCGGATCCGACGTCGGCGATGGCCGACGAAGAGGTCGCGGCGCTGCTGGGTGGCCCGCGGAGCGAACTCTCTGCCGAGGAGCTGGCGGCGCTGCCGTTGCACGGGCTGGCGCACGTGGCGTTCACCTACGCCAGCCTGCCGGAGCTGCTCGAGACGTGGGAACGCCTCGACGCCGACGGGGTGCGGCCGCTGCAGGCCGTGAACCACGGGCCGACGACGTCGGTCTACTACGCCGACCCCGACGGCAACCAGATCGAGCTCCAGATCGACAACTTCCCGACCACCGAGGAGGGCACGGCCTTCATGCAGTCCGAGAGCTTCGCGCGCAATCCGTTCGGGGTGGTGTTCGACCCGGCCACCCTGCTCACCGAGCTGCGCGCCGGGAAGTCCGAGGCCGAGCTGACGGTGCCGACGTGGTGAGTGAGGCGCGGTTCGCGTGCGAGGACGTGGTGCGCACGTCGTTCCGGCTCATCGACGAGGGCCACGCGAGCGCGTCGGCCGAGTGCTACACCGACGACGCGACGCTGGTCATGGCCAGTACCCAGGAGATGCGCGCGGAGGGTGGGCAGATTCGCGAGGCCATGCGTCGCCGGGAGCAGGAGGACCGGCCGACGCTGCACGTGGTGTCGCCGTCGTGGTTCGACCTCGACGGCGATCGCGCTGAATGCCGGTGCGACCTGCAGGTATACGCCCTCGGCGACCCGGCCGCGCCGCCGCACCTGCGGACGGTGAGCCGCGTCCACGACGTCCTGACTCGCGCGGCAGGACGCTGGCGCATCGCCGAGCGCCGCATCACCGTGCTGGCCGGCGCCGGCTGATGCGCCTCTACCGGACGACGCAAGGGCTGGCCCGCGGTGAGGGCGACGAGTTGCTGCTGCTCGACGTGCCGCACCACGACGTCGCCGAACTGCTGGTGGACAACGCGCAGGACGCCGCCGTGCGACGGCGGTTGCCGCTCGCGGAAGCCACGTTGCTGGCGCCCGTCGCGCAGCCGAAGACGGTGGTGATCGTCGGGGCCAACTATGCCGGCCACATCGCGGAAGCCGGGCTGAAAGTCCCGACCACGCCCGCGTTTTTCCCGATCACGCCGGGGCCGGAGCTGTTCGTCGGGACCGGGAAGCCGATCGTCCTGCCCGCCGAGGCACCGGATCGGGTCGACTACGAGGCCGAGCTGGCCGTCGTCCTCGGGGCACCGGCCGGCGACGTCAAAGCCGAGGACGTCGCGCGCTATATCGCCGGTTTCACCGTCGCCAACGACGTGTCGGCGCGCGACGTCCAGTTCCGCGGGATGCGCGACGGCGCCGTCGTCGACTTGTCACTTCTCCGGCGCGCCAAGGGGTTTCCGACGTTCAAGCCGCTCGGCCCCGCGCTCGTGACGCCGGACGAGCTCGGCGACGACCTCGCCGTCACCACCCGGGTGAACGGTGTGCTCAGGCAACAAGGGCGCACGAGTGAGATGCTGTTCTCGGTGGCCGAGCTCGTCGCGGCTGTTTCGGCGAAGATCCCGCTGGCGGCGGGAGACGTCATCCTCACCGGAACGCCCGCCGGCGTCGCACTCGCGTCGGGTGATTACCTGAGGGCGGGTGACCTCGTCGAGGTGAGTGTCGAGGGGATCGGCAGCCTGCGCAACGAGGTGAGCACAGGAGGCAGCTGACATGAGTTCCGAGAAGCGCACGGCGCCGCCCCGCGGGCAGCGGCGCGCGGCGCTGATCGAGGTGGCCGCCGACCTGTTCGCCCGCAAGCCCTACGACGAGATCTACATCAGCGAGATCGCCGAGGCCGCAGGCGTCGCGCACGGGCTGTTGTTCTACCACTTCAAGGACAAGCGCGGCCTGTACCTCGCGGTGCTGCAGCAGGCGCTCGACGAGCTCATCGATCTGCACCGCCCGCGCGACGACGAGCACACGCGCGAGCAACGCATGCGTGGCCTGCTGCGCCGCCACATCGAGTACCGGCGCGCGCACGTCCACACCATGCTCGCGTTCATCCGCGCAGGCGGCCAGGACCCGGAGGTGGACGAGCTCTTCGAACGCGCCCGCCGCGCCGGCGCCGAGTTCGTGGTCGACCTGCTGGGCCTCACCACGGAACCGCCGCCGCGCGTGCGCGTCGCGATCCGCGGCATCATGGGCATGCTCGACGAAACCACGCTCGACTGGCTCACCCACGACTGCGACGTCCCCGCGACCGAACTCGAAAACCTCGTGTACGACGCGGTTGTCGCCATCCTCGCCACGGTGTCGTCGGCGCACCCCGAGCTGGGCGAGGCGGTCGCGGAGCTGCACGCGGCGGCGTGAGGGGGCTCGCGGCGGTAAGTTCTCGATGACCGCACCGGATTCGGGTTAGGGGAAGCATGAAAGCCATCACCGTCCAGGATCGCGCCGCCGGTGTCGGCGGGATGTCCCTTGTGGACCGGCCCCATCCGCACGCCGCGGAGAACGACGTGGTCGTGCGGGTGCACGCGGCCGGCTTCACGCCTGGTGAGCTCGAGTGGCCCGGCACGTGGACCGACCGGGCCGGGCGGGACCGGACGCCGAGCGTGCCCGGGCACGAGCTGTCCGGGGTGGTGGCCGAGCTCGGGTACGGCACGACCGGGCTCACGGTGGGACAACGCGTGTTCGGGCTCGCGGACTGGACGAGGAACGGGTCGCTCGCCGAGTTCGCGGCCGTGGAGGCGCGCAACCTGGCGCCGTTGCCCGCGGACATCGACTACACCGTGGGTGCGGCGTTGCCGATCTCGGGGCTGACGGCGTGGCAGGCGCTGTTCGACCACGGCCGGCTCGAACCCGGGCAGACGGTGCTGGTCCACGGCGCGGCAGGAGGTGTCGGGTCGATCGCGGTGCAGCTCGCGCGGGAGGCAGGGGCGACGGTGATCGGGACCGGGCGGGCGCACAACCGTGAGGCGGCCCTCGACCTCGGCGTGCATTCGTTCGTTGACCTGGAAGCCGACCGGCTGGAAGACGTCGGTGAGGTCGACCTGGTGCTGGACGTGTTCGGCGGGGAGATCGGGGACCGTTCGGCGGGGGTCGTCCGCGCCGGTGGGACTTTGGTGACCATCGCGGGTCCGCCGAACGCGTGGCCGCGGGACGGGCGCGCCATCTTCTTCGTGGTCGAAGCCGACCGGGCGCGGCTGGCCGACCTGGCGCAGCGGGTTCGCGACGGGCGGCTGCGGGTGCTGGTCGGGGCCGTCCATCCGCTGGAGGAAGCCGCCGCGGCTTTCGCGCCGGGCCGGCGCAGCCAGGGAAAGACGATCATCCGCACGATCTGAGCCGGCGTGAACGCGCGGGAGCAAGCGCGTTCACGCCGAATCTGCAATCGTTTGCAACGCTATACAGAAAGAGGTTACGCACTCTGAGCCAGCAACGAATGCGTCCCGAACGTCCGTGAGTGGTACGTCAGCGGAGCCGCCGTGGCCGTCGAAGCGGAGACGACTCGTCCGAAAAGGACGATGTGGTCCCCACCCTCGACTTCCTGGCTCACCGTGCACGCCAGCCACCCGGGAACACCGGCCAGCCGAGGCAGTTCGTTGTCGCGCCGCCAGTCGACGCCGGCGAACTTCTCCCCCATCTCGAGCTTCTTCGCGAACGACCGTGCCGTCTCGGCCTGCGCCGCGCCGAGTACGTTCACCCCAAAGCGCCGCGACTTCCGGATCAACCCCAGGAGCCGAGACGTTTTGTCCAACGACACCAGCACCATCGGCGGATCCATGGACAGCGACGTGAACGCGCTGACCGTCGTCCCGTGCGGCGAGCCGTCGTGGAACGCGGTCACCACCGAGACCGGCGTAGCGACTCCGGCCATGACGTCGCGAAAGTCGTTCTGCAACTGCGTGAGCATGCTACCTCCTTGCGGCATGGCTGCGGTCGGATTCGTGGAGACGGAAGGGTTCGTGCCGATCTTCGACGCCGTCGACGCGATCGTCAAAGCCACCAACGTGACAGTGGAAGGCGTCCTGCGCCTCGGCGGCGGCCTCGTGGCGGTCGCGCTGTCCGGCGACCTCGCCACCGTCGAGGAAGCGACCGAAATCGCCGAGGAGACAGCGAAAGCCGTGTCGGGCGCGCAGGTGCGTTCGGTCGTGTTCGCCAACCCGTGCGATGCCGTCGCGGCCGTCGCCGCCCACACCACCCTGCTCGAAGGCAACTGAGCCAGCTCACGGAAGAACAAGGAGAAAGTCCATGGCCGGCAACACGAATTCGGCTAGCGCGATCGGTGTCGTCGAGACCCTCGGCATCGTGGCGCTCACGGCGGGAATCGAGGCGATGATCAAGAACGCCGACGTCCGGCGGTGCCGGGCTTCGACGAGCGTCAGCTGCGCGGGGTGCTCAACGACACCGCGATGTCGTTGGGGATCGGTGGCTGACTCTTCTTCGATGCAGCGGGGCCGGGCACGCCAGATGTGCCCGGTCCCGTGCGCACATTCGGTGATCGATAATTGACCTCGGCTGTGCGGCTGCGATCAGTGGTTGTGCTTGCCCGCACGTACGCGGGTGACCGCGGCGGCTTCTTCCGGTGGGTCCGGTGTCAGGAGTGAGCCGGGTACGGCGTGGCCGGCGGCGCCGAGTTTGTTCATCTTCTTCGGCACGGTCGCGCCCTGGTAGTCGAGCGGGACCGGGTGGCCGTGGCCGTCGACCGGGCCGAGGGGCTGGTGGATCTCCAGGTAGCCACCCGAGGGCGAGCGGGTGATGATGCCCGTCTCGATGCCGTGCGCCAGCACCTCCCGATCGGCGCGTTGCAGACCCAGGCACACGCGGTAGGTGATGAAATACGCCAGCGGCGGCACGACCAGCACACCGATCCGCCCGGCCCAGGTGGTCGCGTTGAGGGAGATGTCGAACTGGTCGGCGATGATGTCGTTGAACCCCGACAGCTCGATCACCAGGAAAAAACCCAGCCCCATCATGCCCAGCGACGTGCGCACGGGCGCGTCGCGCGGACGCTGCAGGATGTTGTGGTGCGCGGTGTCCTTCGACAACCGCCGTTCGATCCACGGATAGGACAGCAACAACGTGAACAGGATCCCCATCCCGACCGCTCCGGCGAAGAAGACCGCCGGAACCGTGTAGTCACCCAAATACAGCTCCCACGCCGGCCAGATCCGCAGCAGACCATCGGCCCACGCCAGGTAGAAGTCGGGCGCCGAACCGGCCGAGACCTGCGACGGGTTGTACGGGCCGATGTTCCAGATCGCGTTGATCTGGAACAGCCCGGCCAGCAACGCGATCACCCCGGTGACGATCGTGAAGAACGCACCCGCCTTCAACGCGAACGCCGGGAAGATCCGGATACCGACGACGTTCGTTTCCTTGCGCTTCACCCCGGGGAACTGGGTGTGTTTCTGATACCACACGATCGCCAGATGCGCGGCGATCAACGCCAGCATGATCCCCGGGATGATCAGAATGTGCACCGTGTAGAGCCGCGGAATGATCTGGTTCCCGGGGAACTCGCTGCCGAACACCGCCCAGTGGATCCACGTGCCGATCACCGGAATCGACAGGATGATCCCCGACAACGTCGCCCGGATCCCCGTACCCGACAGCAAATCATCCGGCAGCGAGTAGCCGAAGAAACCTTCGAACATACCCAGGATCAGCAACGTCGCACCGATCAGCCACGTCGCCTCCCGCGGCCGGCGGAACGCGCCCGTGAAGAACACCCGGCACATGTGCACCATCATCGCGGCGATGAAGATCAACGCCGCCCAGTGGTGCACCTGCCGCACGAACAACCCACCCCGGACCTCCATCGAGATGTCCAGCGTGCTGGCAAAGGCCCGCGACATCTCCAGACCCTGCATGTTCGTGTACACACCGTGATAGGTGACCTCCTGCATGGAGGGATCGAAAAACAACGTCAGATACACACCGCTGAGCAGCAGCACGATGAACGCGTACAGCCCGATCTCGCCCAGCAGGAACGACCAGTGCGTCGGGAACACCTTGTTCATCTGATGCCGCAGACCCTTGGCCAGGTGATAGCGGTCGTCGACCGCCTTCGCGGCCGAGCCGGCGGCCTTGAGCGCGCCCGGGTCGGACTTGGTCGGACCGGTCAGTGAGCTCATGTGATCCTCACTCGCCTACGCAGGACGGCCACCGCGAACACGGCGCCCACCACTTCGACGACGTAGAGCACCCCATTTGTGACAGCTCCCGCCGACAACCACGCTCCGCACACGAAAGAACCCACGATCGAGGCACCCAGCAGCACCGCGCCCAGCCGTCCGCGCGTGCGGAAGTGCAGCCACATCCCGGCCGCCGACAGGCCCGTGACCACCGCGGCCACCGCCACGGGCGCCACGCCCGGGTACACCACCGCGCGAGCCGCCAAGGCCACGCAGTGCAGCACCACGATCACCGCCAGTACGCGATCCATTCGGACCACCAGCAGCGGATCCTTCACCACGGCGTGGCCGTTCACCCGCCGCACGACCTCCGGGTCGGCGGCCTGCGCACCACCGAACCCGACAATGGCTCCGGTCGGATCCCCGTCCATGCGCCTCACCTTCCTCCGCAAGAGCCGCGACCCGGCAGAATCTGGATATTTAATATCCAGATTTACGCGACAAGTTCACGCCGCATCGGCCACCGGGCGCCACATAACCAGGACACTAATCATCCCGATTAACCACGTCAAGAAGGGCGCGCGAGCCGAAACCCGGCCCGCGCGCCCGTCAACTCTCAGCCCACCAACGCAGACGGGTGCTGCGCCAACGGCGTCACACTGACACTCATGTACTTGAACAACGGCAGGTTCCACAGCAGGTCGTGCAGCTCACCGTTGTCCGAGACGTCGAACACACTCAGGTTCGAGTACTCACCCACGACGCGCCACAGGTGGACCCACTTCCCCTCCCGCTGCAGCTTCTGGCTGTACGCCTTCTCCGTCGCCAGCAGCTCGTCCCTGAAGCCGGGGTCGAGGTCCAGCGGCAGAGAGACGTCCATCCGCACCGCGAACAGCATGCCGGCCTCAGGCGGGGTCGAGCACGAAGTCGTACCGGACCTCTTCGCCGGCGCCCGAGGAGGCCGCGGTCGGCGCGAGGATCAGCGCGTCCTTGACCGCCGTGGCGATGTCGTCGCCGACGTGCTCGCCACCGTCGAAGTACAGCTGCGTCGTGATCAGCTGGTGGCCCGGCGCGGACACCTTGATGTGCAGGTGCGCCGGACGCCACGCGTGCCAACCGGCGGCGGCGATCAACGCGCCCGTCGCGCCGTCGGTCGGGATCTGGTACGGCGCCGGGTGGATCGTGTGGATCGAGAAATTGCCCTCGGCGTCCGTGGTGAAGCGGCCGCGCAGGTTCCACTCGGGAATGCCGGGCGCGAACTGCGAGTACAGACCGTCGTCGTCGGCCTGCCAGAAGTCCACCACCGCACCGGCGAGCGGTTCGCCCGCCACCGAGCGCGCCTGGCCGAAGAAGCGCAGCGGCTGCCCGCCCTCGCCTTCGCGCATCGGCAGGGTGCCTTCCGCGCCGAACTCCGGCGCACCTTCCACGTAGTACGGACCTTCGATGCTCCCGGCGGTCCCCTCGCGGCTGGCGTTCGCGACCTTCTCCACCTCGTGCTCGATGAACACGTCGAGGAACAGCGGCCACTCACCGTCTTCGCCGACCCGGATCAGCCACGCCTTGAAGGCGTTGTACTCGTCGTAGGTCAGCTGGTGCTTGCGAACGACCTCGTGCAGCGCGGCAAGCGCGTCCGTCGCGATCGCGTCCACCCGGGCCGCGTCCGCCGCGGCGGAACCCTTGGCCCGCTCCTGGAAACGCTCGGTCGCCGACGCACCCGAAGCTGCGGCTGTGGGCGAAACGACTTCAGTCATGGCAAATACCTCTCTTCGTGGTGGGAATCAGTCCTGGCGGTAGCGCGCGAGCTTGCCGTCGTCGAGCTGGATACCGAGGCCGTGGCCTTGCGGCACGCGCAGCTCGCCGTGCTCGATGCGCAGGGGTTCGGTGAGCAGGTCGTCGGTCATGTCGAGGAAGTTCGACAGCTCACCCGCCCGCCGCGAGGTCAGCTCGAACGCGGCCCCGAACGTCGCCCCGCACAGGGAGCCGATCTGCCCGTCGATCTGGTTGCCGAGCACGACCTCGACGCCGAGTCCGGAGCACTGGTTGAGCACGCGCTGCGAGTACGTGAAGCCGGTGCGGGCCGTTTTGATGCTGACGCCGTGGGCCGCGCCGGCCAGCAGCTCGCGCGTGACCTCGCCGGGCCGCGTCGCGCTTTCGTCTGCGTAGAGCGGGATCCGGCTCTGCGTGGCGAGCCACCGGCGACCGAGCACGTCGTCGGCCGGGCACAGCTCCTCGGCGAACAGCAGGCCGACGTCCTCGAGCGCCCGCAACGCGGCGGCCGACTCCGAGGCCGTCCAGCCGCGGTTGCCGTCGATGTAGAGCTCGACGTCGTCGCCGAGCGCGGCCCGCAGCGCGCGGCAGACGTCCACGTCGAGGCGGATCGGCTTGCGGCCCACCTTCACCTTGAACGTGGTGATGCCGTAGAGGTCGCGCACGCGCTCGGCCTCGTCCACCATCTCGCCCGGCTGCGCGAACCCGACCATGTGGCACACCCGCATGCGGTCGGTGTAGCCGCCGAGCAGCTCGGTCACGGACACGCCGAGGCTCTGCCCGATGAGGTCCCACAGCGCCATGTCGATCGCGCTCTTGGCGGCCGGGTTCCCCACCGTGCGGTCGAGTTTGGCGTGCACGGCCTCGCGGGCCAGCGGCGACATCCCCAGCAGCTGGGGCGCGAAAACCGAGTCGATGACGGCCTTGATCGAGCCCTGGGTCTCCCCGTAGGTGAACGGCCGTGGCGGGGCTTCGGCGGTCCCCACCAGACCCTCGTCGGTGTGCACCCGCACGAGGATGTGCGCGGCCGTGTCCACCTCCCCGCTCGCGAACCGCAGCGGTTTGCGGTACGGGATGGCGAACGGGATCGCCTCGATTTCGGTGACTTTCATCGCGGTCCTTTCACAGGGGCCGGATCA
Source organism: Amycolatopsis sp. NPDC005232 (assembly GCF_040607795.1). Lineage (NCBI taxonomy): Bacteria > Bacillati > Actinomycetota > Actinomycetes > Pseudonocardiales > Pseudonocardiaceae > Amycolatopsis > Amycolatopsis sp. NPDC005232. The sequence continues at coordinate 135,498 of NZ_JBEXHL010000016.1, read as the reverse complement.
GCGCCTGATCAGCGGACTGCGCACCACGTGGGTGCCCGCGGCGCGGTCGGCGGAGTCGAAGAAGTCCTCGCGGTAGATGTCCCGGGGGAACAACCGCGCCTTCATCAGCGCCTTCATGGTGTCCGAGACCATGTCCGGGCTGCCGCAGATGTAGGCGACGTTCCCGCCCGCCCGGGGGAAGTCCTCGGCCAGCAGCGCCGGAACCCGTCCGGAACGGCCGTTCCAGTCGTCGCGCGAGAGCGCCGGCCGGTAGGTGAACCAGTCCGTGCGCGCTTCGAGCTCCTCGAAGTACTCCCGGTCGTAGAGATCGTCCTTGGTGGCCACTCCGTGGTACAGCGTGACCTGGTGCCCGCCGCCGTCCTCGTCGATGTGGCGGATCATCGACTTCAACGGCGCCAACCCGGTGCCCGAGCCGAGCAGCAGGATCGGCTGCGTCCGAAGTGGACGGAACGAGAACCGCCCGTACGGACCGGACAACGTCACGTCGTCACCGGCCTTGAGGCTGGAGAAGACCCAGCCGTCAGTGGCGACGCCGTTTTCCGAACGCTTCAGGTGCAGCTCGATCAGTGACCCGTTCGACGGCGTGCTGGCGATCGAGTACGGCCGCTGGTGCCCGCCCGGCACGTCGAGCAGCACGTACTGCCCGGGGTTGAACCGCATCGGTTCCTCGAGCGCGAGCACCAGACGACGGACGTCGGGCGCGATCTCCTCGAGGCTGTCCACCCGGGCGCGGAAGTCGCGCACCGGGTGGACACCGACGCCCTCGTCCATGTCGACTTCACCCTCGAGCACCACGTCGCCGCGCGGCTGGGCCACGCAGATCAACGCGGCACCCTCGTCGCGCTCGCTTTCCAGCAACGCGTACGGCGACGCGTCGCCCAGGTCGACCTCACCGTCGAGGATCTGGGCCTTGCAGGTGCCGCACGTGCCGTGGGTGCACGCGTGCGGCAGCCAGATGCCCTCGCGCAGGCACGCGTCGAGCACGGTCTGGTCCTCCCGGCACTGAATCTCTGCGCCGATCGGTTCCACGCGGATGGTGTGCGTCGTCAAGACGAATTCTCCGTTCAGGCGGTGAACTGCAGCAGAGCCTTGTGGCCGATGCCGAGTTCGGTGAGCGGGGCGACGGCGGAGCCGTCGAGTGGCCGGCCGTTCACCCGCCAGTCGCGCACCGCCGTCGGGTCGAAGTCCGGGTCGGACGCGGCCCAGGGGCCGACGACCGTCTCCACGAACTCGCCGAAGCCCAATGCCTTGGGCACGCGGAAGCAGGCAGCCGAGCAGAACAGCGGGTTGCCCTCCCAGTGCACGTAGACGAGCTGGTCGTCGCCGAAGAGCTCGGCGCGGTCGGCCGACGGGAAGTCGTAGTCGTAAAGAGCTTTCACCGCCATGTCAGACTCCCTGTTCCACGTCGCCGTTGTGCCAGCCGATCCACGACTTGTGATCGGGAGACCCCTTGTACTCGCCGTTGTCGCCTTCCTGGATCCCGTACCACTCCAGGACTTCCGGCACCGACGGGCCACCGCAGTTGCCCTGGTAGATCTGGTGCACGGGCAGCCACGCCTGCACGAACTTCTCCGGCTCGCGCTCGAAGATCCACTGGCAGCCGTCGCTGCAGGTGTGGAACTGCTCCCCGCGGAACTCGCTGGAGCGGAAGGAAGTCTTGGCCGGGTCGTCCTTTTCGGTGAAAACCATGGGGATCTGGCAGACCTGGCACAGCTGCGGCAGACCCTGAAAGAACATCCGGCCACCCTCGGCCTCGATGCGGTGGTGCTTCTCCCACACGGGCCGGTAGTGCTGGTCGAACGTCTCCGGGTACTGCTCGGCCAGCCACTTCATGTGCTGCTCGTTCGGCGCCTGCGTGGTGAACGAAGCGGCGAAGGAGAAGTTGTGCAGCACCTTGTAAACCTCGTGCGACAGCTTGTCCTTCTCCGCGATCGCGTCCTGCACGTGGCGCGGCGGGCGGATGCCGTAGAACTCCAGGTCCGGGAAAAGGCCGCCGAGCATCTGGTCCTCGAAGTAGAGCTCGAACGCCTCCTTCCAGCTCATCACCGGCTTCGGCAGCATGTAGTCCATCATTCCGGCGACCAGCGCGGACATCCGGTACGCGCGCCAGAACCACTTGTCGATCCAGTCCTGGATGATCGGCACGTTGCCCTCGTCCTGCTCCAGCAGGAACTTGATGGCCTCCAGGCCGAGCGTCATGTGCCGGCTTTCGTCGGACTGCGCCGAGAAACCGAACGACATCGTCGGCATGTCACCGTTGAAGCTCGCGCCACTCATGAACGGCACGAACAGCAGGTTGGTGAGCAGGTACTCGAAGCTGAACGAGATCGAGATCAGGAACTCGAACGGCCCGGCCGTCATGGCGTCGTCGAACAGCGACTTCGGCACCGACAGGTACCACACGCGGTCGTGCATCTTGGACCAGCTGTGGAAGCCGCCGTAGTACTTGTTGTAGTTGCTGATCGTGTGGATCTGCGTCTGGCAATGGCGCAGCTCGTCCACGCTCTGGCACAGCGCGGCGAACCTCGGCGCCGGGCCTTCGAGGTAGCGCGCGAGGTAGGCGAAGTGCCGGTGCGCGGCGTACTCGAGCGGTGTCACGCCCTGGATGAACAGCTTGATGGCGTTGAGGTAGCTGGCGTCGGCGAGGCCGAGGTGGCCCTGGCTCTGCGCGAACCCGTCGAGCACGGCGTAGAGCCGCTTGTCCTTTTCGGCCTGGTACTTGTAGTACGCGTCCACGGTCAGGCGGAACGGGTCTTCCCAGCCGTCCCAGTCGTGGACCTTGATGCCTTCATAGCTGGTGTACGGGAACAGCTGGTCCTTCGTGACGTAGCTCGGGTCCCAGTCCAGGTCACGGGTGAGCAGCGCGTAGCGCTCCTTGAGCGGCAGCTTGCGGCGCGGTGTGGTCTGAGTCATGTCCTAGTGCTCCCACTTCACGATGATCTGGTCGTCGTCCCATTCCGAAAGGTTTCCGGCGAACGAGACGATGGCCAGCTGGAACTCGCCGGTCTCCCACTCGCGGCCGAGCTCGCGCTCCACCGTTTCCCGGTTGATCACGATCTGGCCCGCGGCCTGGATCTTGACCAGGCCCGGCAGGTGCCGAACGGTGAGTTCGGGGTTGTCGGCCCGGATGGCGGCGACGAGGCCGCGGTTCTCTTCGGATTCCTGGATGTCGATGCCGACCTGGCGCAGGGTGTCGCTCACGCCGCACCTCCGGTGACCTGCGCCCAGCGCTGCTCGGCGGCGGCCGTGGTGCGCGCGAGCGCGGCGACCGTGCCGGCGTCGGGCAGCTGGTGGTCGACCACGCGCGCCAGCTCGGTGGCGGCCTCGTGCGCGAGCGGGTTCCACGTCGCGACGATGCGCGACAGGTGCTCGCGGTTCGCCTCGCCGTGCTGTTCGTCGCCGGCCCACGCCTTGATCAGCGCGTCGAGCCACTTGCGCTGGTCCTTGAACCAGGTGTGCAGGTACTGCGTGAACAGGCTGTACGCGCCGGCGCCGCTGGTGAGCGCGATCTCGTCGAGCTCGCGGTAGAGCACCGGGTAGACCAGCGAGTCGACGAGGTCGACCGCGACCAGGCCCTCGGCCCAGTCCTGCGTGACCATCGCTTCTTCCGTGAACCGGCGCAGCGGCTGCAGGTGTTCGCTGTCGAGCCACTCGCGCTTGGCGACCTGCAGCACGTCACCGGTGCCGACGCCCAGCGCGATTCCGACGCGGGAGAGCATCTGCGCGTTGCCGATGCGGTCGAACGCCGCGTACGTGCAGCACTGTTCGAGCGAGGTTCCGTACGCGAACCGTGCGCCGCCGACGCTCACCATCTGCGCGCCGGATTCGTAGTGGCGCAAGGGAAGGATGGCCGTGGTGAGCACCGTGCGCCACGCCGTGGGCAGCTTCGCCAGCAGCTCGCGCTCTTCGAGGTACGCCATCTGCTTGGTGAACTCGTCGTGCAGGTTCGCGCGGTTGGTGACGTACGGCGTGTAGTAGAACTGGCGCGGATCCGTGTAGCTGTAGGGATCCGTGAGCTTCAGTGCGGTGTAGTCCGCGTCGTAGAGCTCACGGTGCTGGTCCCACGTGGGCCGGTAGTGGAAGTTCTCGCGCGGTTCGACGTCGAGCGTCGCCTCGAGGTAGCGGCTGGCCGGCTGGTCGCCGAACCGGTCGATCACGTTCTGGTAGGTCTGCCTCTTCGGCTCGATGACCTGATACCGCAGTTCGTATTGCATCAGTCCTCTTCCAGGTCAGTGGTGGGCGGGGAGGGGGTCCAGCCTCAGCAGGCTCAGCAGAAGCGCCCGGAGCTCCTCGTCGCCGGCCAGGCGCCGCGGGACCTCGTCGGCTTCACCTGCGATCACGAGCTGCACGGTCGCTTCCCGGCCGGACATCGCGGTGCGGATGCGCGCGCTGCGGTCGGAAAAGCCCACGGTGAAAGCGAGTTCTCCGTCGTTGCTGTCGTCGACGAGGCTGAACACCGGCCCGTGCTCGCGGAGGATCGCGTTGGCTTCGCACACCAGCTGCTCGGCGAGGGAACGGATGATCACCTGCTCGTCGGTGGCCACGGCCACCGACCTCGGGGCGGCCGGTTCGGTGGCCGGCACGGGGGCTTCCTCCCCGTCCAGCAACGACTGGACAGCCAGCATGAACGGGGTCACGGCTCCTCCTTGAGTCCGGGAAAACCTCGACCAGGGAATACCTGGCATTTCACGATTGTTTCCGACGGATTCGGAAATGAGAAATACTTACAACTTCAGGATCGATAGATGCGGTTTATCAATCGCGCTGGCTCAGCGCGGGCCGCCGAGCAGCGAGTGGGCGCGCGAGAGCACCTTGGCGACGTGCGGCGAGAGGTCGTCCGCGCGCGTCGCGGCGGCCAGCTGGACCTCACGGGTCGTGCCCGCCAGCGGCCGGTACTGCGAGCCCGTGATCTGCAGGTGCCGCACGGACGCGGGCACCAGGGCGACGCCCAGCCCACCCGCGACGAACGAGACCAAAGTGGAGGTCTCGCCGACTTCCTGCACCACGGACGGCACGAACCCGGCCTGCTGGCACGCGTCGAACACGGCGTCGTAGACCACTGAACGGTGCCGCGACGGGTAGCAGATGAACGGCTCGTCGCGCAGGTCCGCGAGCCGCACGGTGTCACGGTCGGTGAGCGGGTGGCTGGCGGGCAGCACCGCGATCAGCGGCTCGCGGCGCAGCACCTGCACCACCAGCCCCGGCTCGCGGACGGGCGGGCGGAGGAAACCGATGTCGAGGGTCTCCTCCACCAGCGCCGTCACCTGGTCGGGGGTGAGCATCTCGCCCTTGAGGTCCAGCTCGATGCCCGGGAAGTCGCGGCGCAGCACCCGCGCGAGCGAGGGCAGCAGCTCGTAGGTGGCCGAGCCGGTGAAGCCGATGGCCACCCGGCCGACGTCACCCCGGGCGACGCGACCGGCCTCGACGCTCGCCGCGTCCACCGAGGCCAGCACGGCGCGGGCCCGGTCGAGGTACCGCTGTCCGGCGGGCGTGAGCTGCACCTTGCGCGTGGTGCGCGTCAGCAGTTCGACGCCGAGCTCGGCCTCGAGCTGCTTGATCTGGTGCGACAGCGCGGGCTGGGCGATGTGCAGCCGGTCGGCGGCGCGGCCGAAGTGGCACTCCTCGGCGACGGCGACGAAGTACCGCAGGTGCCGCAGCTCCATCCGGACCTCACCTCCGACCGACCTCGGCTCACACCGCGAGCGACTCCACTGTTGCAGCCGGCTCGTACTCCGGCCAGGCCGCGTACGGACCGGCCTGGTTCAGCAATTCTGCCGGGTCGTCGACCGGAGGGTAGATCCACTGCTCGTTGATCGTGTGCTTGAGGTCCTTCGCGATGTGCTCGGTCATCTGCACCTCGCGGTCCCAGCCCGACGTGACGACCGCGCCCGCCGGCCCCAGCGAAAGGCACGTGACATACGGCGCCGGCTCGAACCGGACCAGGGCCTCGTCCAGCAGGTCCGCCGCGACGTTGTGCCCCGCGAACTTGCCCTGGGGAAGGGCGTGCTGGCAGCTCTGCATCACCACGCGGCCCTCGGCCGGCGACAACGCGGCGGCCGTGTCGCCGGCCGCGTACACGTCGGGGACACCACGAACGCGCAGGTACTCGTCCACATCCAGTCGACCGAGGTGGTCCTTCTCCGCCGCGATGAACGATGTGAGCGGGCTGGCCGTCATGCCGGCCGTCCACACGACCGTCGACGTCGGGATCACCGTGCCGTCGGACAGGCGCACCTTGTCGTGGGCGAGCTCCTCCAGGCTGACGCCGAGCCGGACCTCCACGCCGAGGTCGGCCAGGGCCTTCTCGATCGCCGGCCGCGGCCCCTCGCCCAGCTCCGGCCCGACGGCGTCGAGCCGCTCCACGAGCACCACGCGGACGTCGTCGGCCAGCTCCTTCAGCCGTCCGACGAGCTCGGTCGCGATCTCCAACCCGGTGAACCCGGCGCCGACGACCACGGCGGTGAACCTTTCCGGCCCGGCTTCGCGGTCCGGCAGCCGGCGCAGGTGCGAGTCGAGCGTGGCCGCGCCGGCGAGGGTGTCGATGTCGAAGAGGTGCTCGGCGCCGGGCAGCGCGGGCCGCACGACCTGGCTGCCCGAGGCGAGCACTAGGCGGTCGTAGCCCAGCGTGGCGGTGGTCCCGTCGCGGCGGACCGCGGAGACCATGCGCGCGTCGGTGTCGATGCCGACGACAGTGCCGGCGACGCGGCGCACGCCGATCGGGCCGAGCACCCGGTCGAGAGGCACGCGCATGCGGTCGGGATCCGCCTCGTAGAGCCGCGGCCGGATCACCATGTCGTCGCCGGCGTTCACCACGGTCACCTGAAGGTCCTTTTCGGACAGTCCGCGTTCCTGGCGGAGCTTCACGGCGCTCGCGGCGCTCCACACCCCGGCGAAGCCACCGCCCACGATCAGGATCCTTGACATCCGGATTCTCCTCCCACACGACACTGTGTCGACCACCGTCGGTCAGCGGCCGGTGACGTCGAACGATACGAATCTGGATATATACTGTCAAGGTTCCACGAGTCCGAACATCGACTGATACACGGGAACGACGAATCCATACCTTCACCGTCCGAATGCCGCCGGGCCACCCCGGTGTCCCACCGACCCGGACGTCACCCGCTCGAACCTTCCAGGAGGCTCGGCATGAAACTGACCACGATCCGCACGAGCGGCGGCACGCGCGCGGCGCGGGCCGAAGGCGACGGCACGCTCGTCGAGCTGCCGTACCCGGATGTCGGCGCGCTGCTTCTTGATCCACAATGGCCGGTCGCGGCGGCCGGCCGGGCGCACGAGGCGATGTTCTGCGACCGGGCGCCATTGTCGGCGCGCCCGGGGAAGGTGGTCCGGGTCGACTTGGGCCGGCGGTCTTTCCACGTGACCCGGCCGAAGTCGTTCGCCGGACCGCGGGACGCGATCGTGCTGCCCCAAGAATCCGTGGCCGCCACGTGGAAGGCCGAGCTGGCGGTGGTCATGGGACGACTCGGCACCATCGCGGGATTCTCGATCCTGAACGAGGTCACCGTGCCGTGGCTGTCACTCGGCCCGGCGCTGGTGACTCCCGACGAGCTGCAGGGAGGTCTGCGACCCCGGCTCGCCCTGCACAGCTTCGTCGACGGCCGGCCTGTACAGAAGACCGACACCGCGGATCTGGACTTCGTCGCGTTGGTCCATCGAGTTTCGCAACACGTGCGGCTCGAGCCAGGTGATGTCGTCGCGGCGGGGCACGAGGAGGTTCCGCTGTTGCTGAGCGCGGGTTCCGTCCTCGAAACTGAGATCGACGAGATCGGTTTCCACGAGAACGTCCTGCAACGGGTTACGTGAGCGTCGCCGTTGCCCGGAAGGTGCCGAGCCGGTCGGCGATGCGGTGGCTGATGGCGAGGCCGGCCTCGGTGACGTTGCGGGCGGCCTCCGCCACGGCCTTGCGCGTGAACGTCTCGCTCAACCCGGCGATGGAGACCGCGCCCACCGGGGTGCCGGTGAGGTCGGTGATCGCTGCGGCGACCGACGTGGTGCCGCGCTGGAACGAGTGGCTGACGACGAACCCGTCGCGCCTCGCCGTCTTCAGCACGGCAGCCAGCTCGGTGAAATCGGGTGCGGGCAACCGTTCCGCTTCGCAGGTCAGCGAAACGAGCCGCTCCACCACCTCCGGCTCCAGCGCGCTGAGCGCGGCCTTGCCACAGCCGGTGCGGTGCGCGGGCGCGCGAAGGCCGACGCGATTGCGCATCGGCCGCGGCTCCCGGCCGGTGATGCGGTCGAGGTACACGACCCAGCCGTCGACGAACTGCGCGAGGTGCGTTTCCTGACAGGTGCGCAACGGCAGCCGCCGCAACAGGCCTTCCGACGCGGTGGCCAGGCCGGTGCGGTCGATCACCTGGCCGCCGAGCCCGACCAGCGCGGACCCGAGCCGGTACCCGCGCCGCGGCACCTGTTCGAGCATCCCGGCCTGGCACAGGGCCAGGCACAACGAGTGCGTGGTGCTGCGCGGAAGCTGCGTGCGTTCGGCGAGCTGCCGCACGCTGAGTGTCGGCTGAACGGGGCTGAAAGCGTTGAGCACAACCATCGCCTTCGCGACGGACGCGTTCCCTTTCGACGCGACGACCATGGCGTGCCTCCGTTCGAGCCCGATGCGGAAAATACCCCTGCCCGGGCGAGATCGGCGATCCTCTGTCCGGCTGTACCGGACGCGAGAATTGCGCTTGCGGTGCGGCAAAAGGAGTCCGGTCAGGCCGGACGCTTCGGCTGTGTTCCGCCGTTGCGGCCTCTAGCGTGCCGAGGATGTCCAGCGTGTTCCGGATGTCCCCCGAGAGGAGACCGCGCGTGCCTGGTGCGACACCGGAAGAACGGTTGCGAGCCACCGGTCTGACCCTGCCCGCGCTGCGGCCGGTCGCCGGCAACTACGTCGGCGCGTACCAGGAAGGCTCCCTCGTCTACCTGGCCGGGCAAGGCTCAGAGGGCTGGCTCGGCCGGGTCGGCGAAACCCTCACGGCCGAAGACGGCTACGCGGCCGCGCGTGAGTGCATGCTGCACTTGCTGGCTCAGCTGCGTCAGACGCTGGGCAGCCTCAACCGGGTGCGCGGCATCGCGAGGTCGTCGGCTACATCTCGTGCACCGACGATTTCACCGGCGTGGCACAGGTCCTCAACGGTGCGTCCGACCTGCTGGTCGAGGTCTTCGGCGACGCCGGGCGCCATCCCCGCTCGGTGGTCGGCGCGAAGGCGCTGCCCAAGGGCATCGCCGTCGAAGTGGACCTGATCGCTGTCGTGGAGCCCGCCGGCCGCTGACCGGCGGGCTCCACGCGGTCACGGGATGATGGCGGTGACCACGCCACCGTCGGGCAGCTGTTCCACGAGGGTCGCCACACCCTCGGCCGCGCCGATCCCGGACGTCGACCCGGTGGCCAGCGCGGTCCGGCCGTTGAGGTCGAGCTTCACGAGCTCCTCCGATCAGGCCAGGCCGAGCTGCTGGTTGAAGGTCTGGTTGTCCCAGAACAGGAATTCCTCGTCCATCGTGCCGCGCCGGTTCCAGATCCCGACGGTGGCCATGTTGATCGCGTACTTCCGGCCGGTCGGCTGGATGAAGCCGCCCTTGCCGTCGGGCATCGGGCGGGTGAAGGTGCCCTGCATCACGCCGGTGACAGCGGTGAGCTCGTTTTTGGCCACGCGCAAGGGATGCGAGTGGATGCGCGTGTCAGGCGCCCAGACGAACATCGCGGCGAGGTCGGCGATGTGCTGGTCGATGCCGTCGGTGTAGTGCCCGTCGGGCCAGTGCACGCGGATGTTGCGGGCGTGGCTTTCGTCGAGGCGTTTCCAGTCGGCGTGGGAGAAGACGTCGAAGTCGAGCTCATCGAACGCCTCCAGGTGCTGGCGCTCGTCGTGCGTCAGGTTGCGCGGATAAGGCGGGTTCGGCACGGGGTGGGCGGCCGGGTCCGGCAGCAGCGGCTGCCCGGCGGCTTCGGCCACGTTGCCGCTCGCGACGGCGGTGAGGGCGAAGGCACCGAACGCGGCGGCGGCTCCGCCTTTGAGCGCGGTACGGCGATCCATGATTGCTCGCTTTCAGCTGGCAGAGGGGAGTTCGCGCCCGGTCGCCCAGGCGTGGCTGGTGGAGACGATGGCGGTGACGATGTCGAGTTCGGTCTCGTCGCGGGGCCCGTAGACGAGGACCATGCCCGGCGTGAGCCGGATCGCGGCGAGTGGGTGTGCGACGGCCCAGCCGCGTTCGATCGCTTCCGCGGCAAGGGAAACCGGCAGGGCGACGTGCAGGGAACCGTCGGTGCGCGGGTGCAGGTGGGCGAACTCGCCGGCCCGCGGCACGAGGAACGCGTCGGCCGGCCCCGCCTGGCCGTCGGCGAGCATGAACCCGCGCGCGCCCGGCACGGAGATGGCCGACTGTGTGCTGTGCACCCCGGGCAGCGCGTTGATGCGGGCGAACAGCTTTTCCTGCAGCTCGGCCGGGGCGTTGCCGGTGAGCTGCTGTTGGGGGATGGTGACGCTGACGTCGGGCCGCTTTCCCGTTCGCAGTGGAAGTTCCTCGAGGCCGTCCCACCTCGTCGGCTGAGGCCCGGGCACGCGGCGCCACTTGAGGAAGTCCGCGCGCTCGGCGAGCCAGCCGCCGAGGGACGCCAGTGCGTCGGGCGCAATGCCGTGGCCCACCGGGTCGCGCCGCGCGATGGTGGGCGCTCCGGACTCGGCCGTGAGGTAACGCCAGGTCCGATCCTGCAGGTCGCGCGGGATGACCTGGTCGTGCTCACCGTGCGCGAGGAACACGGGCAAGCCCGCCAGCCGCGCCGGGTCAGTGGGCACACCCGCGTCGAACGGCAAAGTGCCGTAAAGGATGGCGGCGCCGGCGAAGCGGTCCGGATCGTCCAGGACCAGGCCGCCGGCGAACGCGGCCCCGCCGCTGAACCCGATCAGCAGCACGGGCCCGCGTTGCCGGTCGAGCCAGGCGCGGAACCAGTCCATCGTGGTCCTGAGCGACTCCGGCGTCGGGCGGCCGATGCCGCGGTTGGCGAACCACGCGAAGCCACCGCCTTCCGCGATCGGTGCTCGCACTGCTGCGTAACGGAAACCCTTGGGCAACGCGTCGGCGAGCCCGATGATCTCGGTCTCGCGCGAGCCGCGGCCGTGCAGCAGCACGACCAACGGCCCCTCGGTACCCCGCGTTTCAACGACCGGCGTTTCGACGACCGGGGTTTCGACGACCGGCTCGTTCATCAGAGTGTCCTTTTCAGACGGTCGGGCCGAGCAGCGCCCAGCCGGACTGCCAGGGCCAGTTGTTGCCGGCGTTGAGGGCGATGTTGAGGAACGCCATCTCCTCCAGCGCGCGGGCCATGCGCAGGCCACCGGCGTCGATCGGGCGGAAACCCAGCGAGGTGAGCAGCTGGGCGACGACCTTCTTGGCGTCGGTGTCGTCGCCGGCATAGAAGGCGTCGAGCCGGTGACCGCTCTCGGTGGGCGTGCCGAGGCGGCCGGCGAAGATGGTGTTGAAGGCCTTGACCACGGCGGCGTCGGCGACCAGGCGCTGCAGCGTCTGCACGGCGGCGGTCTCTTCGATGTCGAGGTCGGTGAACGTCGCGTTGAGCGGGTTGGTGGCGTCGACCACGACCTTGCCGCGCACTGCGGGCGCGATCTCCTGGGCGACGGCGCCGACGGCGTTGCCCGGCACGGCCAGCACCACGACGTCGGCGTCGGCCACCGCGTCGAGGTTGCTCGCCGCGGCCCGCGCCCCCGTCTCGGCGGCGACCTTGGCGGCCTTCTCCGAGCTTGTCGCGGTCAGGGTCACCGCGTGCCCGGCGTCGACGGCGGCCTTGCTGAGAGCCGAGCCGACGTTGCCGGCTCCGATGATGGCGATCCGCATAATTACCTGCTCCCTCACTATCTGACTGTTCAGATACTGACACGGTAACCACAAGATGCCTTCCGATGCAATAGCTGACGCGTCAACCTTCTCCGCGTACACTTGCGGCATGGACCCGATCGACGACCGCCTCATCACGACGTTCGGCAGGCTGGTCGAGGCCAGCAGCCAGCTGGAACGCCGGCTCGGGCCCGCCATGCAGGCCGAGACCGGGCTGCAGCACACGTGGTTCGAGGTGCTGATCCGGCTCGCCCGCTCCGAGGGCGGGCAGCTGACGATGAGCGCACTCGCCGGCGAAGTGGCACTCACCACAGGCGGCATCACGCGGCTGATCGACCGCATCGAGGCGGCCGGCTACGTCGAGCGCCGCCCGTGCCCGACCGACCGCCGCGTCGCTTACGCCGGTATCACCGACGCGGGACGCAAGGTGCTTGACCAGGCCGCGACAGCCCACGCGCGTAACTTGCGCGCCGCGTTCGCCGCGTTCTCCGAGACCGACCTGGACACCCTCGACGGGCTGCTGGACCGGGTCCGGCACGGTTTTGAGATTGCTTGAAGGTTCAAGTCGGACGGCGTAGCGTTTTGACTGAACGTTCAACTGCCCACGCTTGGAGACGTCCGTGCGATTCCAGCTCCTCGACATCCTGCCGCACCTGCAGAACCCGGTCACCGGGCGAATCGTCAGCACGTCGGACCGGTACGCGCAAGCGTTGAACACCGCACAGCGCGCCGAGCAGATCGGCTTCGACGCGGTGGCGCTCGGCGAGCGGCACGCGGGTCCGTTCCTGTCGGCCGGCGTGACCGTGCTGCTCGGTGCGATCGCCGCGACCACGAGCCGGGTCCGGATCCAGACCGGCGTCACCGTGCTGTCCATTTCGGACCCGGTGCGCATCGCCGAGGACTTCGCCACGATCGACCAGCTCTCCCGCGGCCGCGTCGAGATCGTGATCGGCAAGGGCAACGAGGCTCGGCAGCTGCCGATGTTCGGCGTCGAGCCCGGGCAGCAGTGGGACCAGCTGGCGGAGAAGTACGAGCTGCTGCGCCGGCTGTGGCGCGAGGAAAACGTGACGTGGGAAGGAAAGTTCCGCGGCGCGCTCGACGGGGTCACCACCCTGCCCCGCCCGTACGCCGGCGCGCCCCGCGTGTGGCACGGCTCCGCGACCACGCTGACGTCCGCCGAACTCGCCGCAAAGTGGGGCGACCCGCTGTTCAGCGCCAACGCCATCCAGCCGCGCGACAACTACAAGATCCTCATCGACCACTACCGCGCCGAGTACGACCGCCACGGCCACGACCCCCGCTACGCCTTCGTCGGCGCCGGCGCCGGCTTCCTGTACCTGGCCGATTCCACACAGGACGCACGCGAGCACTTCGGCCCGGTGTACGAGAAGATGGTCGAGTTCTTCAACAAGCCGGGCAACCACACGCCCGGCAACGAAATGGTCTTCCGCGACATCGACCACGCCATCGCCGAAGGTCCCGTGCTCGTCGGCAGCCCGCAGCAGATCATCGACAAGATCCTGTACTTCCACGCCGCCTTCGGCCACGACCTCCAGTCGTTCAGCCTGCCCACGATGCTCCCGCACGAACAGCAACTCGAGATGCTGGAGCGCTTCGCCGCCGAGGTGATCCCCGCGGTGCGAAAGGAAGCCCCCACGACACTGTGGACAGACGCCGACCCGTACGGCGCCCGCCCCGCCTTCGCCGGCAAGCAGGTCCCGGACGCCGCCGCCCTCGTCGACGGCCGCTGATTTTCCCTGTCCCGCCAGGCAGGACGCAGGTTTCGATCACCCCGATGGAGGCATCCGTTCCGGTGGGCTTGCCGGTACCGTGAGCGCCGACTCGACGGCCGAAAGGTGCCCAGCAGGTGTCGGACTCAGATCTCGCGGCGGGCGTCAGCTCCACCGCCCTCATGGTCGCGGCCGCGCGCGCCATCGAAACCCACCACCCGCACAGCCTGCTGCGCGACGAGTACGCCGAGCACTTCGTCCGCTCGGCCAACTCCCCCGTCGCCCTGCCCACCCGCATCGAGGACGTCTCCCTCGGCGACGCGGACCCCTTCTGGGGCCACCTGGGCCGCTTCTTCGCCGTCCGCGCCCGCACCTTCGACGACTTCCTGGCGGACTCCGCCCCGCACACCCCGCAAATCGTCATCCTCGGCGCCGGCCTCGACACCCGTGCGCTGCGCCTGGACCTGCCCCCTTCGGTGGCCTGCTACGAGATCGACCGCCACGACGTCCTCACCTTCAAATCGAAGGTCCTGGGCTCCCTGGGCGCTCTTTCGCCTGTACCCCACCACTTCCTCCCGGCCGACTTGGCCGACGACTGGCCCTCTGTCCTGCTGTCCGCGGGCTTCAACCCCTCCGTGCCCACCACGTGGATCGCCGAAGGCCTCCTCCTCTACCTCCCCGCACCGGTCGAGACCTCCCTCATCGACACCCTCAACACCCTGTCGGCCCCCGGCAGCCGCGTCGGCCTGGAAACCCTCCCCGGCCAGGACTCCCTCCGCGACCACACGCTCTTCGACACCAGCACCTCGGAGACGGGGTCGCACCTGGGCAGCCTCTTCGATCCTGACCCTCGTCCCGATACGCCCGCTGCTCTGGGCGCCGCCGGGTGGACCCTGACGACCTCGCCGGTGGACACCTTCACGAGGCGGTACGGGCGAGGCCCGGACCCGTCGATTCCGGGGCCGATCCTTCAGTCCCGGTTCACCTTCGGTGAGAAGGACGCCTGAACGCCCGCGACGACGCCGTAGTCAGAGCCGAGCCGTCGGCCGGTATTCGACGCTTCCCTCTCGGACGGACACCGGCCGCGCCAGTGACACCGCGGCACCCACGACGACGCCGGTGACGAGCACTCCCAAAACGGCCAACGTGAGCACGTCGGGCTGGATGATCGACTGCCCGCGTTCGGCTTGCCAGGTCACCAATCCGACCAAGCCCGCGTAGCCGGCCGCGGCGACCACGACCAGGCGAGCCCGCACGACCGCGGACCGCAGCCGTGGCACGCGCGGCGCGAGGAGAACCAACAGACCGAGGACGATCGGCAGCGCCTGGAGCGCGTGCATGCCGACGAAGTGCGGGATGCGGAGGTCGCCACCGGTGGCGCTCCAGCCCGTGACGGGCATGGTCGCGCCGCCGTCTTCGACGCCGACGCTGTGCGCACCGATCATGCCGGCGAAAGCGCCGCTCTGCATGGACTTCAGCTGCGTCGCCGTCGGGGTGACCATGAGCGCACCCAGACTGATGCCCGCCAGGGAGATCAAGACGCCCAGCCGCAGCGACCAGCGGACGGCGACGTCGGCGATGGGCGCGCGGAGGACGAGGATCGTCAGGATCAGCGCGCCGGTCCACAGGACGCCGATCGAAACACCCATCACGGAGTAGATGATCGCGTCGGCCGGCGTGGAGAAGTTGAAGTGGCTGGGCCGACCACGCAGGACCTGGACCAGGATCAGCGCGTACTCGACGTAGATCACCGCCACCAGCACGTTCGTCGTGCCATTGGCGAGCACGCGGTTCTTCTTCAGCAGCGAGAACAGCCACGCCCACGTGAGGGCGTAGATCGCGTTGGACACGGCGAACTTGAACGGCTTGAGCCAGATCGGCGCGCCGAGCAGGACCCGGTGGTCCACGAGAAGTCCGATCACGGACGCGACGGCCAGCGCCGCCATGACGACGGCGACCGACAACATCGGCCGGTGCCAGCCCTCGACGCGCCGGACCAGCGGGGACAACGTGCTCATGGAGACCTTCCAAATGAGTAGTGCCACTATCGATAACGCGAAGCTATACTATTGATACTGGGCCGACAAGCTTCGCGGTAGATTGGGGCAGTCATCGAAGACGACGGGGCAACCACGGACAGCCGCCGTTCCGCGCACCCGCGTGCGTCGGCCCCGTCCGGGAAAAGGAGAAGCCCGCGTGCGCATGGCGGAACTGAGCGAAGAGTCCGGCGTCGCCATTCCGACGATCAGGTACTACCTGCGCGAAGGCCTTCTGCCGCCCGGCGAGCACACCAGCCCGAACCAGGCGCGCTACAGCGGCACGCACGTGCGACGGCTCAAGCTGATCCGCGCGCTCCTCGATGTCGGCGGCCTGTCCGTGGCGGAGGTGCGCCACGTCGCGCAGGCGCTCGACTCCCAGGCTCCGACACTCGACGTCCTTGACCTCGCGCACACCAACCTGATCACCCCCAAGGGCGAGGTCGACGACGAAAGCCGCACGTGGGCCCTGACCATGCTGCAGCAAGCCGCGAAACAGGTGGGCTGGGTCGTCGAGCCCGACGACAAGTCGACGGAGACGATCATCGGCCTGCTGTGCACGCTCCGCGCGATCGGTCACGGCGGCTTGCTCGACGACCTGGACGGCTACGCGGACCTCGCCGCCCGAGCGGCCCGGCTCGACCTGGCGACGCTGCGGAACCTGACCACGCCCGAGTCCATAGTGGAGAGTGCCGTGGTCGGCACCGTGCTGGGCGACGCATTGTTCAGCGCCCTGCGCAAGCTCGGGCAGCAGAACGAGTCGAAGAGGCTCTACGGCTCAGCGCGGGCCTGAGCGCCCTTTGTCCTCCGCGGAGTGAGCCGGCCCTACTCCGTCAAGGCGCCTTTGACTTCGCCCGCAGCCCATTCGGCCCATTCGCGCTGCATCGTGGAGTACCGCTTCCCGAACTCGAGCGCGAGGCGGCCGTAGACGGACGGATCGTCGTCGTCCCAGTCGATCGACGCCTCCAGCGCCGTGAGGTGCGCGCCGCGCCGCGCCGCCGTCTCGCCGACCTGTTCGAGGTAACCCCGCGCCTGGGCCGGGTCGAGCGAGCCGAGGAAGTACACGCGCAGCAGCATCTCGCTGCGCGGCGGCGCGGCGAGCGGCGACAGCAGCCACTCCCTCAACTCCGCACGGCCGGCCTCGGTGATCTCGTACTCCTTGCGACCCCGCGGCCCTTCGTCGGTGACCTTGATCAGCCCCGTCTTCTCGAGCTTCGCGAGCTCGCCGTACAGCTGGCTCTGGGTCGCCGACCACACGTTGGCCATCGCCGTCTGGAAGCGTTTCAGCAGGTCATAGCCGCTGCCGGGTTGGTCGGCCAGCAACCCGAGCGCAGCGTGTCGGAGACTCATTACCCCAGCCTACCCTCCACTCTTGACATGTCTAGTCAGAACGTTTTAGCTATGACATGTCAGAAGTGGAATATCGAAGGAGGCGCGCCGTGAACTACCTCAAGAGCTTCGTCCCGTGGATCGGCTTCGCGATCGTGTCGACGCAGGTCGACTGGCGGTACTCCGGCCTCGTCGGCCTGCTGCTCGCCGGCGGCCTGTTGCTGCTCGAACGCCTGCGCGGCAAAGCCTGGGACACGTTGATCATCGAGCTGAGCGCCACGGTGTTCTTCGCTCTGCTGTCGGCCTACTCGTTCGCCGACCCGACCTCGCCGCTGCACACCTACGTCGGCACGCTGTCCGACGCCTGGCTCGCCCTCACTGCGTGGGGGTCCCTGCTCATCCGGCGGCCGTTCACGCTCGGCATCGCCCGCACGATGGCCCCGCGCGAGGTGTGGGACCACCCGCTGTTTCGCCGGATCAACGTCGTCATCACGACGGTGTGGGCGGCGAGCTTCACGGCCTCCGCGCTGGCCGGCGGGTTGCTGCTGCACTACGCGCCGCACGCCACCGTCGCGTTGATCGTGATCAAGGTGCTCGGCTTCGCCGTGCCGGTCGCCTTCACCGTGCGCTACACGCGGATGTCCAAGGCCCGCGCGCAGCAGGCTGCGTGACTTGTCATTTGCTCCTCAGCCTGGTTGCTCACGCTCCGTCAAGATCGTAATCCGCTTCGAGCGGAAACGGTGGCGGGCGCGGCGGCGTGAGCGGTCCACTGGTGCTTGTGAAGGCGGCCTACGACGAAATCGCGGACTGGTACGAGGGGCAGTTCCTGGGCGAGCAGCACTCGGATCCACTCGGGATCTCCGCCGCGCTTCGGGAGCTGCTCGGGGCGGGCACCGGGGCGTGCCTCGAGGTCGGGTGTGGCACGGGCGTCCACGCGGGCGTGGTGCGGGAGCTGGGGTGGACGCCCGTCGGGGTCGACTTGTCGGCCGGGATGCTGCGGTACGGGCGCGAGCGGATGCCGGTCGCCCGCGCGGATGCGCAGCGGTTGCCGGTGCGGGACGGCGGCGTGGACGCAGTCGTCGCCGTCATGGTGCACACCGACATGCCAGCGTACCCGGCCGTGCTGCGCGAGGTGGCGCGCGTGCTGCGGCCGGGCGGGGTGTTCGTGCACATCGGGGTGCATCCGTCTTTCTGCGGCAGCTTCGCGGACCGCAGTGACCCGGCCGCGGCGGTGATCCGGCCGGGCTACCGCGAGCGGCACTGGACCAAGGATTCGTGGACGGACCAAGGGATCCGGGACAAGGTCGGGGCCGCGCACTGGCCGTTGCCGGAGTTGCTCAACGCGTTCGTGGCCGCGGGGTTCGGGCTCGAGCGGTTCAGTGAGGGTGGGGTGCCGTTGCCGATCGTGTTGTCGGTGCGGGCCAGGATTTCGGTACCGGCGGAGTAACGGGGTTGGCATCAGGCCTGCGTGCACATCAACTCGCGAGCCTTTGTCTATCCCTTCCGCGGTCCCGCGGACGCGGATCGCCGAGAAGTTTCGCGAAATGGTGGGCCTGCACACGGAGTTCATGCACTTGGCGGAGCGGAGGGAAATCATTGCGTGGTAACGAAACTACGGCGCGATCCGCGGATTTGGCGGGATCCGTGCACGAACGAAAACGGCCCTCCCCCGCCGAAAACCCGGCGAGGGAGGGCCGCAGAAAAGGAACTCAGCCACCGTACTTGCTGGTGCATGTCGCGACGGTCGGCGACGTGAAGCCGTCCCGGAAGGCTTCCACGCGGGCGAAGCCCGAGGGAACCGTGGTGCCCGAAGGATCCGACGCGATGACGCTCTTCGGCGACAACAGCTCCGCAATAGCCTCATCGAGGTCACCCGGCGAAAGCTCCAGCGTCGCCTTCTTGTCCGGTGTCAACGTCCCCGCCCACATGCCCGTCAGGCAGGCCGTGAGCTGGCCCGTGGAAGCAGTGTCCAAGCGCAGGCCGTAGGCCTTTTCGACCGCCAACGCGTATCGGGAGGCCACCTCGGCGAACGCGGCGAAGTCGCCGAAGCCGCCGGAGGTGCCGCGCGACGGTGGGGTGCCGACGCGGCGCAGGGAGTCCAAGTCGACCGACACGGTGTCGGTCGACGGGCAGTACGCCGACGGGCTGGTCACGCGAGCGTCCGAGCAGGACTCGGGGTCGGAGGTGAGCTTGGGGGCGCCCTTGGGGAAAGCGGCGCGCAGGCTCGACTCCAGGTCCTGCAAGTTGGCCGGGTCCACGACGTCCAGGTTGCCCTTGCCGTCACCCGTATCGAGGTCCTTGGACGAGAACGGCAGCTGGCTGGTGCGGCTGACGACCTCGGCGTTGTCGATGGCGGCGCAGCGCTTCGGGCCGTCGGTGAAGCCGAACTGGAAGGCGGACACGCGGTCGAACGCGCTGCCGTGCGCGCCGGCGGTGTCGAAGCTGGAGCCGGCGGAATCGCGGATGAAGAAGAGTGTCGCCATGATCTGGTTGAGGCCCGTGCCGGTCGACACCTGGAAGTGCGGCGAATTGCCTTCCGCGACCCAGCGGAAGAAGGTGCCCGCGTAGCAGTCGGCCTGCTGTTCCTTCACGATCGACGGGGTGTTGGGGCTCAGGCCCAGGCGCGTCTGGACGGCGTGGCCAAGTTCGTGCGCCAGGACGGCGACCACGGACATCGGGCCGAAGGAGCCGTTCAGCATGGGCAGGAGCTCGCCGCGGTCCCACGCGACCAGGTCGCCGGAGGGGCAGTAGAACGCGTTCACGAGGCCGGCGGTGCTGGAGCCGCAGAGGTTGAGGCCCTGGCCGCGCGAGTCGTAGGAAATGAGCTGGCCGACGGGTTTGTAGTCCTTGCCGAAATTCTCCGGCAGCTCCTCGGTCCAGTACTGCTGCACGTCGGCGACGGCGTTGGCGGCGAGCTTGTCGATCGCGCCGCCGTCGGTGTTGGCGACGGGCAAGTCGGTGTCCGCGACGCCGGCCTTCGGGCCGCTCGGACCGTCGGTGATGGCGAGGCCGGCGACCTTGGCCGGGTCGGGCCGGTCGACGCCCGCGCTGCCCTGGACGGCCGTGGTACACCCGGCCAGCAGCACGGCGCCCGCGACCAGCGTCGCCACCCACGTGAACCGCGAAGTCATAGCTCCTCCAAGGAAAAAGAGCCAGTGCGACCGAGTGGCCGCACCGGCTCGAAGTAGATCAGGCGCCGAAGTGGACAGACTGGATGGCGTCGTCGAAGCCGATCGTGGAGAGGTCCTTCACGTCGCTGTCGACGACCGTCGACTTGCCGGTGCAGTTCGGGCCGGTCCACAGCTTGAGCGTGCCGTCGGTGGTCAGCGAAGAGGTGACGCCGGGGCGGGCCAGGTTCTGGCAGGCGTTGTCACCGGAACCGAAGGACAGGCCCTGCGAAGCGCCGTTGTCGCTGAAGAACGCGTCGTCGAACAGGATCGTGCTCGTGGCGGCCTTCGAGTCGCCCGACGGAGTCGGGGGGTTGTCCGAGGGCGGGGTCGTGGTGCCGGAGGCCGAACCGTCGAGCACCTTGCCACCGGTCGGGCTCATGCCGAACCACGTGCCGCCGACGCCCTCGCCGTTGGTGTCGCCCGGGTTCTTGTCGCCGGAGAACGTGTAGGCGGGCCAGTTGCCGATCGTCAGCTGCAGCGAGCCGTCGTCGCGCTTCACGACGCCGATCGCGGACTTCTTGATGCCGGCGATGAAGACCTTGGTGCCCTTGGTGACCTTGACCGGCGGCCACTTCTTCTCGCAGTCGGCGTTGCAAGTGGACTTCGGCGGCTTCGGGGAGTCGTTGTCGAAGCGGTAGATCGTCATCCCGGCGCCGTTGATCACGACCGGGTTCAGGTTGCCCGCCTTGCCGGCTCGCAGCGACACCCACTTGGTGCGCACGTCCGCGGGCGCGCTGGCCGGGGCGAGGTCGCCGGTGTCACGAGCGGCGTTGTTGCTGCGGGCGGTGCCGCTCAGCAGGTCGAGACCACCGGCGTCGCCGGCGTCCACCGCTGCGCCGGCCGGGGCCGCGCTCGGGGTGCCGTCCGTCTGGCCGCCGCAGGCCGACAGCAGGGCCGCGCCCGCCGTCACGAAGGCAGCGAAAAACAGGGCGTGCTTGCGGAACATGGGGGAACTCCAGGGGGTTCGACCGGGGCTCCTGGACCGTCCGGAGCCGCTCTTGCCCGTGACACGGGGCTGGGGTCGAGTTCGGTTCACGTGAGTTCGAAAGTTTTTTGAGGAATTGGGAAATCGCAGGTCACGCGGGATTCCCGGTCGCACGCCCCGGCCCAGTTGCGGTAAGCATGGGCCATGACCAAGGTCCGGTTCGGCTTGCTCGGCCCCGTGGAGGCGCACGTCGCCGGCGAGCCCGTCGACCTCGGGCACGCGCGGCAGCGCTGGGTGCTGGCCGCGCTGCTCGCCGACGCGAACCGGCCCGTGTCCACGGAACGGCTCGTCGAGCGCGTGTGGGCGGACGAGCCGCCGTACCGCGCGCACCGGCTGCTCGCCAGCTACCTCTCCCGGTTACGCCGCACGCTCGCCGCGGCCGAGGGCGTCGAGATCAAGCACGGCCCGAGCGGCTACGTGCTCACCACGCCACCCGGGAGCGTCGACGTGCTGCGGTTCCGTGCGCTCGTCGCGCAGGCGCGCACGCAACGGCGGCCGGAGCTGTTCGACGAGGCCCTCGCTCTGTGGCGCGATGACGCCTTCGCCGGGCTCGACACCCCGTGGGCCGACGCGGTGCGCGACAAGCTCGCCGCCGAACGCCTGTCCGCGCAGCTCGATCGCACGGACCTCGCGCTGCAGCTCGGCGAGCACAACGCCGTGCTCGCCGACGCGGCCCAGCGCGCCGCGGCTTTCCCGCTCGACGAACGCATCGCCGGCCAGCTGATGCTCGCCCGCTACCGCGCCGGGCGGCAGGCGGGCGCGCTCGAGGAGTTCGACCGGATCCGCCACCGGCTCGCCGACGAGTTCGGCGCCGACCCCGGACCCGCGCTGCGCGAGCTGCACCAGCGCATCCTCACCACCGACCCGGAGCTCAGCCCGCCGCGCGAGACGCCCGTGCCGCGTCAGCTGCCCGCGCCGCCGCGGTGGTTCGTCGGGCGTGACGCGGAGCTGGCCGAGCTCGACGCCGCGATGGCCGGCGGCTCGGGCACGGTCGCGATCTCCGCGATCGGCGGCGCCGGCGGGATCGGCAAGACGTCGCTCGCACTGCGGTGGGCGCACCGGAATGTCGCGCGGTTCCCCGACGGCCAGCTGTACGTGAACCTGCGCGGCTTCGACCCGGCCGGTTCACCGCTGCGGCCCGAAGCCGTGGTGCGCCACTTCCTCGACGCGTTCGGCGTCGCGCCCGCGGCCGTGCCCGCCGAACCCGAAGGCGGCTTCTCGCTGTACCGCAGCCTTGTCGCGGGCCGGCGCCTCCTCGTGGTGCTCGACAACGCGCGCGACGCGGCGCAGGTCGAACCGCTGCTGCCGGGCAGTGAGACGTGCACCGTGATGATCACCAGCCGGCACCGGCTCGGCGGTCTCGGCGTACGCGGCGCGCAGCTGCTCGACCTGGGCGAGCTGGCCGAACGCGAGGCGCGTGAGCTCCTCACGCGCCGCCTCGGCGACCAGCGCGTGGCCGCGGAGCCCGCGGCTGTCAGCGACCTCGTGCGCTGGTGCGGCGGCCTGCCGCTGGCGATCAGCGTCGTCGCGAGCCGGGCCGGGGCGAACCCACGCTTCCGCCTGGAGGTGCTGGCGCGCGAGCTCGCGGACGCGTCGGCGCGGCTCGACGCGCTGGACGCCGGCGACCTGGCCACGAACGTCCGCGCGGTGTTCTCGTGGTCCTACGAAGCCCTCGACGCGGGAGCCCAGCGCGTGTTCCGGCTGCTCGGCGCCGTGCCGGGACCAGACGTGAGCCTCGCGGGCGCGGGCGCGCTGGCCGGTCTCGATCGGCCCCGAGCGTTGCTGCGCCGGCTCGTCGACGCGCACCTGCTGCAGGAGCACCTGCCCGGCCGCTACCGGATGCACGACCTGCTGCGGCTGTACGCGGACGAGCTCGTCACCCCGCCGGAACGCGCAGAAGCGCTGCGGCGCTTCACCGACTACCTACTGCACACCGCCGGCGTCGCGAACCGGTTGCTGCGGCCGGAACGCCAGTCGATCGACCTCCCGGCGGCGAGCGCGCCCCCGCTGGCCGACCGCCGGGCCGCGACACGCTGGTTCGACGACGAACAGCACAGCCTCCGCGCGACTCTGGATTCCGCGGTACGGCGTGGCGCGCACGAGGACGTCTGGCGACTCGCGTGGAGCGTCAGCGGTTACCACGTGATCCACGGCCGGCTCGTCGAAGACCTCACGGCGTGGCAGGCCGGGCTCGCGGCCGCCCGCGCCCTCGATGACCCGGAACCACGGGCCATCGCGGCGATGTACCTCGGCACGGCCTACACCCGCGCCGGGTCCCACAACCACGCCCTCCGGCACCTGCGCGAAGCGCTTTCCCTTGCGCAGCAAGCGGATCTCGCCGCCGACGCCTCCCGCGCCCTCGGCTGGGCGCTCGGGCAGAGCGGCGACTTCGACGGCGCCCTGCACCACACCGCCGTCGCGCTGGAGCACTACCGCGCCACCGACAACGGCCTGCGCCAGGCCGACGCGCTGAACACCCTCGGCTGGTACTCCGCACAGCTCGGGTTCCTGGCCGAAGCCCGCGAGCACTGCGAACAAGCGCTCGTGCTGTGCCGCAAGCACAACCACCACCGCGCGGAGACCGTGACGCTCGACAGCCTCGGGTACATCGCCTCGGCGATGGGCGAGCGCGAGGAGGCGCTGGCGCACTACACCGCCGCCCTCGCACTCGCCCGCGACACCGAAGACGCCTACGACGAGCCCGTGATCCTCGGCAACCTCGGCGACACCCACGCCGCTCTCGGTGACCTGGCCGCCGCCCGCGACGTGTGGGCCCGGGCGCGCGAGCTGTTCCAGGCCCACGGCCGCACCGGCGACGTCGAGCGCATGGCGGCGAAGCTCGCGTCAGCCGAGCAGTGACGCGAGGTTGTCCAGCGCCGCTTGGAAAGTCGTCTCGACGTACGGGCGCACGGCGTCGGGCGCGGTGAAGGTGCCCGTGTACTCCAGGACGGCGCCACCCTCCGGCGCGGCGTGGACGACGAACGTACCGACGTAGTCGCGGATCGGCCCGTTGTCGCCGAGCACGCGCCAGCGAAGGGTGCGCGTGTCGGCTGAGGACTCGATGAGCTCCTCGAACACGACGGCACCGGTTTCGGTGGTCAGGCGGCGCGTGTCGAGGAGGCCCGGCGCCGGTTCGCTGAACTCGGTGGCGGGGAACCAGGTGTGGACGTTGTGGAAGTCCGCGATCCGCTCCCACACCACGGCCGGGTCGGCGGTCATCCGCTTGCGCAGCTGCACGGTGGTCATGGCCGGCCCCTTCAGTACTTCGAGACGAACTCGGCCAGCTTGTCCAGCTCCACCAGCGACTCGTCGCGCGAGAGCGTGGGCAGGATCAGGGCGACGCGCTCCACGCCGAGGTCCTCGTAGGCGTGGATCACGCCGGCGTCGGTCGGGGTGTAGGTGACGGTGACGGGCACCGGGTGGCCCGCGCGTTCGCGCAGGTCTTGGGTGTAGGCGCGCATGGCGTCGACGGGCAGGGGCGGCGCGAGCCAGCCGTCGCCGCGCTCGACGGTGCGGCGCGCGGCCGCCTTGCTCCAGCCGCCGATGTAGATCGGCGGGTGCGGCCGCTGCACGGGCTTGGGCCAGCTGTAGATCGGGTCGAAGTCGACGTATTCGCCGTGGTACTCGGCCTTTTCCTGCGTCCACATCGCCTTCACGGCGTCAATGCGCTCGTCGAGGACCTTGCCGCGCTCGGCCGGGGTGACGCCGTGGTTCTGCAGCTCGTCGAGCACGTTGCCCGCGCCGACGCCGACGATCAGGCGGCCGCCGGACAGCTCGTCGAGCGTCGCGGCTTCCTTCGCGAAGACGATCGGTTCGCGCTGCACCAGCAGCGTCACGGCGAGGATGAGCTTGAGCCGCTCGGTCACCGCGGCCACCGCGCCGAGCGAGACGAACGGGTCGGGCATGCGGAACCACGTCGGGTCCATCTCGGCGCCGTTGCCGTCGAGCCGAGGGCCGTCGGTGACCGGAATGTGTGTGTGCTCGGGGACGAGCAGCGACTCGAAGTCCCGCTCCTCCAACGCCCGGCCGAGTTCCGGGTAGGTGATGCCGCCGGTGTTGATGACCGTCCAGATGCCGAATTTCACGCCTGACCCCTCGTGTGCCGTCGAAGATCGTTCGTGATCAACGCTGACACGAGGGGACCCCCCAGACCTGCCCCTGAGGTGGGTACCCGCAAGGCCCTGGCGCGAGGGAAAACCGGGCAACCCAGGCGCGTGATCCCCGTCTCTTCGGCTACAGGTTGCGCGTCGCCAGGGGGCGCCGGCGACGAAGGGTCGAGCGGGGCCGGACGACGCACGTCGCGGGGGCGACGCGGGGTGCCGGGCGGGCGGCGGCGCGGTGGGCGCGGTGCGCGCTGTGCAGCCACAGGACGTCGCGGCCGAAGGACCACACGAGCGTGACCAGGGCGGCCATCGTGACGGCCAGGCCCGCCAGGTGCGGCAGCAGGCCCGAGCCCGCGGCCACCAGCAGCACACCCTGTAGCGCGGCCACGACCTTGCGCGCCCGGCTGGGCGGCAGCGCGCCGTTGAGCCACGGCAGGGCCCAGGACGCCGCGACGAACGCGTAGCGCATCAGCCCGATGGCGAGGACCCAGTAGCCGAACGTCTCCGCGGCCAGCACGCTGAGCACCAGGATGAGAAACGCGTCGGACTCCATGTCGAACCGCGCGCCGAGCGCCGAGGACGTGCCGGTGCGGCGCGCGACCTGCCCGTCGACGGCGTCCAGCGCCAGTGCGACGGACGCCAGCGGCACGAGCACCGCGAGCGGCACTCCCCCGTTCAGGTGGTCTGCGACCAGCGCCGTGACGCCGCCGATGAGGATGGCGCGGGTGAGCGTGACGTGGTCGGCGGGGCCCAGTGACCGGGCTCCGGCTTTGCGCGCGGCGCCTGCGAGCAGGGCCCACAGGCCGACGGTGTACACCAGGCCCGCGGCCCAGCCGGCGGCGCCGAGGCCGACGGTCAGGGCGAGCACGCCCAGCAGCGCCACCTGGGCTCCGGCACCCGTGGCCTGCTGCCGAACGAGTGAACCCACGGTGGAACGTGATCGTGTAGTGGTGGTGACAGCCATATCGCCTCGATCTCGCGGCAGAGGAGGACGACCATGACACGTACGGGACAGGCCTTCTGGTTCAAATCCGCCGGAACCGGTGAGATCCGGGCGGCGGAGATTCCGGAGCCGGGACCGGACGAAGTGCTGGTCAGGACCCTGTTTTCCGGCATGAGCCGTGGTACCGAAAGTTTGGTGCTGCGCGGCGGCGTGCCCGAGAGCCAGCGCGAGGTGATGCGCGCGCCGTTCCAGGAGGGCGACTTCCCGTTCCCGGTGAAGTACGGCTACCTGAACGTCGGGCGCGTCGAAGCCGGGCCGGGTGAGCTGGTGGGGCGAACGGTGTTCAGCCTGTTCCCGCACCAGACCGAATTCGTGGTGCCGGCCTCGGCGGTCACAGTGGTGCCGGACGACGTGCCGGCCGCGCGGGCGATCCTCGCGGGCACCGTGGAGACGGCCGTGAACGCGCTGTGGGACGCCGCGCCGCTGGTCGGCGACCGGATCGCCGTGGTGGGGGCCGGGATGGTCGGCAGCAGCGTCGCCGGGCTGCTTTCCCGTTTCCCGGGAGTGGACGTCCAGCTCGTGGACACCGATCCGGCTCGGGAGAAGGTCGCGGCGGCGTTCGGCATCCGCTACGTGCGGCCGGAGGACGCCGAGGGCGATCTCGACCTCGTGGTGCACGCGAGCGCGACCGACGCGGGGCTCGCGCGGTCGCTGGAGCTGCTGGGCCGCGAGGCGACGGTGGTGGACCTGAGCTGGTACGGCGACCGGCGCGTGAGCGTGCCGCTGGGCGAGAACTTCCACTCGCGGCGGCTGACGATCCGCAGCAGCCAGGTGGGCACGGTCTCCCCCGCCCGCTCCGCGCGGCGCACCTACGGTGACCGCATGGCCACGGCGCTGCGGCTGCTGGCCGATCCGGCGTTCGACGTGCTCGTGACCGGCGAGACCGCGTTCGAAGATCTGCCGAACCTGATCTCCCGCCTGGCCGGCGGGGACCTGCCGGGGCTCGCGCACCGGATCGTTTATCCGTAAGTTCTTGTGATTCCTAAGGAGAAAACCTTGTTCAGCGTCACCGTCCGCGACCACATCATGGTCGCCCACAGCTTCCGCGGTGAGGTCTTCGGTCCGGCGCAGAAGCTGCACGGCGCCACGTTCGTCGTCGACGCCACGTTCCGCCGCACCGACCTCGACGCCGACAACATCGTGGTCGACATCGGCCTCGCGACGCAGAAGCTGGGCTCCGTGCTGGCCGACCTCAACTACCGCAACCTCGACGACGACCCGGCGTTCGAGGGCATCAACACTTCCACGGAGTACCTGGCGAAGGTGATCGCCGACCGGCTGGCCGACGCCGTGCACGCCGGGGAGCTCGGCGAAGGCGCACACGGGCTTTCGGGGATTTCGGTGACGCTGCACGAGTCGCACGTCGCTTCGGCCGGGTACGAGCGTTCGCTTTGACCGAGGTGGATCCGTCCGGCTACGCGCCGGAGTGGTTGCGGCTGCGGGAAGGCGCAGATTCTGTCGCGCGTGCTGCGTCCCTTGTGGACTCGCTCGCGCCGGCCGCGCCGGTCGTGGTCCGAGATCTGGGCTGTGGCACGGGTTCGATGAGCCGCTGGCTCACGGGCCGGTTGCCGCAGCCGCAGCAGTGGATCCTGCACGACCAGGATCCGGGGCTGGTGCGGCTGGCTGTCGCGGGTGTTCAGAATGCGACAGGCGAGGTTCGGGATGTCACACGGCTGACGGCTGCGGATCTTTCGGGAACGTCGCTGGTGACCGCGTCGGCGTTGCTGGACCTGTTCACGGCCGAGGAGATCCGGCGGTTGGTCGACGCTTGCGCAGGGGCGCGGGTGCCGGCGTTGCTGACGCTGTCGGTGGTCGGGCGAGTCGCGCTGACTCCGGCGGATCCGCGTGACGAGGCGGTGGGGGCGGCGTTCAACGCGCACCAGCGCCGGGAGGACCGGCTGGGGCCGGAGGCGGTGGCGTTCGCGGCGGCCGAGTTCGCTGCGCGCGGGTTCACGGTGCGGCGGGCGGCGACGCCGTGGCGGCTGGGGGCCGGGGATGCGGCGTTGATCGAGACGTGGTTCTCGGGCTGGGTTTCCGCGGCGTTGGAGGAGAACCCGTCCTTGGACTTGTCGGGGTATCGCCGGGTGCTCGACACGGTGGTTGTGGAGCACGAGGACTTGCTGGCGCTGCCTTAGCTTCCCTTGCTGTCTGGCTGCCTCAGCTGTCGGCTTCTCGGCGGGCTTTCGCTCGTCGTTTACCCTCGTGCATCGCGGCGACGCGGGCGATCGGAATGGTGTGGCCCTCGACGACGAGGTCGTCCGGAAGTGCGTGCGGTGCGGGCATTTCCTTCGCCCACGGGTCGGTGTCGCCGAGGAGGTCGAGTGCCGTGTGGACGGTGAAGTCGCGCGGGGTCACGTCGTCGGCCGCGGCCCACGGGATCGGGAACGACACCGTCAGGCCGGGCCGCACGCGCGGGCTGTAGGCGGCGACCACGGTGGCGCCGCCGGCGCGGGTGGAGTCGAGGAACACCTTGCCGTGGCGGTCTTCGCGGATGAACGCGGTGGTGGCGAGCTCCGGGTCGAGGCGTTCGGCGCGGGCGGCGATCGCGCGGGTCGCGGCGGCAACGTCTTCGTGGGCCTGGCCGGGTTTCAGGGGCACGAAGACGTGGACGCCCTTGGAACCGCTGGTTTTCAACGCTCCGGCCAGCCCGGCGTCGGCGAGGGCTTGGCGGACCAGGCGCGCACCCGCGACGGCCAGTCCGAACGGCGCGCCCTCGGGTGGGTCCAGGTCCATGATCAGGTGGGTCGGGCCTTGGGTGTGTTCGAAAAGCGTCAGCGTGGGGTGGTATTCGATCGCGCGTTGGTTGCCGAACCACAGAAGCGTGGGGCGATCGTTGCACAACGCGTAGGAAACTTCGCGCTTCGAACTCTCGGCCCACAGCTTCACGCGCGGCACCCACTCGGGCGTGTACTTCGGCAGGTTCTTCTGCATGAACGCGTCCTGCCCGCGCAGCACGCGCACCACCGACAGCGGCCGGTCGTGCAGCACCGGCAGCAGCCGCTCCGAGACGCCGTCGAGGTAGTCGAGCAGGTCGCGTTTGGTCGCACCGGCGTCGGCGAACAGC
Organism: Amycolatopsis sp. NPDC005232; assembly: GCF_040607795.1. Classification (NCBI taxonomy): domain Bacteria; kingdom Bacillati; phylum Actinomycetota; class Actinomycetes; order Pseudonocardiales; family Pseudonocardiaceae; genus Amycolatopsis; species Amycolatopsis sp. NPDC005232. Next base: position 106,219 of record NZ_JBEXHL010000016.1, on the reverse strand, counting down.
GGCTGGTCGAGATTGGTCAGTTTGACACCCTCGCGTACGTCGTCGCTGCTCATCGGCCTACCTTCGCCCACCACGCGGGCGCCGGTCAACCGCTTCACACGAGCGGACGGCCCTCGCGGCGGCGCTTGCGGAGGTCGCGCAGGTACGCGTTGTATGGGAACCGCTGCGCGCTGCGCGGGAGGCGCCGCACGACGTGTCCGATGCCGCGCATGAGACGTTCGAATGTGCGCTGATCGTGTTCGGTCCACGACAGCCGCATGTGCTCGCGGAAACACGCAGGCAGGAACCCGGTCGTCACGAACCGATGGAACCGCCCGAACACCAGCGCCAACGGCCGCGGCAGGAACCGCAGGTCGACGAGATCCCCGAGGTACGCGCGGGTGCGGTCGTCGATGGTGACGCGTTGGAGCCCCTCGGCCCAGTACTTCGCGAACGCCTCGCGGTCCTCGGGCCACATCTCCGGCCGCACCTGCAACGTCGTGCCGAGCACCACGGCCTCGGCGTACAGCTCCTCGGGCGCGGCGCCGCCGAAGAACGCCACGTGGACGTCCTCGAGTCCCTTGTAGAGACACGCGGCAACCCAGAGCTGCAGCTCCGGATCGAAGGTGTTGTACCCGACGGGGCTGTCCTTTGTGGATCTGACGTGCCGATGAGACCCGTTGACCGCCCTGCGGTACGCCTTGCGTTCATCGTCGGTCCCGAACGTCGCGACCGCCAGATAGGTCGCCGTGGTGCGCGCGCGTTTGACCGGATGCCTGAACAGGTTCCCGCTCTCGACACTGCTCTCCATCACCCCGTACCCCACCGGGGCCCGCCCGAGCTGCATGATCACGTTGGCGCTGCCGGCCATCAGCCCGATTCCGACCATGGCCTTCTTGAGCGCGTCACCCATGGCGCCTCCCGTCGGGATCAAGGAAACGCGACTGTTTACGTCGAGTCAAGAGCCGCCTGAGCCTCTTCGACGCTCCCGAGCCATCAGCCGAGGTGATCCCCGCCGCACTCGACCGGGGAGGTCGCGGCCGGGCGGTTCACGCTGATCTAACGTGAGGCCCCGAGCCGCCAGTGAGGGCGGCCCGCTCCCGGGGCCGGGTTGGGCGGCGCCCCGCGGTGGCCGCCGGGCCGGAGAAGCCGGGGGTGAAACCCCAGGCGCGTCGGCGGCGCGTCCCAGCGAGTCAGGGCGTGTGGCGTGCCGAAGGTGTTCCGAATGGCCCGGCCGGCGTGGTTGTCGCCGAAGGTGGCGCGGGTGGAGGTGCTCGGCGGGCTCGTCGTGGCGCTCGCGCTGATCCCCGAGGCGATCTCGTTCTCGATCATCGCCGGCGTCGACCCGCGGGTGGGGCTGTGCGCGTCGTTCACGATGGCCGTGGTGATCTCGATCGTGGGCGGGCGCCCGGCGATGATCTCGGCCGCGACGGGGGCGATCGCGCTGGTCGTGGCGCCGCTGGCGCGTGAGTACGGGTTCGGCTACCTCATCGCGACGGTGATCCTCGGTGGTCTGATCCAGATCCTGCTCGGCGCGCTCGGCGTGGCCAAGCTGATGCGGTTCGTGCCGCGCAGCGTGATGGTCGGGTTCGTCAACGCGCTGGCAATCCTGATCTTCCTGGCGCAGCTGCCGTCGCTGATCGACGTGCCGTGGCCGGTCTACCCGCTCTTCGCGGGCGGCCTGCTGCTGATGGTCTTCCTGCCCCGGCTCACCAAGGTCGTGCCGGCGCCGCTGATCTCGATCGTCGTCCTCACCGCGCTCACGATCGGCGCCGGCATCACCGTTCCCACCGTCGGCGACAAGGGCGCGCTGCCGTCCTCGCTGCCCGTGCCCGGGGTGCCCGACGTGCCGTTCACGATGGACACCCTCACCTTGCTCGCGCCGTACGCGATCGCGTTCGCGCTGGTCGGGCTCATGGAATCGATGATGACGGCCCAGCTCGTCGACGACATCACCGACACCCCGTCGAGCAAGACCCGCGAGGCCATCGGCCAGGGCATCGCCAACGTCGTCACCGGCATCTTCGGCGGAATGGGCGGCTGCGCGATGATCGGGCAGACCATGATCAACGTCAGGACCGCCGGCTCCCGCACGCGCCTGTCGACGTTCCTGGCCGGTACGTTCCTGATCATCCTGTGCATCGTCTTCGGCCCGCTGGTCTCGCGGATCCCGATGGCCGCGCTCGTGGCCGTGATGGTGCTCGTCGCGTTCGGCACGTTCGACTGGCACAGCATCGCCCCCGCCACGCTCAAGCGGATGCCCGCCGGCGAGATCACGGTCATGGTGATCACCGTCGCCGTCGTGGTGGCCACCAGCAACCTCGCGATCGGCGTGGTCGTCGGCACGATCACCGCGATGGTCATCTTCGCCCGCCGCGTCGCGCGGCTGCTCGACGTGACCGCCGCCGTGGACCCGGACGGCAACCAGGTCGTCTACGCGGTCACCGGCGAGCTGTTCTTCGCCTCCAGCAACGACCTCGTCTCCCGCTTCGACTACGCCGGCGACCCCGCCCACGTCGTCCTCGACCTCACCGACGCCCACATCTGGGACGCCTCCACCGTCGCCGCGCTCGACGCCATCACCACGAAGTACGCCGCACGCGGCAAAACCGTCGAGATCGTCGGCCTCAACTCCCCGAGCGCCCGCATGCACGGCCGGCTCACCGGAGAGCTGACGGCGCACTAGAGCACCGAGCGCGCGAACTCGATCAACGTGCGCGCCGCGGGACCACTCGGACCGTCGGCCCGCCACGCCAACGCGAGCTGACCGCGCAGCCGCGGCCGCAGCTGCAGCGTGTGCAGCTCGGTGGCGTAGTACCGCGCAAGGGATTCCGGCACGATCGCCACGCCGAGACCGCGTATCGCCAGCTGTGCCAGCACGTTCGGGTCGCTGGCCTCGATCGTCACGCGCGGGTGGACCCCCGCCGTCGCGAAGCCGCGGTCGAGGACGCCGCGCACGCCGGTGCCCTTCGGCAGGCAGATCAGGCCGCGGCCGGCAAGGTCGGCCAACGTGACCTCCGAACGGGCGGCCAGATCGTCGGAGACAGCGGTAACGGCGACGACGGCCTCGTCGAGCACCACCTGCGCGGCGAGACCCGCGGGCACGCCGTCGGCGAGGCCGATCACGGCGACGTCGAGGCGGCCTTCGCGCAGCGCTTCGACCATCACGTCGGAGTTGGCCTCGCCCAGGGTGATCTCGACGCCCGGGTAGCGCTCGGCGAAGCCGGCGAGGAAGTCGGGCAGCGCGACCGGCCCCGCCGACGTCACGATCCCCATCGCCACCTGACCGCGGACGAGGCCCTCGTGCTCGGCCACGGTCTCGCGTACGGCGGCCACCGCGGCGAGCGCGGCGCGGGCGTGGGGCAACGCGGCGGCGCCGACGTCGGTGAGCCGCACCGCGCGCCCCGACCGGTCGAACAACGGCTGCCCCAGCTCGCGTTCCAGGCGCCGGATCTGCGCGCTGACGCCCGGCTGCGCGACGTGCATCCGGGCCGCGGCGCGCGTGAAGTTGGCTTCTTCGGCGACGGCCACGAAGTACTCGAGCTGGTGCAGTTCCATAAGCACTGATTCTAGCTCGGGGAAGCACTATCTCTTGGACTTCTCGAAAGCCACGAGCCACGCTGGAGTCATGCAAACGTTCACCCCTGGCCAGGACGGCTACCGCGAGGAAATCGCCGGTTTCCAGACCGGCATCGAGTCGGCGCCGAAGCTGGTCGTCGCCGCCGCGACGGCCGCCGACGTCGCCGAGGCCGTGAGCAACGCCGCGGCCCGCGACCTGCCCGTGGCCGTCCAGGCGACCGGCCACGGCCTGCGCGCCCCGGCCGACGGGGTGCTGATCTCGACGCGGCGCATGACCGACGTCGAGATCGACCCGGTCGACGCCGTCGCCCGGGTCGGGGCCGGCACCACCTGGGGCAAGGTGCTCGAGGCCGCCGCCGAGCACGGGCTCGCGCCGCTCAGCGGTTCGGCTCCCGGCGTCGGCGTGGTCGGCTACACGCTCGGCGGCGGCTTCAGCCTGCTCGGGCGCCGCTACGGCCTCGCCGCCGACCACGTGCGCTCCGCCGAAGTCGTGACCGCCGGCGGCAGGATCGAACGCACCACCGACCTCGGCGCCGGAGTGATCACCGCGTTGGAATTCGGCCTCGTCCCGGTGACCAGCCTGTACGGCGGCGGCCTCTACTTCGACACCCCGAAGCTGCCGGAGGTCCTGCACACCTGGCGCGACTGGACCGCCGACCTCCCCGACACGCTCACCACGTCACTCGCCCTGATCCCCTACCCGGACCTGCCGATGGTGCCGGAACCGTTGCGCGGCAAGCACATCGCCCATGTCCGCGTCGCCCACCTCGGTGACGACGGCCCGCAGCTCGTCGCGCCGCTGCGCGCGCTGGGACCGCTCGTGGACACGCTCAAGACCATGCCGTTCACCGACTCCGGCTCCATCGCCGCCGAGCCGCCGCACCCTCACGCGTACCTCGGCGACAACCGCGTCGTCGCGCAGCTGCCCGACACCACGATCGACGCGATCCTGGAGCACGCCGGCCCTGGCGCGCCCGTGCCGACCGTGCTGATCGTCGACCTCCTCGGCGGCGCCTACGCCCACGCGAAGGCCCCGGACTTCACTCCCGACTCGCGCTACACGATCCGCGCCCTGTCCGTTTTGGACGAATCCGGCCCGGACCCGGTACGCGCGGCCCACGCCAAACTGTTTGTCCCACTCACCGCGACAGGCCGGTTGCGCAGTTTCGTGTACGGGCAGCCGCTCTCCTAAGTCGATCTTAAGTTTTCACCGGAGCTCTCGACGCCCGCCGCGCGCTGAGTACATTTGCGCCAGGCCAGTCGAATTCTGGGGGCTGGCACTACTGGGAAGGTTCACCGCGAATGGGTATTCAGGATTCTTCGCGCCGTTTTTCCCGACTCGGCGCGGTCATCGCGGCGACCGCGGTCGCCGGGGGCGTGCTGCTCACCGGCGCCACGGCCGAGGCGGCACCGCAGTCGGCCAACGCCTGTTCGGGCTCCCACCAGGCGGGAGGCGCGCCGCAGGTCTGGAGCAAGGCGTCGCACTCGGGCTGCAGCGTGTTCGGCTCGCCGGGCCGCAAGCAGGGCTACAGCTTCACCGTGACGAACAACCAGACCGCCTGCGTGCAGGGCTGGGGATTCGACTCGGCGCACCCGAAGGGCGGCTGGTTCGACATCGGCTGCGGCGTTTCCGGGCACATGACGGTGCCGTGGGAAAATGTGCTGGGCGAACCGCAGGTGCGGGTGAAGAGCGTTTCCCTGCTGCCGACACTGCTCGACTGGTACAACTGATTTTCTGAAACCGCGGCCGGCGAATTCATTTCCCCGATGAATTCGCCGTCCGCTTCTTTCACTTCTCACCCCCGGCGGTTGCCCTTTCTCCACTCGCTCCGCACGCCCGCCAACGCCTGACCGCAACTGGGCGTTTCGTGCGATTTCGGGGCACTTGACGGGGCTCGTGGGGCCGTCTGCCCTCAACCGTCGGCCGCCTGCCAGTGATCGCTCCGCAGGTGTTCACGCGGCGTTGGTGTCGGCTGGATTGGATGGACGGTCGACACCACCCCCGCGTGAGGAGTTTTGCCTTGTCCGCCGACCCCACCACCCCCACCCCCGAGCCCGACTCCGGCACCACCCGCCGCCGGTTCCTGCAGGGCGCGGGCGTCGCCGCCGGAGCGCTGATGTTCGGCGGGATCGCCGACGCGGGCACCGCGGACGCCGCCACCCTGGGCAGCAACGGCCTGCCGCGAGGGTTCAGAGGCGACCTGTCCGACCTGAGACACGTCGTGATCCTGATGCAGGAGAACCGTTCGCTCGACCACTACTTCGGCACGTTCCCCGGCGTGCGCGGGTTCAACGACAAGCAGGCGCTGAAGTTCCAGGACGGCACCACCGTCTTCCAGCAGAAGGACAAGACCGGCGCCACCGTGACGCCGAAGGTCGACGACGGCATGTGGGGCAACGACCACGGTGCCTGGGGCGACGTCGCGCACCGCAGCTGGGACCAGTGGGTGCAGCACAACGGCGCCAGCTGCATGAACTACCACAGCGACGGGTACATGAGCTTCTACCACTCGGTGGCGGCCCAGTACACGATCGCCGACCAGAACTTCTGCTCCGAGTTCGGCCCGACCGACCCGAACCGCAAGTACCTGTGGAGCGGCACGTCCAACACCGAGACCGGCAACACGGACGAGTCGAACTACAGCCGCCCGTGGATCACCGTGCCCGAGCAGCTGCAGCAGGCCGGCATCGACTGGCGCCTCTACTCCGACAACAGCGGCACCGGCCGCCAGGGCTACCTCAGCTCGTGGATCGGCGACTACGGCGACAACGAGCTCAAGTACTTCAAGGGTTTCGAACCCAATGGCCTGAGCCCGCTGGACCCGAAGCTGCAGCCCGGCACCGGCCTGATCTGGCGCGGCAACGCCACCTACTACGCCGGCAAGACCACGCCGAACGACGACTCCGACGCCAACCTGCAGGCCGTCCTCAAGGACTTCCGCGACGCCTGCCAGCCGGGCGCCGAGCACCCGCTGCCGGCCGTCTCCTGGCTCGTCGCGCCCTACGGCTGGTCCGAGCACCCGGACGCCGACACCCTGCACGGCGAGCGCTACGTCCAGGAGGTGCTCGCGATCCTGCAGGGCAACCCGGACATCTGGAACCACACGCTCTTCATCCTCAACTACGACGAGAACGACGGGAAGTTCGACCACGTGCTCCCGCCGTGGCCCGAGGCCGGCACCGCGGGCGAGTACACCGGCTCGTACCCGCTCGGCTTCGGCCCGCGCGTGCCGATGCTGCTCGTGTCGCCGTGGTCGCGCGGTGGCTACGTCGCTTCGGAGGTCTTCGACCACACGTCGACGATCAAGTTCCTGGAGAAGTGGGCGGCGCACCTCGGCAAGCCGTTCACCTGCCCCAACATCAGCGACTGGCGCCGCTCGATCGCCGGTGACCTGACGAGCGCGCTCGACTTCGCCCACCCGCAGACCGGGCCGGCGACGTTCGCGGACCCGGCGGCCGAGCAGCCGGTGAAGGTCGCGGCCGGCCACATGAAGCCGCGGCCGCTGAGCTTCCACCCGCACGCCACGGTCACGCAGGACCACAAGGGCAAGGTCACGGCGAAGATGACGCTGGCCGGTGGCGACAAGGGCAAGGCCGTGAGCTTCCAGGTGTTCCCGGACAAGCTCAAGCCGTTCACCAGCACGCCGTTCACGGTCACCGAGCACAAGTCGCAGTCCTACACCTGGGACACCTCCGCCACCGGCGGCGAGTACGCGTTCTCGATCTACGCCAACGACGGCTTCGTGCGCTCGTTCGCGGGCAAGGTCACCTCGTCCGGGCACGACCCGCGCGTGGACGCCGACCTGCTGCAGCCGACGCTGCTGGTGCGCGAGCAGCACGTGCGCTTCACGCTGCACAACGACAACCTGCTCAAGCCTATGCACTACAAGCTGACCGCGAACGACTTCAACGGCGGGACCAAGACCGTCACGGTGCTCGGCCTGCTGCCGGCGATCGTGAACTGGCCGACCGAGAACGGCTACTACGACGTGGTCATCACGGTCGAGGGCGACTCGACGTGGCAGCAGCGCTACGCCGGCCGGATCGGCGAGGACTGCTAGTCCTGGTTACCGACGGCGGCCGGTGGATCCTTCGCGGGTCCGCCGGCCGTCAGCGTTTGTTCCGGCGGACGCGGTCGAGCCAGGACAGGTCGCTGCTCTGGTATCGCGCGAGTTCGGCGGCGTGGAAATCGCGGCGCGTCTCCTTGAGCGCGTCCCAGCCGTCTTCGGCGGCGCGACGGCCGCGTCGGTGTGCCCGGATGTCGAACATCGCCGCGGTCGCCACCACGACCACCACGGCTCCCACGAGGATCACCAGCAGCGTCACAGCCCCCACCACCCAGAGTAATTCGCAGGTCACGGGCGCGAACCCACCGCGCGGGTGCCCGTGATCGTCCACCTATACTCCCACCGCAGCCAGGCGATTGGGGTCGATTTCTTGCGAACGATGAGCCATGACGAGTACCTCGGCATGCGCAGGTTCCCCGGCCTCGACGGCCTGCGCGCCATCGCCGCGACGATCGTCGTGTTCTTCCACTTCGCCGGGCCGAAGTTCGTGTGGCCGTCGGGCTGGGTGGGCGTCTACATCTTCTTCGTGCTGTCGGGGTTCCTGATCACGACGCTGCTGCTGCGCGAGCAGGACCGCACCGGGCGCATCTCGCTGAGCGGTTTCTACGTGCGGCGCGTGTTCCGGATCCTGCCGCCGTACCTGGTGATCCTCGGCGGGATCATCGCGTTCGTGCTGCTGCGCGGCGAGTTCCTCGCGCGCGACTTCCCCCACGCGCTGAAGTACTACCTGACGTTCCTCAACGAGTTCTTCCCCGGCTCGCACGGCAACGGCTCCGACAACTTCTTCTCCGGCTCGTGGACGCTGGGCATCGAGGAGAAGTTCTACCTGGTGTGGCCGTTCCTGCTGGTCGCGATCGGCATCGGCGCCGCGCGGCGCAAGCTCGCGCTGGTGCTCGCCGCCATGGCCGTGCTGCTGGCGCTCGTACCGCTGACCACGGGCGGCTGGCTGCTCGACTTCTCGCCGACGGCCATCTACCGCTCGAGCGTCCACTACGCCATCCTGCTCGGCGGCTGTCTGCTCGCGATCCTGCTGCACTACCGGCGCAGCTTCGCCGTGCTGCGGCCGTTCACGCACCCGCTGGCCGCGATCCCGATCGTCGCCGGGTTCCTCGCGCTGCACGCGAACCTCGACCCGCTGTGGCGCGAGACGCGGCAGAACCTGCTGGTGTTGCTCGGGTACGCGGTGCTCACCATGCTGCTGCTGATCGTGCTGCTGTCACCGGGCCCCGCGCGCTGGCTGCTCTCGACGGCGCCGATGCGGTTCGTCGGCGAGCGGTCGTATTCGCTGTACCTGCTGCAGGGCCCGGTGCACTTCGTGGTGGTGCAGGCCGTTCCGGGGCTGGACCGCAACCGGCTGATCACGGCCGTGACGGTGTTCCTGGTCGACCTCGCGATCGCCGACCTGATCCACCGCTGGGTCGAGCAGCCGATGATCGCGACCGGCAAGCGGCTGCTCACGCGCCGGCAGGCCCGCAAGGCCGCACGGGCCACGGTTCCTGCCGACGCGGCGCCGGTGCCGGCGAGCGTTTGAGCGGTTCGGGCGCGCTCAGCGCTCCAGCACGAAGACCGGGATCAGGCGCGTGGTCTTCTTCTCGTAATCGGCGAAGCCCGGCATGTGCGCGGCCATGCCGGCGTAGAGGCGGTCACGCTCGGCGCGGTCCTCGATCAGCTTGGCCGTGGCGTCGAACTTCTCGGTGCCGATCTCCAGCGTGACCTTCGGGTTGGCCACGAGGTTGTGGTACCAGTCCGGGTTGGTGTCCGCGCCGCCCTTGGACGCGGCGATGACGTAACGGTCGCCGTCGGTGGTGTAGACCAGGGGCGCGACGCGCTGGGTGCCGCTCTTCGCGCCGGTGTGGGTCACCAGGATCATGTTCGCGCCCTCGAACATCCCGCCGACCTTGCCTTCGTTGGCGCGGAACTCGTCGATGATCTGCTGGTTCCAGTCCGACATGGGGTGGTGTCCCTCCAGTTTGGTTTTGCGACCAAACTTACTTTGTTTGCAAAACTGATGTCAATGCGAGGTACCCTCTTGCGCGACAAGGTGTTTTGCGTGGTTCTGGTCGAAGGAGCGGGATGACCACCGGACCGAGCCTCGAGGACGGCGTGCGCGAGCTGCTGCTGCTCATGCCCCGCCTGGCCGGCCGCGGCAAGCGCACCCCGGTGCCACCCGAGCTCGCGGACCTGTCGCTCGCGCCGCGCCACCTGTGCCTGCTGTCCATCTTGTTGTTCGACGGCCCCATGACCGTCACCGAGCTCGCCGGCCGCCTCGAGATCGCCCCCACCACCGCCAGCCTCATGATCGGCGACCTCTCACGCCAGGGTGTGCTCGCCCGCGACGAAGACCCGGCCGACCGCCGCCGCACGATCGTCAGCATCAGCCCTTCCCAGCGCGCCGCCGTGGACGCCTGGCTGGCCCCGGGGGCGCGGGCTTGGGAGCGGGCGCTGGCGCCGTTGTCGCCGGTCGAGAGGGCGTTGGTGATCGACACCTTGAAGACCTATTCGGAGGAGTTCACGGACGGGTGCTGCTGATTCCTTCAGCGAGGGCCTTGGCGTGGGCTTCTCCCGGGCAGGCGTGGGGGCCGATGCCGAAGGGGAAATCCTTGAGATCGACGGTGACTTCGGCGCCGTCGACCCAGCGGCGGGTGCTGGGGACGGGTGGGCCTTGGGTGTTCTTGATCAGGCTCTCCGTGGCCGCGGCCTGGACCAGTAGGCCGACCTTGGCGGCTGTTCGCTCGTCGGGTTGTCCCAGTGCTTCGACCAGCCGCGCTACGGCTTCGTCGGCCTCGGCGTTTTGGGGGAAGTGGGGCTGGTAGGCCTTCGCCACTTTGCCGACATCTCCGGGGTCGACCTCGAACCCGAGCACCTCGGCGAGTATCTCGACCGGTCCTTGGTCAGGGTTCGCTGCTTCTCTCAGCGCTCGTGGCTCCGCCCTGGCGAGCTCCTCGATGACCAGTTCGCGTCGCCTGGCGTGATCCTCGCCGCTGCTGAACCTGGCGACCATCGCACGCAACCAGGCCATGTTCACGGCGACGGGCGGCACGGGTGCGTTGGTGAGGAGCTCGTGGGAATCCATGCTGGGGACGGTAGGGCCGGGAAGCATCGGTGCCGGCCGAAGTGTCACCTCAAAAAGCCAACCACTCCGCCTGCGGCCCCTCACACCGATGCGGCCGCGGCGCATCGTGCTGATACCACCAAGCCTCGCTCACCCGCCCGTTCGGGAGCGTGTACCGAGGCGGCCCCGCCGCCCGACGCATCCCGGCGGCCTCCAGGGACCGACCGCTCGCCACATTCCCCACCTCAGCCCCCGCCCGAACCCGCGGCAGCCCGAGATGCGAGTGCGCCAGCACCAACCCAGCCGTGAACAGATCCCGCCCCAGCGCGCGCCCGCGATACGCCGGCGCGAGGTACCCGCCCGTCTCCGGACCGCCGTTCTCCCCGGCGTGCACGCTGACCAGCCCGGCGCACCGGTTCTCCCGCAGGTCGATGGCAACGATGTCGACGGACTGCGGATCCGGATAGGTCCAAGCCGGCCCGGTGCCGGGCGTCACACGGAGGGCCTCGGACCGAAGGGGCTCGGCGATGACCGAGTCCGCGAGCCAGCCGAGCCACCGCTGGGCGGCCGGATCGCTGCCGGAGGCCACCGCGGCGGCGTATTCCCAGGCAGTGGGGGTGCGGAAGAGGAACCGGCCGATGGCGAACGCGTGGCCCCTGCGGTCGCAGGTGCGTTTCGCCATGAGCCGGCCTCGGCGGGTCAACCGGCCGAACAGCGGTGCTTCACCCAGGTTCACCATCGCGCGCCAAATGGTACCCGCAGTCACGGCCCGCGGTTGTTATGGTGACCAGGTGACGGCCGTACCGGAGTCAACCGAGCTCGACGCCGGGCGTGCCGCCCAGCCTCGGCAGCTGATCGTGTCCGTATACGGCTTCTACCACCGCATCGAGGGTGGCTGGCTGTCCGTGGCGTCGCTCATCGACCTGCTCGCGGCGCTCGGCGTCGACGAGCCGGCGGTGCGCTCGTCGATCTCGCGCCTCAAGCGCCGGAGCATCCTCGACGCCGTGCGGCGCGACGGGACCGCCGGCTACGAACTGTCGGACACCGCGCTGGCGATCCTGCGCGAAGGCGACGACCGCATCTTCCGCCGCGACCGCGCGACGCTGGCCGACGGCTGGCTGCTCGCCGTGTTCTCCGTGCCCGAGACCGAGCGCCACAAGCGCCACGTCCTGCGCACGCAGCTGGCGCGGCTCGGGTTCGGCACGGCGTCGTCCGGCGTGTGGATCGCGCCCGCGCACCTGCACCAGGTCACGGCCGAGGCGCTGACCCGCCTGGGCCTCGCGAGCTACGCCGACCTGTTCCGCGCCGAACACCTGGCGTTCGGAAACGCACAGGACAAGGTGCGCGAGTGGTGGGACCTCGACCAGCTCGACGAGCTGTACACGGCGTTCCTCGACGAGCACGCCCCCGTGCTCGACCGCTGGAAGCGCCGCCGCACGGTGCCCGGCGACGAGGCGTTCGCCGACTACGTGCGCGTGCTCACCGGGTGGCGCCGCATGCCCTACCTCGACCCGGGGCTGCCTGCCGAACTGCTGCCTGCCGACTGGTCCGGCATCCGCGCGGCCGAGGTGTTCTTCGCGCTCCACGAACGCCTGGAGGCCCCGGCCCGCGAGTACCTGTTGCAGGTCCTCAGCGGCTGAGCACCGCGAAGCCCTGCACCTCCACCAGCGCCTCGACGTCCCACAGCCGGCTCACGCCGATGCCCGCCATCGCCGGGTACTCGGTGCCGGCGAGGCTCTTCCACACCTTGCCGATCTCGCGCGCGTGGGCCTTGTAGTCGTCCATGTCGACGATGTAGATGGTCACGCTGCACAGGTCCGCGGGCTCGCCGCCGGCCGCGCGCAGGGCCGTGAGCAGGTTGCCCAGCGCCTGGGAGAACTGCTCGACCACGCCGTCGCCGACGATCTTGCCCTCGGCGTCGAGGGCGGTCTGTCCGGCGAGGAACACGAGCTGTCCGGTTGCGGACACGGCGTGGGAGAAACCGGACGGGCGGCCCAGCTCGGGCGGGTTGATGCGCTCCATGTCGCGGAAGCCTAGCTCATGTATCGCATTCTTGACGATCGTATGTCAGGCGACATATCCTTGCTCTCGTGCGGATATCGGTTCTCGGCGGCGGCCCGGCGGGCCTGTACTTCGCCGCCCTCGCGAAACAGCTCGGGCCAGGCCACGACATCACGGTGTGGGAACGCAACGCGCCGGACGACACCTTCGGGTTCGGCGTGGTGTTCTCCGACGAGACGCTCGGCGGCATCGAGACCGCCGACGCGCAGGTCCACGAGGCCATGAGCCGCGAGTTCGCGCGCTGGGACGACATCGACGTGCACTACCGCGGCGAGGTCCACACGTCCGGCGGCCACGGGTTCGCCGCGATGAGCCGCAAGCGCGTGCTCGCGATCCTGCAGGAACGCTGCCGCGAGCTGGGCGTCGACCTGCGCTTCCGCACCGAGGCCCCCGACCCGGAGCAGCTCTCGCGCGACTACGACCTCGTGATCGCCTCCGACGGCGTCAACTCGGGTGTACGCCGGCGGTTCGCCGACTCGTTCCGCCCGACCCTCGAGTCGCGCCGCTGCCGCTACATCTGGCTCGGCACCGACCTCGTCTTCGACGCCTTCAAGTTCCACGTGCTCGAGACGCCCCACGGGATCATGCAGATCCACGGCTACCCCTACGGCCGCGACGGCAGCACGTTCATCCTCGAGCTGCACGAGGACGTGTGGCAGCAGGCGTTCGCGCCGATCGCCGCCACCGATCTCGGGCCGGGCGAGAGCGACGAGAAGTCCATCGAGCTGATCCGCGAGCTGTGCGCCGACGTCCTCGGCGACCACCACGTGCTGGCCAACAACTCGAAGTGGAACACCTTCGGCACCGTCCGCTGCGAAAGCTGGGTGCACGACAACGTGGTGCTGCTCGGCGACGCCGCCCACACCGCCCACTTCTCCATCGGCTCCGGCACGAAGCTGGCGATGGAGGACGCGCTGGCGCTGGTCGCGTGCCTGCACGAGCAGGACACCGTGCCCGAGGCGCTGGCCGCGTACGAGGCCGAGCGCAAGCCGGTCGTCGAGTCGACGCAGCGCGCGGCGCAGGCGAGCCTGGAGTGGTTCGAGAACCTCGCGCAGTACACGCACCAGGAGCCAGAGCAGTTCGCGTTCAACCTGCTCACGCGCAGCCGCCGCGTCACCTACGACAACCTGAAGCTGCGCGACCCGGAGTTCGCCACGGAGCTCGACGAGTGGTTCGCGCGCTCGCTGGGCACGACACCCGCGCCGCCGATGTTCCAGCCCGTGAAGATCGGTGAGCTGGAGCTGCCCAACCGCGTGATCGTGTCGCCGATGGACATGTACATGGCCGTCGACGGGGTGCCCGGCGAGTTCCACCTCGTGCACCTGGGCGGCAAGGCGCTCGGCGGCGCCGGCCTGGTGATGACGGAGATGATCTGCGTGTCGCCCGAGGCGCGGATCACGCCGGGCTGCCCCGGGCTGTACAACGACGAGCAGGAGCAGGCCTGGAAACGCATCGTCGACTTCGTGCACGGCAGCACGCCGGCGAAGATCGGCCTGCAGCTGGGCCATTCCGGGCGCAAGGGCTCCACGAAGCTCATGTGGGAGGGCATGGACGACCCGTTGCCGGAGGGCAACTGGGAGGTCTGCGGACCGTCGCCGTTGCCGTACCGGCCGGACAGCCAGACGCCGCGTGAGCTGAGCGTCGAGGAACTGGCGGAGATCCGTGAGCAGTTCGTCGCTTCGGCGCGCTCGGCGGGGCGCGCCGGGTTCGATCTGCTGGAGCTGCACTGTGCACACGGGTATCTGCTGTCGTCGTTCATCTCGCCGCTCACGAACCAGCGGACCGACGAGTACGGCGGCTCGCTGGAGAACCGGCTGCGGTACCCCCTCGAAGTGTTCGACGCGGTGCGCGAGGTGTGGCCGGCCGAGCGGCCGATGACGGTCCGCATCTCGGCCAGCGACTGGTACGACGGCGGGATCGAGGCCGACGAGGCCGTCGCCATCGCGACGGCGTTCGCCGAGCACGGCGCCGCCGCGGTCGACGTGTCGACCGGGCAGGTGGTGAGCGAGGAGAAGCCGAAGTTCGGCCGCAGCTACCAGACGCCGTACGCCGACCGGATCCGCAACGAGGTGGGGCTCAAGTACGGCACGGCCGTGATCGCCGTCGGCGCGATCTCCTCGTACGACGACATGAACGCGCTCATCCTCGCCGGCCGCGCCGACCTGTGCGCACTCGGGCGCACGCACCTCTACGATCCACAGTGGACGTTGCACGCGGCGGCGGAGCAGGACTACGTGATGCCGTGGCCGAAGCCGTGGGCGGCCGGGAAGCGCCGACCGCAGACGGGCCGCACCGACGGGCCGGAGCCACGGCTGGAACTCGTACGCACCGGTGGGCACCAGACCGCGCACGCCCGCTGGCGACCGGAAAGGGACCGATGAACGCCTTCGCACTGACGCCGGACCAGCAGGCTTTCACTGCGTCCGTTCGCACCATCGCCACGGAACAGCTGCGACCGCTCGCCGAGGCCGGCGACGAAGGCGCGGTGAACCGGCCGCTGCTCAAGGCGATGGGCTCGCACGGTCTACTGGCGCGGCTGTTCCCCGGCGTCTCGGCGGGTAACCCGACGCGCCAGGCCGCGGCGTTCGACCTGTGCCTGCTGCGCGAAGCGCTGGCGACCGTGAACACCGAGGCCGAGACGGCGCTCGCGTTGCAGGGACTGGGAAGTTACCCCGTGCTGCAGTCCGGAAAGGACGAACAGGTCGCGCGCTGGCTGCCGGCCGTAGCAGCGGGCGACGCGGTGGCGGCGTTCGCGCTGACCGAGCCCGACGCCGGTTCCGACGCGGCCGCCCTGCAGCTGGCGGCCGAGCCCGACGGCGACGGCTGGCGGCTCACCGGACAGAAGATGTGGATCTCCAACGCACCCGAGGCCGACTTCTACACCGTCTTCGCGCGCACGACGCCGGACGCCGGCTCGCGGGGTGTGAGCGCGTTCGTCGTGCCGGGCGACCGCGCGGGCCTGTCCGGTGAGCACCTCGACCTGGTCAGCCCACACCCGATCGGCACGCTGGAGTTCGACGGTGTGCGCGTGCACCGCGACGAGCTGCTGGGAGAGGAGAACCGCGGCTTCGCCGTCGCGATGCGGACGCTGGACCTGTTCCGGCCGAGCGTGGGGGCGTTCGCGGTGGGGATGGCGCAGGCCGCTCTCGACGCGACCGTGGAGTACACGGGGTCGCGCATCGCTTTCGGTGGGCCGCTGGCGAAGCAGCAGACCGTGGCGCACACGCTCGCGGAGATGGCGACGCGGACGGAGGCGGCGCGGCTGTTGGTCTACGCCGCGGCTTCCGCGTACGACGCGGGTGAGACCGGCCTGGCCGGTCGCGCGGCGATGGCGAAGCTTTTCGCGACGGAGTCGGCGCAGTACGTCGTGGATTCCGCGGTGCAGCTGCACGGCGCGCGGGCATTGCGGCGCGGGCACCTGCTGGAGCACCTCTACCGGGAGGTCCGGGCGCCGCGGATTTACGAAGGCGCGTCGGAGATCCAGCGGACGATCATCGCGCGGTCGCTGCGCTCCTGAAGTTTCCGCTCAGCGCGATATCCGTGCCCCTGTTCTGGGGCGGCCGGTAGTTTTGGCGACATGTCGAGGATCGCGGTCACCATCACCACTCCGGACGGCCTCTGCACGGCCACACTGCACACGCCGCTGAGCGCCGGCCCCGCAGTGATCCTGTACGCCGACGCGGCCGGCGTTCGGGAGACGTTCGCCGAGATGGCGGACCGGCTCTGCACGCTCGGCTACGTCGTCCTCCTGCCGGACGGCTACTACCGCACCCCGTACGCGCCATTCGACGTCACCACGGTGTTCACCGTGCCCTCGGAACGCGAGCGGCTGACGCGGCTCGCGCGGAGCGTGACGGCGGAGATGGCGGTGCGCGACACTGGCGCGTACCTCGACTTCCTGGCCGTGCGCGGCGAAGTCGCGGGCTCGCTGGTGGGGACGACCGGGTACTGCATGGGAGGGCGGTTTTCGCTGTGGGCCGCCGCGCGTTTTCCGTCGCGCGTCGCGGCCGCCGCTTCGTTCCACGGCGGCAACCTCGCCGCCGACGATCCCGACAGCCCCCACTTGCTGGCCGACCGGATCCGCGCGTCCGTGCTGGTCGCGGCGGCGCAGGACGACGGCGCGTTCCCGCCCGAGCAGTTCGAGCGGCTGCGTGGGGCGTTCGTCGGCGAAGGTGTGCGGCACACGCTGGAGACGTATCCCGCCAAGCACGGGTTCGCGGTGCCGGACAACGACACGTACGACCATGCCGCCGCGGAACGTCACTGGGCCGCGTTGGCCGGGCTGTACGCGGAGAACTTGCCGCGCTAGGTCAGCTAGGAGCGGAAAAGCGGACCGGCGTCCTTGGCGGTGGGCTGCGCTCCGACGAGCCGGGCGGCGGCCCAGAGCGTGACCTGGGTGGCCGTGAGGACGGGACAGCCGGCGGCCCGTTCGAGGTCGGCGGTGAGGCGGTTGGCGTGCAGGGCGGTTTCCGGCAGGAGCACGACCTGCGCCGCCGGGTGCGCGGCCCGCGCGACGAGGTCGATGATCCGCTCGGCCGGCCACGCGGCGAGCTCGCGGTCGGAGCCGGCGGAGGCGTCGACGCGGTGGACGACCTCGGCACCGGCTTCCCGGATTCGCGCGATGAACCGGTCGGACAGGCTCGGGTGGTAGACCGAGGCCAAGGCGACCGAGTCGAAGCCGAGGAAACGGATCGCGTCCTGGAACGCGGCGGTGGTGCTGGTGGCCGGGGTGCCGGAGAGACGGCGCAGGGTCTCCAGCTGGTGCCGGGTGTCGGTCAGGAAGCTGGAGCTGCTGACGGCGAAGGCGACCGCGTCGAACGGTTCGAGGTCGCGCAGGGCCGTTGCCAGGTGGTCGTCCGAGCCCAGGCGGCGGACGGCGTCGGTGACTTCCGCGAGGTCCAGCTCCCCCACGTCGTCCACATCGGACGGCCACGGGAAGTAGCGGACGGCCACGTCGAGAGCCGGACGGAGCCGGCCGGCGAGGTCGAGGAAGTCGTCCTCACCGGCGTTCCTGGTCGGGTAGAGCAGGCCGAGTCGCATGGGCCGAGGCTAGGCGGCGATGGCCTTCTTCGGCTTGCGCTCCAGCCACAGCTGGGCGCCGACCAGCGCGACCGTCCAGCTCACCCAGGCGGCAATGGCCGCGATGGACTGCATGAACGCGACCTCACTGCCGCCGAAGGTGGTGGCGATCTGGGGTTCCAGGATGATCATCGCGATCGGCGAGATCAGGCGGTTGAGGATGATCGACATGGTCAGCGCGAAGCTGCGGATCATCCAGCGGCGGTGGTCACCGAAGCGGCCGTCGCGAGCGGCGCGGTAGCCGGCCCAGGTGCAGCCGATCCAGATGACCGCGAGCATGACGTCGCTGGCTCGCGTGGCGGGGCCGAAGGGGCTGGCGGCGCCGATCGTCAGGGCCATCACGCCGGAAGGCAACACGCCGCCGAACACGTAGGCGCGGCCTGCGTAGCGGTGCACCACCGGGAAGCGGCGGCGGATCCACGGCCAGATCTGGACGACCGCGCAGATCATCGCGATCGAGCCGAACACGACATGGCCCACGAGGAACCAGTAGTGCGCGCCGAAGCCGGCCGGGGCCGGGACGCGCGACTGCGCCGGGTCGAGCGCGAGGTAGGGCGGCAGCGAGTACGCCAGGAAGGCCACCACGACCAGCCCCAGCACCCCGATCCACGGGCGGCGCTTGCGCTGCGGCCGCCCCGCCGGTGGGTGCTCCACTCGCGGTGGTCGCAGGTCCGTCGCCGTCATCATCGCTCTCCCTGTCGTCGTCGCGCCTGATGCGTTCGACGTTAGGGCCGGCGAGACGCCCGAGCGATGGTGCGAACCGGCGTCGCGGGGGTGGGGGCAGCCTTACCCTCGAATGGGCCGAGCTTGTGATTCTCACAGGTCAGAACTGGTTTCCGTACCTCCTGAGTCCCGCGTCGGTGCGACTGGCCCGGCTCCCGGAGGCGGGCGCGGGTCCTGGCTGAGGTGCGCGACGGCGCCGCGCGGGAAACACCACCGGTCCGGCACCTTTGTCCCTTTTTGCGATCTGCCGTGGCGTGGGGTACGGTGCCTGTATTAGCTTTCTTAAGGGAAGGAAATCCGATGCCGCTCCGGTCGGTTTGGTCGGACAAGGCGTGCCCGATCGCCCGCGGCCTTGATGTGCTCGGAGACGCATGGACGCTGGTGATCATGCGCGAGTTGTTCACCGGCAACACCCGGTTCGAGGGCCTGCGCGTGGAGCTGGGCGTGGCCGACAAGGTGCTGTCGGCCCGGCTGACCCGCATGACCGAGGCCGGCCTGGTCACGCGCGTCCCCTACGGCGGGTCGGTCCGACCGCGCGTCGAGTACCGCTTGACGGACGCCGGGCACGACGCCCTGCCTGTGCTGCACGCCTTGGCACAGTGGGGTGCCGCGCACACCACCGCGCCGGAGTGGGCGAGGCCGATGGCGATCACCTGCACCGTGTGCGGCAACCCGGCCCGGTCCGCGGACTGGTGCACCACTTGCGACCAACCCCTGACCACCGAGAGAACCGAGTGGACCCGACCCGGCGCCGACGGTCCGCCCGTGCGGCTCGCCGACGCCGCCTGACCCACCGTTTCGAACGCTGTGTCGGCCAAAGGTCCACCACTGTGTCGGACAAGAAAGAAGGCACACCCGTGAAGCAGTGGACCCATTTCTCCGTGACCGCCGAGACCTCCCGCCTGTGGCGAGTCACCTTCGACAGCCCGCCGATCAACCTGGTCACCCCGGAGATGCTGACTGAACTGCCGGCGCTGGTCAGCCAGATGGAAGCGGCGCCCGAGTTGCGGGTGGTGGTGTTCGAGTCGGCCAACCCGGACTACTTCCTCAACCACTACGACACTTCCCGGGTCGCCGAGACGCCGAAGGACCTCGGAGCGACCGGCTACCCACTGGTCATCGACACCAGCACCCGCCTGTCACGCCTGCCCGTGGTGTCGATTGCGAAAATACGGGGGCGAGTCCGGGGCGTGGGCAGCGAGTTCGCCCTGGCGATGGACATGCGCTTCGCCAGCGAGCGGGCGCTGTTCGGGCAGCCCGAGACCGCGAACGGCAACCTGCCCGGTGGCGGCGGGCTGGAGCATCTGCCGCTGCTGCTCGCGCGAGCACGGGCGCTTGAGGTCGCGCTGTCCAGCGATGACTACTCGGGAGAGCTGGCCGAGCGGTACGGTTGGGTCAATCGCACCGTCCTCGACACCGAGCTCGACGAGCTGGTGGACGCGCTCGCCCGGCGGATCGCCTCATTCGACAAGGACTCGATCACCGCGGTGAAAAAACAGGTCAACCGCTACACACTGCCGTCGGCCGAGGACATCAAATCCTCCTACGACAGCTATTTCGCGTCCTTCGGCTGGCCCGGGTCCCAGCGCAGACTGCCGGCAGCGATCGCCGCCGGACGCAACCAGGCGGGCGACTACGAAAAGCGCCTTGGCTACCACCTCGGACGGCAGCCGGAAAGCGACATGGTGTGAAACTCGTTCAGTGCCCGGTGCTTTTCGCCTGATTCGCCCTGTGTCGAAGGGCGCCCGCGGGTAGCGCGGGCGCCCTTCGGATCCACCCCCCGGGGTGAGTCAGGAACCGCGGACCCGGCGCACCGTGTCGCGGTAGAACAGGCCGCTCTGTTTGATCGTGCGCACCTGGGTTTCGTAGTCGACGCGCACGAGGCCGAAGCGCTTGGCATAGCCATACGCCCACTCGAAGTTGTCCAGCAGAGACCACGCGAAGTAGCCCCGGATGTCCGCGCCTTCCAAACGCGCGGCGGCCACCGCGGCCAGGTGCGAAGCCAGGTAAGCCGTGCGGCCCTCGTCGCGGACGAAACCGTCGGCGTCGGGCGCGTCGTCGAACGCGGAGCCGTTTTCGGTGATGTACAGGGGCAAACCGGGGTAGTCGCGGCCGAGGCGGGTGAGCAGCTCGGTGAACTTGCCCGGCAGGATCTCCCAGCCCATGGCCGTGGTCGGCTCGCCGAACGGCACCGCGCGCTGCACCGGGAAGCCGTCCTCGCCGACCGTGCGGCCCTGCTCGTCGACGCCGGAGTACTGCTGGCCGAAGTAGTAGTTCACGCCCAGGAAGTCCAGCGGGGTCGAGATGACCGCGAGGTCACCGTCCTCAATGGGCAGTGAAGAACCGCGAACCGCCATGTCCGCAACGACATCCGCCGGGTACTCACCGCGCACCAAGGGATCGAGGTAGACGCGCACGCCCATGCCATCGGCGTTGCGCGCGGCTTCGCGGTCGAGCTCACTGCCGGACGCGGCGTCGGACGTGCCCATGTTGAGCGTGATGCCGAACTGCGTGCCCTCGGGTGCAGCCTCGCGCATGCGCTGCGTGGCAAGGCCGTGGCCGAGCAGCAAGTGGTGGATGGCCTTCATGCCGGCCGCGAAGTCGCGCCGGCCCGGGGCCATCACGCCGTGCACGTAGCCGTGCATCGCGGAGCACCACGGCTCGTTGAGCGTGGTCCAGTGCCGCACGCGGTCCTTCAGCCGGTCGAACACCAGCATCGAGTAGTCGGCGAAGCGGTACGCGGTATCGCGCGCCGGCCAGCCGCCCGCGTCTTCGAGCTCCTGCGGCAGGTCCCAGTGGTACAGCGTGAGCCACGGCGCGAGGTCCTTGGCCAGCAACTCGTCCACGAGCCGGTCGTAGAACCCGATCCCGGCCTCGTTGACCGGGCCCTTGCCGCGCGGCTGCACGCGCGGCCACGCGACGGAGAAGCGGTAGGTGTCGGCGCCGAGCTCCTTGACGAGCCCCACGTCCTCGGGCATGCGGTGGTAGTGGTCGCACGCGACGTCGCCGTTGTCATTGTTGTCGATCGCCCACGGGACCTGGCAAAAGGTATCCCAGATGGACGGTGTACGCCCGTCTTCGGCCACCGCGCCCTCGATCTGGTACGCGGCCGTCGCCACGCCCCACCGGAAGTCCGGCGGCAGCGAGTCGATCAGCGCCTGCTGCTCGCGGGTCGCAGCGTCGGTGGTCTCGGTCAAGGGGTCTCCTTATCTACGACTTGACGGCGGCGACGGGGTCGGCCGGGTGCAGCCAGCACGCCACGGTGCGCGCGGAATCGTCACGATCGGCGGGCACGCCGAGCACCGGCACCTCGGTGGTGCAGCGGTCGAACGCGTGCGGGCACCGCGGTGAGAACGCGCACCCGACCGGCAGCGACCGCGGGTCGGGCGGCGAACCGGGGATGCCGGTGAGCTCACGCCGTGGCCCGCGCAGCGCGGGGAACGAGTGCAGCAGGCCGTCGCTGTACGGGTGCAGCGAATCGCGGTACAGGTCCACGCCGCGCGCCTGCTCCACGATCCGGCCGCCGTACATGATCGCGATGCGGTCGGAGAACTCCACCAGCAGCGACAGGTCGTGGGTGATGAACAGGACCGAGAAGCCCAGCCGCTCGCGCAGTTCCACGAGCTGCGCCAGGATCTGGCGCTGCATCACCACGTCGAGCGCCGTGGTGGGCTCGTCCATGATCACCACGCGCGGCTCCAGCGCCAGCGCCATCGCGATCATCACGCGCTGGCGCATGCCGCCGGAAAGCTGGTGCGGGTACGCGTCGAGCCGGTCGGCCGCGATGCCCACCAAGCGCAGCAGCTCACGGGCCCGGGCGAGCCGGGCCGCCTTGGTGCTGCGCGGATCGTGGGCCTTGATCACGTCCATCAGCTGCACCGACACCTTGTGCACCGGGTTGAGCGAGTTCATCGCGCCCTGGAACACAATGGACGTTTCGGCCCAGCGGAAGTCGCGCAGCTGCTTGGGAGTCAGCTTCAGCACGTCGTACGGCTCGCCGTCACCGGGGTGGTAGACCACGCTGCCACCGCGGATCACCCCCGGCGGCGGGAGCAGCCGGGTCAGGCCGTAGGCCAAAGTGGACTTTCCGCTGCCGCTTTCGCCGGCCAGACCGAGCACCTCGCCGCGGTGCAGCGTCAGGTTCACGTCTTGCACCGCGTGCACGGCGTCGGCGCCGAGGCCGTAGTCGACGTCCAGGCCCTTGATCTCGAGTACGGGTTCGATCACTGTTTCTCCCGGCCGAGCACGGGCGTGAAGCCGACGCGCAGGCGCACCGTCTTGCCCTCGGCGTTCTTCGCCTTGGTCTTGCCGCTCGACCGCAGCCGCGGGCTCACGAACTCGTCGATGCCGAAGTTCAGCAGCGACAACGCGGTGCCGAGGATCGCGATCGCGAGCCCCGCCGGCACGAACCACCACCACGCGCCCTGCGCCAGCGCCTGCTGGCTCTGCGCCCAGAACAGGATCGTGCCCCAGTTCCACTCCGAGAAGCTCGAGACGCCGACGAACGCCAGCGTGATCTCGGACATCACCGCGAACACCACCGTGCCCACGAAGCTCGACGCGATCACGGCGGTGAGGTTCGGCAGGATCTCGAAGAAGATGATCCGCCACGTCGACTCACCGCTCGCGCGGGATGCCTCGACGTATTCGCGACGGCGCAACGAAAGTGTCTGCGCTCGCAGGATCCGCGCGCCCCAAGCCCACGAGGTGAGGCCGATGATCACGGCCACCAGGTAATCGCCACCACTGGGCAGCGCCGTGCCGATGATGATGATCAGCGGCAGCGCGGGGATCACGAGGAACACATTGGACAGTGCCGACAGGCCCTCACCCGGCGTCCCGCCGAGATACCCGGACGTGACACCGACGATCACGGCGAGGATCGTCGCCACGATGCCGGCCGTGAGTCCCACGAGCATCACGCTGCGCGTGCCCACG
This sequence comes from Amycolatopsis sp. NPDC005232, assembly GCF_040607795.1. Taxonomy (NCBI): domain Bacteria; kingdom Bacillati; phylum Actinomycetota; class Actinomycetes; order Pseudonocardiales; family Pseudonocardiaceae; genus Amycolatopsis; species Amycolatopsis sp. NPDC005232. The sequence continues at coordinate 82,741 of NZ_JBEXHL010000016.1, read as the reverse complement.
ATGACCTGGCTGAAGATGTCCTGGCCGAGGTGCGTGGTACCGAACCAGTGTTTGCCCGAAGGAGATTCGAGCAGGTCGTTGCTGCGCGCGGACGGGTCGAACGGCGCGATCCACGGCCCGATGAACGCGATGACCACGAAGAAGACCAGCACCACGAGCCCGGTGATCGTCTTGCCGCCGGTCAGGAACCGGAAGCGACGGCGTTTCGCCGCGGGCCCGGCGATCGCGTCGGCCGGGAGCGGCTCGGGCGCGGCGGCCTTGAGGTCGGCTACGGGAATTGCCACGGCTCAGCCCTCCTTCCGGGTGCGCGGGTCGAGCACGAGGTAGGCGACGTCGGCGAGGAGGTTCGCCACCAGCACCGAGAGCGTGATGATGAGGAAGATGCCCTGCATCAGCGGGTAGTCCTGGGAACCGACGGCCTGGAACAGCTCGTAGCCGACGCCTGGGTAGGAGAACACGATCTCCACCAGCAGCGTGCCGCCCACGATGAAACCCAGCGCCAGCGCGAAACCCGACACGCTCGGCAGCAGCGCGTTGCGGGCGGCGTAGCTCACCATCACGCGGCGTTCCTTGAGGCCCTTGGCGTGCGCGACGGTGATGTAGTCCTCCGACGCGACGGTGACCATCATGTTGCGCATGCCGAGGATCCAGCTGCCCATGGAGCTGATGAGGATCGTGATCGCCGGCAGCAGGCTGTGCTGGATCGCGCTGCCGATGAAGTCGCCGCCCCACCCGGGCACCAGGCCCGGGTCGTAGCCGCCGGACGCCGGGAAGAAGCTGCCCGGGCCGGCCAGCAGCGTGATCGCGATCAGGCCGAGCCAGAAGTACGGGATGGACGACAGGAACGTGGTGACGGGCAGCAGACCGTCCACCCAGGACCCGCGCCGCCAGCCGGCGACGACGCCGAGGCCGGTGCCGATCAGGAAGCCCACCACTGTCGTGAACCCGACGAGGATGATCGTCCACGGCAGACTGTCGCCGATCACCTCGGACACGGGCGAGGGGAAGAACGTGAACGACAGTCCGAGGTCGCCGCGGAAGAGCTGTGCCCAGTAGTGGAAGTACTGGGTGATCAGGCTTTCGTTCTTGTCGAGTCCGAACAGGACGTACAGCGACTGGATCGCGTCCGCGCTGAGCGTGCCCTGGTTCTTCGTGATGAGCGACTGCACCGGGTCACCCGGGATCAGCCGCGGGATGAAGAAGTTGATCGTGACGGCGGCCCAGGCGGTGAACAGGTAGAAGCCGAGCCGTTGGAGCAGGTACCTCACGGGCGCACCGCCGAGTCGTACAGCCAGCACGCGGCCCAGTGGCCGGGGGCGTCGTCCACCTCGAACCGCGGCGGCAGGTCGGTTTTGCAGCGTTCCATTGCCACGGGACACCGCGGGTGGAACCGGCAGCCCGACGGCGGCGCGATCAGGCTCGGCGGCTCGCCGGAGCCCTTCTCCTTCGGCGCTTCACCCGGTGTGGCTTCGGTGCCGGGGTCGAGCCGGTCGGGGTCGGGTGCGGATTCGATCAGCAGCCGCGTGTACGGGTGCGCGGGCTGCTGCGTCACGGTCTCGGAGTCGCCGCCCTCGACCATGCGCCCGGCGTACATCACCAGCGTCTCGTCGGCGAAGTAGCGCGCCGACGCGATGTCGTGCGTGATGTAGAGGATCGCGAGGTGCAGGCGTTCCTTCAGGTCCCGCAACAGGTTCAGCACGCCGAGGCGGATGGAGACGTCCAACATGGACACCGGCTCGTCGGCCAGCAGTGCCTCGGGGTCGGCGCCGAGCGCCCGCGCGATCGCGACGCGCTGGCGCTGGCCGCCGGAAAGCTCATGGGGGAACTTGTCGACGTAGCGCTCCGGCGGGGTCAGCTGCACCCGCGTGAGCAGCTCGTGCAGCGCCTGCTCCAGGTCGGCGCCCGCACGGTCGTGGATTTTCAACGCCCGCGTGAGGTGGTAGCGCACGGTGTGCACGGGGTTCAGCGACGCGAACGGGTCCTGGAAGATCATCTGGACCTTGCGGCAGTAAGCCCGGAAAGCCTTGCCGCCCTTCACGGTCGTGGACTTGCCGTGCAGCCGGATGTCGCCGCTCGTGCGCGGGTAGAGCTGGGCGAGCAGCCGCGCCACGGTCGACTTGCCCGAGCCGGACTCGCCCACCAGCGCGGTCACGCGGCCGCGCCGCAGCACCACGTCGACGTCGTCGACAGCCTGGACGCTGCGGCGCCCCTTCGTGAGCACCTCGCGCCCGCGCTTGCGCACGGGGAAGTGCTTGGTCAGCCCGGAGGCCTCGAGCACGATCGTGTCCGAGGCCCCGGTTTCGATCTCGCCGGCCGGGGAGGCCACCCCCGCCTCGAGCGAGGCGGAGGTGGCTTCCCGGGTGGCCACTGCGTTGTCCTCGGCCATAGATCAGGCCGCGGGCTTCAGGTGCATGACGATGTCCAGCGCGTTGCGCAGGGTCGGCTGCGCGGGGCCGTACGGGTTGGCTTCGTCGGGCCAGCCCGTCCAGTTCTTCGTGCTGTACTCGCCGCCGGAGTTGGCCGCCATGAGCGGAACCATCGGCTGCTGGTCGATCATGATCTGCTGCAACGTGTTCATCGCGGTGGCGCGGCTCGCGTCGTCGGCGGCGTTGGCGTAGGTCTCGAGTGCCTGGGTCGCCTGGTCGTTCTTGAAGCGGCCGTAGTTGCCGTTGATGCCGCCCTGGCCGGTCGGCTTGTAGCGGTTGCCGTCCATCACGTCGCGGTACAGGTCGTACGGCGTGGCACCGTCGTTGGTCCAGTGCAGCACGCCTTCGAAGTCACCGGTGTCGACGGACTTCGTCCACGCGTCCTGGTTCATCTTCTCGACCGTGGCGGTGATGCCGATCTGCGACAGGTTGTCCTTGATGATCTCGAGATCGGTGATGTAGTCCGACCAGCCCGAGGGCACGGTCAGCTTGAGGGTCACCGGCTTGCCGCTCGGATCCACGAGCTGGTTGCCGTTGTACTTGAAGCCCGCGCCGGTGAGCAGCGCCTTGGCGCCCGGCACGTCGACCTTCACGGTCTGACCCTTGTACTGCGGCGCGATGAACGAGTCGCCCGCCGGCGTCGGAATACCGGTGACCTGGTCGGCCTTCGGGTAGAAGTAGCCGGCCTCGCCCTGGTTGAAGACGTCGTCGCGGTTGATGACCTTGTTGATCGCCTGGCGCAGCTTCGCGTTGTTCCACGGCGCCTTCTCCGTGTTGAACCACAGGCCGTGCACCGCGAGCTGGGCCGGGAACCACAGCTTGTAGTGCTGCGGGTCCTTGTTCACGTAGACGGTCTTGTAGTTCGGGATGAAGACGAAGCTCCACTCGGCCGCACCGCTGGTGAGAGCGGCGACCTGCGCGTTGTTGTCGTTGTAGGAGGTGTAACGGATCTCCTTGACCGCCGGCGCCTGCTGCCAATAGCCGGTGCGCTGGCTCACGGTGATCGTCTGCGGGGTGAACGACTTCAGCGTGAACGGGCCGGTGCCCACCGGGTTCTTCACGGTGTCGGTGGACGGGTCCTTGATCTGCGACCAGATGTGCTTGGGCACCACGATCGTCTGCAGGATCTTGACCTGGTTCACGAACTGCGAGGTGTCGAAGCCCAGGGTGACCTGGTTTCCGCTCGCGGTGATGTCCTTATAGGGCACCGAGTCGATGTTCAGGGCCTTGTTGTCGCGCAGCAGCTGGAACGTGTAGGCCACGTCGTCGCCGGTCATCGGCGTGCCGTCGGAGAACTTGACTCCGTCGCGGATGGTCAGGACCAGCTTCTTGTAGTTGTCCGACCAGTCCCACTTCGTGGCCAGCCACGGCTTGCCGGCTTCCTGCGGCTTCACGCGGTTGAGCATCACGAGAGGCTCGTAGATCACGTAGCGGTACCCGAGCGACGCAGCCGCCGAGGTCTCCAGGAACGGGTTGTTGTTCTCGGCCTGCGGGCCGTTCGGCATGCCGACGTTCAGCACGGCCGCGGCGTTGCCGCCGCCACCCGCACTGCTCGAGCCGCCGCCACAAGCGGCGAGCACCGCGGCTGCCACCACGGCGACGAGCGCTGCGACGACGGAGCGCTTCACTCGCATTCGTCCTCCTAGGTCCTGGTGCTACGGATTCCGCCCGCGCTCTTCGCCAGCTCGGTCCGGCCGCGCGACAGGAGGGAGTCAACCCGGGTGACTCGGGTCACGTCAATAACACGGCGGTAACATTTTGTGCCTAAGTTTAAGTACTGAAAGAAAGGCTCACGCTCGGTGTCCGCCTGTCGATCTCCTTGCGGGGCAAGGAGATTCAGCCGGCTGAACGCCCGCCCGACGCAAGCAGCGCCGCGATCGGCAACGTCGCCGCACCCAGCGCGACGGCCTCCGGGCCCAGCTCCCCGAGCTCGACCACGGTCGCCTCGGCGAGGTAGCCGAGCGCGTGCCGGGCGGCGGCGTCGCGGACGTGCGGCAGGATCGCCGGGCCCATGATCGCTCCCGCCGAGCCTGCCAGCACAACCCGGTCGGGCGCCAGGAGGTTGATCAGATTGGCGATACCGATGCCCAGGTATTCACCCGTCGCGGCGAGTGTTTCAGCAGCTGGACCAGACCTTTCGGCCAGCGCGACGAGCTGGGCGAGCCGGCTCTCGCTGTCCGCGCCGGGCAGCGGCTGGGCGCCCGTGGTCTCGGCGTAGTGGCGGACCACGGCCTCGGTACCGACGTACGCCTCCAGGCACCCGCGCGAGCCGCAGCGGCAAGCGGCGCCCGCGGCCTGCACCACGGTGTGGCCCCACTCACTGGTCGTGATGCCGGGAAAAGACCCACCGTCGGTGACGAAGGCGGCGCCGACGCCCACGCCGAGGAGGGCGATCACGGCGCGGTCGGCTCCGCGGCCGGCGCCGAGCCACATCTCGGCCTGGCCGAGCGTTCGGGCGCGGTTGTCGAGGTGCAGGGGCGCGTCGGCGAACTGTGCGTGAGCGCGCAGCAGGTCGGCGAAGGCGACCCCGGCCCACCCGAGCGTGGGGGCGTGCACGATGCCGCCGTCACGCACCGCGCCCGGCACGCCGACGCCCACGCCGAGCACACGAGACGCACCGGCCGAAAGCACCTCGGCGACGCCGGCCCGCGCGAGCTCCACCACTTCCGCCGGGTCGGGGTTGCTGCCCGCGAGCGGATGCTGCACGGTCGCGAGCGTCCCCAGCGCGCAGTCGAAGAGCCCGGCACGCACGTGGGTCTCGCCGACGTCGACGCCCACGACCTGCCCGTACTCGGGCCGGACGCGCAGCAGCGTGCGCGGCCTGCCACCATCGGACTCGACGGAACCGGCCTCGGCCACCACACCGTCGCCGATGAGCTCCGCGACCACGTTCGTCACGGTCGCGGGACTGAGCCCGGACTCGGCGACGAGTTCGAGCCGGCTGACCGGCCCCCTCAGGTAGAGCGACGACAGGAGCGCCGCGCGGTTGTGCCGCCTCAGATCACGGGTTGTCTGCCGGAGCACCCTCGTCACCTGGGGGATTCTGCCAGACGTCCATATGTTCGGGACTTAGTTCACTAGTTAATACATGGCCACAACTTACGGTGATCAGGCATCCTGGTGTCGGGAGAGTTCGAGGCCAGATGGGTGTCACATGGCGACCAAGCGCACGACCGTCCGAGATCTGCGGCGGCACAACCGTTCCCTGCTGCTGTCGAAACTGTACTTCGACGGCCCGCTGTCGCGGCACGAACTGAGCCAGCTCACCGGCCTTTCGGCGGCGACGGTCAGCAACGTGACCGCCGAGCTCGGCGAGGAACGGCTCATCACCGAGGCCGGCCTGGTCGAATCCGACGGCGGACGACCGCGCGTGCTGCTGCGCGTGGACCCGGCGTACGGCTACGTCGCGGGCGTCGACATCGGCGAGACGGGCGTGCGCGTGGAGCTGTTCGACCTCGCGATGCAGCGGCTGGCCACGGTCGAACACGAGCTGTCACCGGCGCGTACCGAACCGGCCGCGGTCGTCGCGGCCGTCGTCTCCGGGTTGCGCGAGGTGATCGCGTCCGCCGGGGCCGAGGAGTCGGCCGTGATCGGCGTGGGCGTCGGTGTGCCCGGCACGGTCGAACAGGGCGAACGCGTGCTGGTGCACGCGCCCACCGTCGGCTGGGACTCCGTCGCGCTGGCCGACGACCTGCGCGCGGCCGGCATCGAGCTGCCCGTGTTCGTCGACAACGGTGCCAAAACCCAGGGCCAGGCCGAGATGTGGTTCGGCGCCGGGCGCGGCGCGCGCCACGCGGTGATCGTGCTCATCGGCTCGGGCGTCGGCGCGGCCGTGATCGCCGACGGCGCCACCTACCGCGGCTCCACCAGCAGCGCCGGCGAGTGGGGCCACACCACCATCGTCTACGGCGGGCAGGCCTGCCGCTGCGGTTCGCACGGCTGCCTCGAGGCCTACATCGGTGCCGAGGCCGTGCTCGCGCGTTACCGCCGCGCCCGCGGCAAGCCCGTGCCCGGCGAGACCGAGCAGGACCAGTTCGCCGCGCTCCTCGCGTCGGCCGACCGCTCGAAGTCGGCCCAGAAGGTCCTCGAGGAGACGGCCGGCTACCTCGGCGCCGGCATCGCGAACCTGATCAACCTGTTCAACCCCGAACGCATCGTCGTCGGCGGCTGGGCCGGCCTCGCCCTCGGCGAGCGCCTGCTGCCGCTGATCCGCTCCACCGCGTCGGCCCACGCGCTGAGCCACCCGTTCGGCGAGACCACGATCCAGCTCGGGTACCTCGGTCTCGACGCCGTCGCGACGGGCGCCGCCACCCTGCCCGTCGCCGACCTGCTGGAACAGGGCGCCGATCCGCGGCTTCTGGTCAAGCCGGCCCCCGTGATCCGCTCGGGCGCCGGCGCGGCCTAGGACCCCGCTGTCACCCAGCGAACACTTCCGAGAACCCCAGGTGACCGGCCGGTGATCACCGTCCGCGCCCCCGTCGATCACCTGGGCGGTAACCGGCGCCCCTTAATTCGGGTTGAAAAAATTCTCACATCCGCCATTGCCGCAGTGGTACGGACCATGCATACTGCTTTTACTTTGTTGCCAGGCACAACAAAGTAGTCCGATTAGTCCGACCCCCTGCCGCCCGCCTGCGGTCCACCTCCGGAGTGGACACGAAGCGCTCGGCTGAGAACCGCACGGTCCCTCCGCCGTGCTCTCCTCCGCCCCACCGCGTTTTCGTGCTGCGCGTGAAAGCGCGGTCCCCTCCGCAAGAAGAGGTGACAATGATGTCCATCTCACGTTCTCTGAGACGTTCCCGCTGGGCCGGGCTCTTCGCGGCCGCTTCGCTCCTGGCCGTCGGAGTGCAGGCGACGCCCGCCATCTTCGCGCCCACAGAAGCCGCGGCGGCGGCCAGCTTCACCGACGACTTCAACGGGTCCGCAGGCAGCCCCGCCGACGGTTCGAAGTGGAACTACGAAACCGGCGACAACGTCAACAACCACGAGCGCCAGTACTACACGTCCGGCACGAACAACGCCGCACTCGACGGCCAGGGCCACCTCGTGATCACGGCCAAGCGCGAGAACCCGGGCAACTACAACTGCTGGTACGGCCGCTGCGAGTACACGTCCGCGCGCCTCAACACCTCCGGCAAGTTCAGCCAGGCCTACGGCCACTTCGAGACCCGCATGAAGCTCCCTCGCGGCCAGGGCATGTGGCCCGCGTTCTGGATGCTCGGCGGCGGCAACTGGCCGACCGACGGCGAGATCGACGTGATGGAGAACGTCGGCTTCGAGCCCAACACCGTGCACGGCACCATCCACGGCCCCGGCTACTCGGGCGCGGGCGGCATCGGCGCCGGCTACAGCGGCCCCAACTTCTCCGACGACTTCCACACCTACGCCGTGGACTGGTCGCCCAACAAGATCGTCTGGACGGTCGACGGCAACGTCTACCAGACGCGCACGCCGGCCGACCTCAACGGCAACCGCTGGGTCTACGACCACAACTTCTTCATCATCATGAACCTCGCCGTGGGCGGCTACTGGCCCGGTGACCCCAACGGCAGCACGCAGTTCCCGCAGCAGCTGGTCGTCGACTACGTGCACGTGACCACGAGCACCGGCGGCGGCACCACGCCACCGAGCGGGCGCACCGGCACGATCACCGGCATCGGCGGCAAGTGCGTCGACGTCGCGGGCGCCAGCAGCGCCAACAGCACGCCGATCCAGATCACCGACTGCAACGGCAACGCGGCCCAGAACTGGACCGTCGGCAGCGACGGCACCCTGCGGGCGCTGGGCAAGTGCATGGACGTCACCGCGGCCGGCACGAACGACGGCACTCCCGTGCAGCTCTACGACTGCAACGGTTCCGGCGCCCAGCAATGGGTGGTCACCGCGGCGCACGACATCGTGAACCCGGCCGCGAACAAGTGCCTCGACGCCACGGGCAACAGCTCGGCCAATGGCACCCGCCTGCAGATCTGGACCTGCACGGGCACGGCCAACCAGAAGTGGACCGCACCCTGATCCACTGACACCGGCGATACGCGTTGCGCCACAACGAGTTCCCGGTGCTTTGAAAGCCGCCGCGCGGGGCTGCTCGCCTCCTCTCCCTCCTCCGGCAGCCTCGCGCGGTGTTCCACTCCGGTCCCCACCGGTTCCCCGTTCGCCCGGGTGGCGTGATCCCGACCGGATCGCGTCACCCGGAGCCCCGGATCCCCACCGGCCCGCCTCCACCCGAGGCACCGCCGGGGCTTCCGCGAACGCGCTCGATCCGCCCGTTCCCCACCGGCCTGGTCCCCACCGGGCTTTTCTCCCGTCCCCAAAACCGCCCGACAGACAGCCCCCGCCCTCCCAAGGAGGGCGTCCCCATCCCATTCTACCGGCGAGGTCTGACAAGAAGTGGCCAAGCGGTCACACAGGGCCAAGTTATCCACAACTCGCCTCGCCTGTGGACAACCGAAATCTCCCTTCCCCCCAAGGAGAATCCCACCGTGCGGCGTTTCCTCGTCGCGTTGGCAGGCTGTTTCCTGCTGACGCTTTCCTTCCTGTCCGCAACCTCAGCCTCAGCGGCACCGGCGGCACCCGCGACACCGGCCGCGCCGGCGCCCGCGGCACCGGCCGCCGCGCCCACCGCGGCCCAGCTGCTCGCGAAGACCAACTCGTGCCAGCAGATCTCCAACGGCAAGTACAGCTACGACGAAGGCGGCGCGGCCACCGTGCCCGTCTGTCAGTCCAGTGGTGCGGTGTTCTTCAAGGCCGACATGGACATCGACTGCGACGGCCAGCGCACGACGCAGTGCAACGAGAACACCGACTGCTGCTTCTACCCGGACACGGCGTTCCACACGTCCACCGACCAGCCGTTGAACGCGGCGCAGCTGCCCTACATCGTGCTGCCGCAGCCAACGTCCACTTGGGACTACCGCCAGTACGGGATCGACGGTGGCTCGGTGGTCGCCGTCATCTACAACAACAAAGTCACCTACGCGGTCGTCGGTGACACCGGCCCGACGAGCATCATCGGCGAAGCGTCCTACGCCACGGCCGTGAGCCTCGGCATCGACCCCGACCCGAGCACCGGCGGCACCGAGGGCCCGGTCACCTACGTCGTGTTCCCGAACACGCACGTGAACCCGATCGAGAACCACAACACCGCGGTGAGCGTCGGCGAGTCGTCGGCGAGCACCTGGGTCGGCGGCGGCCAGACCGACCCGCCGACGGGCGGCGCCGGCCAGATCACCGGCCTCGGCGGCAAGTGCGTGGACGTCGCGGCGGCCAACAGCGCCAACGGCACGGCCGTGCAGCTGTATGACTGCAACGGCACCACCGCGCAGCAGTGGACCGTCGGCTCCGACGGCACGATCCGCGCGCTCGGCAAGTGCCTCGACGCCGCCGGCACCGCCAACGGCACCAAGGCTCAGATCTGGGACTGCACCGGCGGCGCGGTCCAGCACTGGAGCCGGAACTCGACCGGCAACCTCGTGAACGCCGCCTCCGGCAAGTGCCTCGACGCCACGGACAACAGCTCCGCCAACGGCACCCGCCTGCAGATCTGGACCTGCGCCGCCACCGCCAACCAGAAGTGGACGGTGTCGTAGGCATGCGCAAACGCCACCTGCTCCCACTGCTCGGCGCAGCAGCCCTGGCACTGTCCACAATGGCCGTGCCGGTCGCGCAAGCGGCCAACGAGACCGTGAACGTCTGGCTCACCACGACCGACGACTCCCGGGGCGTGAACGTGACCCGTGGCCTGCAGCAGCAGGCGCCGGTCTCGTTCTCGGCCGGCACAGGCAGCGGTCAGCAGACGATCAACGTCAACGAGAACACCACATACCAGCAGTTCGAAGGCGGCGGCGCGTCGTTCACCGACACCGCGGCGTGGCTGATGAACTCCTCCGGCGCGCTGTCGGCGAGCACCCGCAGCTCGGTGATGCAGAAACTCTTCGACCCGGACAACGGGATCGGCCTGAGCTTCCTGCGCAACCCGATCGGCGCGTCGGACCTCGCCCGGTTCAGCTACACGTTCGACGACATGCCCGCCGGGCAGACCGACCCGAACCTCACCCACTTCTCGATCGCCCACGACCAGGCCGATGTGCTACCGCTGACGCAGCAGGCCAAGCAGCTCAACCCGCAGATGAAAATCATGGCGTCGCCGTGGAGCGCGCCGCCCTGGATGAAGGACAACGACAGCTACAACCTCGGCTGGGTGGAATCCCAGTACTACAACGCCTACGCCCAGTACTTCGTCAAGTACCTCCAGGCCTACCGCAGCGCCGGCGTGCCGATCGACTACCTCTCCGTGTCGAATGAACCGACGTGCTGCAACGGCTACCCGTCCACGAACTGGAACGGCTCCGGCCTGGCCTTCTTCACGAAGAACAACCTGCTGCCGGCACTGCACACCGCGGGGCTGCCCACGAAGGTCCTCGCGCTCGACTGGAACTGGGACCAGTACCAGGCGTACGCGGCACCGACCATGGACGACGCCGCGATCCGCAACGATCCGAACTTCGGCGGCATGGCGTGGCACGGATACGGCGGCAACGTCGCGCAGCAGACGACCGTGCACAACCAGTACCCGAACGTGAACGCGTACTCGACCGAGCACTCCGGCGGCACCTGGATCGCCAACCAGCAGGCCGAGGACATGAACAACATCATCGACTACACCCGCAACTGGAGCCGGTCGGTCACCAAGTGGAGCCTTGCCGTGGACCAGAACATGGGTCCGCACAACGGCGGCTGCGGCACATGCACCGGGCTCATCACCGTCCACAACGGAGACTCGCGCAGTGGGCAGGTCGACTACACCGTCGAGTACTACACGATGGGCCACCTCACCAAGTTCGTGAAGCCGGGCGCGGTGCGGATCGACTCGAACGACAACGCCACCGTGCGCAACGTCGCGTGGAAGAACCCGGACGGGTCCAAGGCGCTCATCGCGTACAACTCGGGCACGGGCAACCAGAGCGTGCGCGTGAACTGGGGCGGGCAGTCGTTCACCTACACGCTGCCGGGCCACACCTCGGCGACGTTCACGTGGAACGGCACGCAGGCGGGCGGGGGCACCACCACGCCGCCGACCGGCCGCACCGGCCAGATCACCGGGCTGGGCGGCAAGTGCCTCGACGTCGCGGGCGCCAACAGTGCCAACGGCACTGCCGTCGACCTCTACGACTGCAACGGCACGGGCGCCCAGCAGTGGACCATCGGCTCCGACGGCACGGTCCGCGCGCTCGGCAAGTGCCTCGACGTCAGCGCAGCGTCCACAACGGACGGTTCGAAAGTCCAGCTGTACGACTGCAACGGCACCGGCGCACAGCAATGGACGGCCAACTCGTCCCGCGACATCGTGAACACCGCCGCCAACAAGTGCCTCGACGTCACCGGAAACACCTCGGCCAACGGCACCCGCACGCAGATCTGGACGTGCACCGGCGCGGCCAACCAGAAGTGGACCGCACCGTAACCCTCCCCAGGAGTCCCCGATGAGAAGAAGAGTCCTCGCGGCGATCGGCGGCCTGCTCGCCGCCTCCGCCGTCACCCTGATCCCGGCCGACGCACAGGCGGCGACCGGACAGATCACCGGCCTCGGCGGCAAGTGCGTCGACGTCGCCGGCGCGAACAGCGCCAACGGTTCCGCCGTACAGCTCTACGGCTGCAACGGAACCACGGCACAGCAGTGGAACGTCGGCTCCGACGGCACGATCCGGGCCCTCGGCAAATGCCTCGACGTAGCCTCGGCGGCCACCACCGACGGGGCCAAAGTGCAGCTGTACGACTGCAACGGCACCGGCGCGCAGCAGTGGACGGTCAGCGCCGCCCACGACATCGTGAACACCGCGGCCAATAAGTGCCTTGATGCCACCGGCAACAGCTCCGCCGATGGCACCCGGCTGCAGATCTGGACGTGCTCCGGCACCGCCAACCAGAAGTGGACCGCGCCGTCCGGCGGCGGCGACACGACCCCGCCGCCTTCGGCCGGCGCGATGGCCGTGGCCCCGTACATCTACAACGGCTGGGGCGCGCCGCCGAATCCGACCACGATCATGAACGCGACGGGAGTGAAGTGGTTCACGCTGGCGTTCGTGCTGTCGAACGGCTACTGCAACCCGCAGTGGGACGGCGCGCGTGCCCTCACCGGCGGCGTGGACCAGGGCACGATCAACACCGTGCGCGGCGCGGGCGGCGACGTGATCCCGTCGTTCGGCGGTTACAGCGGCAACAAACTGGAGTCCTCGTGCGGCAGCGCGGGTGAGCTCGCGTCGGCGTACCAGAAGGTGATCAACGCCTACGGCCTCAAGGCGATCGACATCGACATCGAGGCTGACGCCTACAGCAACCCGACGGTGCAGCAGCGCACCGTCGACGCGCTGAAGACCGTGCGCGCCAACAACCCGGGCATCAAGATCTACGTCACGTTCGGCACGGGCACCAGCGGCCCGGACTCGAGCCTCGTCAACCGCGCGGCGCAGTCCGGCTTCGCGGCCGACGGCTGGGTCATCATGCCGTTCGACTTCGGCGGCGCCGGGCAGAACATGGGCACCCTCACCACGCGTGCGGCCGAGGGCCTGAAGAACGTCGTCAAGAACGCCTTCGGCTACACCGACGACAACGCCTACCGGCACATGGGCATCTCGTCCATGAACGGCATCACCGACCAGAACGAGACGGTGACTGTGGCGGACTTCACCACCATCCTGGGTTACGCGAACCAGCACCACCTGTCGCGACTGACGTTCTGGTCGGCCAACCGCGACCGGCCGTGCACGGGTGGTCCGGACGACAGCTGCTCGAAGGTCTCGCAGCAGCCGTGGGACTACACCAAGGTGTTCGCCCGGTACGCGGGCTGAGGATCCGAAGTGGACTGACCCGCGGTACTGATCCGGCCAAAAGTGGGCCGACCCCCCGCGCGCCACGTAGCCGTTGCTACGAAGGCATTCGGCCGTGGCTGTGGTCGGATTTGCAACGATCGGCGCAGTACGCAACGGCGGACCGTGATCTCCCCCCGGGGACCACGGTTCGCCGTTGCTCCACCATCTCCACCATCTCCTGGCCACGCACGCCGGATCGGGCCTGGGGGCGACCATCCCGATTCGGTCTTCGCGAAGGCGCCCACACCCCGTCTGGGGGTTCCGGGGCCTGGGGTGCCATCGCTTCACGCGACCTGCTGAAGACGTTAATCAGGTGTCCGCGATCTTGACACCACCCAGACTACGGACGACCCGAACGGCCACAATCGGGTGCCCATCCGCACGAAAGCACGCTATGTAAGCAAGTGCTTCATCCCTTTTCCGACGGAAGTAGTGCCGTTCCTGCGTCGCGGACGCGCAACCCATGGCAAACGTTTTCCATGGCGCAGCACACACTTTTCCGTTGGGTCACGGCGATTTTCGGGCCCCTGACACGGATCCCGCCCCGGGCGCGAAACCGCGGGCAGTCCGGTTTGGACCACCACAGTGAGCTACCGACTCGCGCCGTCCGCCGAACGCTCCGAGTACGCCTCGACGAGCTGCGCTTCGGCGTCGGAGAGGTAAGCCGCGAGCAGTTTCTCCGCGCGCCGGCCGTCCCCTTCCCCGAGCGGCCCGAGCAGTTCGCGGTTGCGCGGCAGGTAGCGCTCGTGGAACCGCCGCGGGTCGGCCATCACGTGGAACACCAGCCGCAGCTCGGCCGTGAGGCCCTGCATCAGCTCGACCACGCGCTCGCTCCCGGTCAACGCGACGAGCTCGCTGTGGAACCGGATGTTCGCCGTGCCGAGGTCCTGCCAACGGCCGGTTTCGGCCGCTTCGTCACCCTCGGCGACCGTGGCCGTGATCTTGTCGTAGGACGCCGGCCGCTCGGTGATCCCGCGGACCGCGGCGCACTCGACGAGCTTGCGGACGCGGTAGATGTCGCGCACATCGTCGACCGTCGGCACGCGGACGAAGACGCCGCGGTTGAGCTCGTGGGTGAGCAGCCGCTCATGCGTGAGCAGGCGGAATGACTCGCGCAGCGTGTTGCGCGAGACGCCCAGCGCGTTGCCGATGTCCTGCTCCGACAGCCGGCTGCCGGGCAGGAAGAAGCCTTCGGCGATGCGCGTGCGCAGCACTCCGGCGACCCGCTCCGCTGTGCTCGTGCGGCTCAGCAGACCGCGGTCGGCTTCCAGGCCCAGCGGGCTCTCGTCGGTGACCACGTCGCCCAGCGTAGCCGCAGGGTTGAGAACAATAAAATGAGAGACTTGTGGAATTGTTGAACGATCCGTACGGTGACTGCCATGTGACTCGTGCCACTATGAGACTCTCCCTGCGAGGTACCCATGAACACGAACGTGACAGCAGGCACCACGAGTGCGGCCCGGCCGTTCGAGTGGTTCCGCTCCCTCGGACCCAAGGGCAAGCGCGCCTTCTTCGCCGCCTTCGGCGGTTACGGGCTCGACTCCTTCGACTACCAGACCCTGCCGTTCGGTCTGGCCGCCATCACGGCGTACTTCGGCATCTCCTCGGGCGAGGCCGGCCTGCTCAGCACGACCACACTGGTCGTCTCCGCGATCGGCGGCATCGGCGCCGGCGTGCTGGCCGACCGCATCGGCCGTGTCCGCACCCTGCAGCTGACCATCGCGCTGTACACGGTCTTCACGGTGCTCTGCGGTTTCGCACCGAACTTCGAGACGCTGCTGGTGTTCCGCGGCCTGCAGGGCCTCGGCTTCGGTGGCGAGTGGGCCGTCGGCGCCGCGCTGGTCGCCGAGTACTGCTCCGCGCGCTACCGCGGCCGGACCGTCGCGTTCGTGCAGAGCGCATGGGCCGTGGGCTGGGGCCTGCTGGTGATCGTCTACACCGTGCTGTTCAGCGTGCTCGACGACGCCGTCGCGTGGCGCGTGCTGTTCTGGGTCGGTGTGCTGCCGGCGCTGCTCGTGCTGTGGGTGCGCCGCCGCGTGACCGACGCCGAGCATGTGACCGAACGCCGCCTGACGACTCTCAAGATCAAGGCGAGCAGTTCGCTCGCGGGCATCTTCCGCCCCGGCTTGCTGCGCACCACGCTCTTCGCGGCGCTGCTCGCGACCGGTGTCCAGGGCGGGTACTACACGCTGTTCACGTGGATGCCCCAGTACCTCAAGACCTCCCGCGGCCTGTCCGTGGTCGGCACCGGCGGGTACTTCGCGCTGCTGATCCCCGGCGCGTTCATCGGCTACGTCTGCGGCGGGTACCTCGCGGACCTGTTGGGGCGCAAGCGAACCTTCCTGCTGTTCTCCGTGCTGTCGGCGGCGCTGATCGTGCTGTTCGTACAGCTGCCCTACGGCGCCAACGGCCTCATGCTGCTGATCAGCTTCCCGCTGGGCTTCTCGACGTCGGCGATCTTCAGCGGCTTCGGCGCGTACCTCGCGGAGCTGTACCCGACGGAGGTCCGGGCGACGGGCCAGGGCTTCACGTACAACTTCGGGCGCGCGGTGGGCGCCGCGTTCCCCGCGGTGGTCGGGTTCATGGGCGCGGGCGGCGCGATC
The DNA here is from genome assembly GCF_040607795.1 of Amycolatopsis sp. NPDC005232. Classification (NCBI taxonomy): domain Bacteria; kingdom Bacillati; phylum Actinomycetota; class Actinomycetes; order Pseudonocardiales; family Pseudonocardiaceae; genus Amycolatopsis; species Amycolatopsis sp. NPDC005232. The sequence goes on along the minus strand of NZ_JBEXHL010000016.1, from coordinate 66,844 downwards.
GCGCTCGGCGCCGTCGGGTACGCGATCGCCGCGCTCGCGTTGCTGGGCCTGCCCGAAACCCGCGGACGGGAACTGACCGGGATCGGGTCATGACCACGTTCCGCGACCCCGCCACGCTGACGCCCGCCGAGGCCCGCGCGCTCTTCCGCGCGGGCACCGAGCGGCCGACCGAGGGCTGGGCGCGGGGCTACGCGCAGGCCAACCTGATCGCCGTGCCGCAGGACTGGGCCGACGACGTGCTGCTGTTCTGCGCGCGCAACCCGCGCGCGTGCCCGGTGCTCGACGTCAGCCGGCCCGGCGACCCGGGCTCGCGGCTTGCGCCGGGCGCCGACCTGCGTACCGATCTGCCGCGCTACCGCGTGTGGCACAACGGGGTGCTGACCGGCGAGGTCGGCGACGCGACGGGCCTGTGGCGCAGCGACATGGTGGCGTTCTCGATCGGCTGCACCTACTCGTTCGAGGCGCCGCTGGTCGCGGGCGGCGTGCCCCTGCGGAACCTGACGCAGGGGCGCGGCGTGGCGATGTACGTGACCGACCGGCCGTGCACGCCGGCCGGGCGGCTGCACGGACCGCTGGTGGTGACGATGCGGCCGGTCCCGGCCGAACTGCTCGACGAGGCCGTGCGGATCACCTCCGCGTCGCCCTCGCTGCCCGGCACCCCGGTGCACGTCGGCGATCCGGGCGCACTGGGCATCGCGGACCTGGCGCGGCCCGACTTCGGCGACGCCGTGGACCTGGAACCCGGTGACGTGCCGGTGTTCTGGGCCTGCGGCGTCACCCCCCAGGCGGCGGTGATGGCTTCGCGGCCACCGTTCGCCATCACGCACGCGCCGGGGTACATGTTCTTGACAGACCAACGCGAGACGGGAGAGACATGGATCTGAACAGTGATCTCGGCGAAGGCTTCGGCGCGTGGCGGATGGGCGACGACGAGGCGATGCTCGACATCGTGACCAGCGCGAACATCGCGTGCGGCTTCCACGCGGGCGACCCCGGCGTGATGCGGCGGGTGTGCGCCCGCGCGGCCGAGCGGGGCGTGACGATCGGGGCGCACGTGGGATACCGCGACCTCGCCGGCTTCGGCCGCCGGGCGCTGGACATCTCGCCCGCGGACCTCACGGACGACGTGCTGTACCAAATCGGCGCGTTGGACGCTTTCGCGCGGGCTGCGGGGTCTTCGGTGAAGTACGTGAAGGCGCACGGTGCGCTGTACAACACAGCGGCGGTGGATCCGGCGCAGGCGGCGGCGCTCGTGGAGGGCGTGCGGCAGTTCGGCACCGGGTTGGCGCTGTTGTGTCCGCCGGACTCGGAGATGCTGCGCGCGGCTTCGGCGGCCGGGGTGACGGGGTACGCGGAGGCGTTCGCGGACCGGGCTTACACGCCGGAGGGGCAGCTCGTGTCGCGCAAGCTGCCGGGTGCGGTGCTGCACGACGCCGACCAGGTCGCCGCACGGGCCACGGCCATGGCGACGACGGGTTCGGTGCTCGATGTGGCCGGCGGGAAGCTCGACCTGCAGGCGGTTTCCCTTTGTGTGCACGGTGATACGCCGGGGGCCGTGGACATCGCGCGGCGGATTCGCGCTTCGTTGGCGGAGGCGGGGGTCGCGGTGGAGTCGTTCGTGTGATGGCCGTGTTGCCGTACGGCGGTTCCGCGGTTCTCGTCGAGGCTCAGGACGTGCTCGGGTTGCAGGCGGCGTTGGAGGCGGATCTGCCGGCCGGGGTGGTGGAGCTGGTGCCGGCCGCGCGGACGCTGTTGGTGCGGTTCGATCCCGCGGTGGTGGAGGTGGCTTCGTTGACGCGGTTGTTGTCTTCGGTGTCCACAGTGGATGTTGTCACCGGCTCTTCGGGTGCTGTCACCGTGCCGGTGCGGTACGACGGGGCGGATCTCGCCGATGTCGCGGAGGCTTCGGGGTTGTCGGTGCGGGAGGTCGTGTCCTTGCACAGCTCGGCTTCGTACGTGGTGTCGTTCTGCGGCTTCGCGCCGGGCTTCGCTTACATGACGGGCCTGGATCCCGCACTGCACCTGCCGCGCCGTTCCGTGCCGCGCACCCGCGTGCCCGCCGGTTCGGTCGCCATCGCGGGCGAGTACTCGGCCGTCTACCCCCGCCCGTCGCCCGGCGGCTGGCACCTGGTGGGAACGACTTCGCTGCCGGTCTGGGACGTCGAGCGCGACCCGCCCAACCGGCTCACGCCGGGCACGCGCGTGCGGTTCGAGGCGGTGTGATGACCGGGAAGGTGGAAGTGCTCGCGACCGGTCCCTTCGCGACCGTTCAAGACCTGGGCCGGCCCGGTCTCGCCGCCGTCGGGGTCGGGCGGTCGGGGGCGGCGGACCGTTCGTCGTTGCGGCTGGCGAACCGGCTGGTCGGCAATCCCGAGACGCACGCGGCCCTGGAAGTGACGCTCGGCGGGTTGCGGCTGAGGGTCTCCGAAGCCGCGTTGGTCGCCGTCACAGGGGCGGAGGTCGAGGTGCGGGCCGGGCGGCGGGCGGCTGCTCCGAACGGACCCATCGTGCTGCAGGCGGGCGAGGAGCTGGTGCTGGGCACGGCCACCCGCGGCCTGCGCTGCTACGTCGCCGTCCGCGGCGGTTTCGACGTGCAGCCTGTGCTCGGCGCGCGGGCCACCGACACCATGGGCGGGCTCGGGCCGCCGCCCCTGGCTCCGGGCATGACCCTTCCGGTCGGGGACGTCGTCGCCGGGCAGCCGGTCGTCGACCTGGCTCCGCTGGCCCGGCTTTCGGAAGAACCGGTCCTGCGCGTCACCCCCGGGCCGCGCCTCGACTGGTTCACCCGGACCGCACTGTCCACTTTGGTCACCTCCCGCTACACGGTGACCGCCGACCTCGACCGCGTCGGCGTCCGCCTCGACGGGCCGCCGCTCGACCGCGCTCGCTCCGGCGAGCTGCCGCCGGAAGCCGCCGTGCCGGGCGCACTGCAGGTGCCGCCCTCGGGCGTGCCGATCCTGTTCCTCGCCGACCACCCCGTGACCGGCGGTTATCCCGTGCCCGCCGTCGTCCGCGAGCCCGACCTCGACGTCGCCGCACAGCTGCGGCCTGGTCAGCGCGTGCGCTTCGCGCTGAGCCGCGAAGGCTGACACCAGGCAGAACACCGCCAGTGGCACCTCGAGCACCGCCATCGCCACCGACGCCGCGACGTCCGGCCCGGCCGTGGTCACGTCGAACCACGCATCGACCAGCAGGAGCGCCCCCGTGGCGGCCGCGGGGGCCGGCGCGCGGCGATCGCCGCGCAGCAGCCACCAGCCCGTGAGCAGCAGGCCGACCGACTCCAGCACGTCGAGCCCCACCCACGCGAGCCGCCAGTGCTGCGCCGCATACGTGTCGGGCAGAGTCGCGGCCAAGATTCCCAGCCACGGCAGCAATCCCGCTCCGGCGAGCGCCGGCACCCAACCCCTCTTCATGACTTCCCCCTTCGTCCCGGCCAGGCTAGCCAATTGCAGAGACTTTTTGCAAACTTTTTCTGCAATGGTTCTCTGCACTACGCTGAGTGGCATGGCGGAACCACCGGAACAGCGGGTCCTCACCGGCCCCGACCTCAAGGCCCTCCAGAAGGCACTGGCCAACCCGGTGCGCCGCGACATCCTCGGCTACCTGGGCAAACACGGCGAAGCGAATTCGACGAGCGTCGCCAAGGCGCTCGGCGAGAGCACCGGCACCACGAGCTACCACCTGCGCAAGCTCGCCGAGCAGAAGCTGATCGCCGAGATCGAGGAGCGCTCGGCGGGCCGCGAACGGTGGTGGCGCTCGATGATGACCAACATCTACACGCCGCCCGGCCTCGAACTGACCGACGACGAGCGCACGGCCGCCACGCAGATCGGCGCGCTGAAGATGAGCCACGACCTCGACCTCGTCGTCCGCGCGTACGCCGGCTACGACAGTTCGGAAGGCTGGAACCAGATCTACCGGGCCGGACTCACGCTCACCAAAGACCAGGTGGAAGCGTTTGCGACCGACTTCCGGGCGCTGCTGTGGAAGTACACGACCGAAGCGGAGCCAGGCGCGCGGGACATGGCCATCCGGCTCGTCGTACTCCCGGAGGACAACCTCACAAACCCGACACCCGCAACGTCAGATTGAGCCGCCCCGTCAGGCCCAGCGCCGGGTCGGCCGTACCGGGCAGGGTGCGTGGCACGCCGTGGTACGCCAGCCGCGAGGGGCCGCCGAAGACGAACAGGTCACCGGAGCGCAGCTCGATGTCCGTATAGGGCCGGTTGCGGTTCTCGGTGTTGCCGAAGCGGAAGACGCACGTGTCGCCGAGGCTCAGAGACACGACCGGCTCCAGGGAGCGCTCGTCCTTGTCCTGGTGCTGGCCCATTTTGGCCGCGGCGTCGTAGTAGTTCACAAGGGCGACGTCGGGGTCATAGCCGGCGTGGTCGCCGTACGCCGAGGCCACCGCGCGCCGGCCGAGGTCGCCGAGCCAGGGCGGGAACAGTTCCACCGGCGAGCCGTCCTCACGGGCGCGGGAATAGCGGTACGGGAGCCAGTGCCAGCCGAGGCAGACCATGCGGACGGACATCACGCCGCCGCTGGGCAGGCGGGTCTGGCGGTAGCCGCGCCAGCCACGGCAGGCCTCGACGAGCGAGCGCTGTTCGTCGAGGTCGAGCCAGTCGGGGACGTGGACCGCGCCAGGCGCGAGTTCGACCCGGGGACGTGGCAGCAGTTCCATCGCGAGCATTGTCGCAAACTGTTCGGCCAGAGGAGAGCGGCAGACCGCAGGAGCCACCCGAAGGTTCCTGGGGGGCTCCTGCGGCGGCACCCCTCGCCGTAACCGCCGCTTTGACACTCCCACACTCGTGTGTCACAGACCAGGTGTCGATCAGCTACAAGATGGACACGTGACGCGACGACCAAGAACTATCACGCTGCGTCACCCGAAAGCGGCCTACACGAACTCGACCACAGTCACGCCGGCGCGCGCGGGCACGGGGTCGTTCATCGCGGCCAGCGCGGCCGGCACGTCGTCGAGGCCGATCCGGGTGCCGATCAGGCCCGCGAGGTCGATGCCCGACCGCTCGACCACGCTCAGCAGCTCCGGGTACTCGTGCGCCTGAAGGCCGTGGATGCCCACGATCTCCAGCTCACCGCCGATCACGCGGTGCATCGGGATCGGCGCGACGCCCTGCGCGGGCGGCATCAGGCCCGCCTGCACGTGCCGGCCGCGTTTGCGCAGGCTGCCGACTGACGCGGCGCACGTGGCCGGCGAGCCCAGGCAGTCGAGCGACACGTGGGTACCGCCGCCGGTCAGCGACCGGACGTGCTCGGCGAGCGCCTCCGGCCCCTCGAACGCGCCCGCGTCCACGCTCAGCACCGCGCCCGAACGCTCGGCGAGCGCCCGCGCGGCCGGCGAGACGTCCACGGCCACGACCTTCGCGCCCACCGCCGCGGCCAGCAGCACGGCGGAGATCCCGACACCGCCGCAGCCGTAGACCGAAACCCACTGGCCGGCGCGCACGCCGCCCTGCCGCAGCACCGCGCGGAACGCTGTGCCGAAGCGGCAGCCGAGCGCGGCCGCCTCCGCCGCCGACATCGCTTCCGGCAGCGCGACGAGGTTGGCCTGCGCGTGCTCGATCGCGACGAGCTCCGCGAACGACCCCCAATGGGTGGCGCCCGGCTGGAACTCGTCGTCGCAGATCTGCTGGTCACCGCGCGCACACTGCGCACAGCTACCGCACGCGCACACGAACGGCACCGTCACGCGCGCGCCGATCTCCCAGCCGCGCACGCCCGCACCGACCGCCGCGATCCGCCCCGCCAGCTCGTGGCCGGCGACGTGCGGCAGCTTCACGGCCTCGTCGTGGCCCTGCCACGTGTGCCAGTCGCTGCGGCACACCCCCGTGGCGTCCACCGCGATCACCACCCCACCGGGCGGCGCCACCGGATCCGGCACCTCGACCACCTGGGGCAGCACCCCGAATTGCTCAATCACGACCGCACGCATGGGATTGATCGTAAGAGAGGCAGCAGTCCCTCTCGCGCCCCGCTCGGCTCGCTCCAGCCGCGCGCTCGCGCCCTGCTCGGGTTGCTCCAGCCGCGCGCTTCCGCCCTGCCCAAGCCATCAAACCCAGCCCCGGCGCGAGATCGCGCCGGTTTCTGGATTGGGTGGCGCGATCGGCCGCCAGGCCGATCCGGCCGTTCGATCCAGGAGCCGGCTCAAAGGCGATCTCGCACGCCTCGGCGAAGCCGAGGCAGACAACACGGCTTATCGGTGCTGAGCGCGCGAGCGCGAAGGACCGAGAAGCCGCCTCAGGGAATTCGGCGGGACACCCAGGATGTCTTCCAGATTCCTTAGGGCCTGCAACGATTCCGGCCGCTCCGGGCGGCACCGCCCCGACTGCCAGTGGCTCAATGTCGCGAGACTCAGGGAAGTTCCCCTGCCACGCAAGCGATATCTGATCCTGTCCAGTCCCAGCCCCCTCGCCCTGATTGCCGCTCGCAGGGCGTCTGCGAACGGACCGGCCTCGAGCAGCCGCCCGAGATCCCGTTCCGCCGTTTCCGCCCTGTCCATCGTCGACGTTCGCTGACCGGTCATCGCACACGCTCCGAACCATGTCGCTTCCCGAAACTTCGGAGCGTAGGCCGGAGTCCGCATGATCGGAAGGGCACTCACCCGCCTGCGGGGAGAGAACGAGCGATCTCCGCAAAGGGTTCTGCGTAGCCGGAATTGACGGTGACGTAGGAAATCCCCCACCGTTCGCGCCACCGGAGAAGAGTTTCCTGTGCTGCAGATGGGTTTTCCGGCAGAACCGTGACTGCGCCGGCAGCGGCGAGCTCGGGCACGTCGGCACCGGTGTACTTCGCGATCTGCGGCGCCGGCGCATTTCCGACGGCAATCAAGTTCACCGAAAGTTCGATGTCGGCGAATCGCGTGCCCGCCATTTCGCGGAAGTTGTCCACAATAGAATCGGCTTCGGATTCCGTGGTCCGGGGTGCCCAGGACAGAGTGACCACATCGGCCTCGCGCGCGGCGAGCGCGAGCATCTTCGGCCCGCCGCCGGCGAGCAGCAGCCGCGGCCGCTCGGGCGTCTCCTTCAGGAACGCGATGGTGTCGGCCAGGCGCGCGATGCGCTCACCCGGCGAGGCGAACTCCCGGCCGAGGCCGCGTGCGAACGCACCGGCACCGGGCCGCCCGACGCCAAGGCCGAGCTCGAACCGGCCGCCCGTCACGCGGTGCAACGTGGACACCTGCCAGCCGAGCTGGCGGGCGTCGCGGAACGGGTCGGCGAGCACGAAGGTGCCCAGCGTGAGGCGGCTGGTGACCGCGGCAGCCGCGGGCACGAGCGTGAGCGGGTCGGCGTCGCCGACGGGGTCGGTGGCGAGCAGGGTGTCGAGGCCGAGCTCCTCGATCCGGCGGGCCTGGTCGGTCCAGGCCTTGAGGTCGGGGGCGTATCCGGCGACGATCCCGAAGCGGAACGGTTTGATGGTCATGGCGACCATGGTCGGCGCCGGCGGGGGTAGCCCACATCCGCCGAGGAGCGACACCGGCGCGTACGCCCGTCAGCGCAGCGGCTCAGCCTCAGCGCACGGCGACAGACAGCGCTTGCGCGATCTCCTTGCCGATCGCGTGCGTCGCCGCGTCCGGCGGCTGGCCCACCTTCACGACCATCGGCCCGCCGAACGGCTGGCGCTCCACCACCTCGATGCGCTCACCCAGGCCGATGGCGTGCTCGGTGAGGTAGCGCAGCAGCTCCGGGTCCGTGTCCCACACGCGCACGATCTCGCCGACGGCGCCGGGCGGCAGGTCGTCCAGGATGCGCATCGGCACCTCCTCGACGCTGCCGTCGGGGGCCGGGATGGGGTCGCCGTGCGGGTCGCGCAGGGGGTTGCCGAGCTTGGCGGCGATGCGCTCGACCAGCCGATCGGACACCGCGTGCTCCAGCGCGTCGGCCTCCGAGTGGACCTCGTCCCAGGTGTAGCCCAGCTCGGAGACGAGGTAAGTCTCGATCAGCCGGTGCCGGCGCAGCACCGAGCGTGCCAGCAGTCGCCCCTCGGCGGTCAGCTCGATACCCCGGTAGGGCACGTGGGCCACCAGCCCGAGCTGCGAAAGCTTCGTGACCATGCCCGACGCCGACGACGGGCTCACCTCGAGCCGTCCCGCCAGCGTCGCATTGGTCACGGCCTCACCGCGCTCGACGAGCCCGTAGATCACGCGCACGTAGTCCTCGACCGACGACGACCTCCGGACGGAACCATCTTCCATACCGCATACGATACGGGCTCACCCCTCACCGTCCGGACGCCGTGGGGCGCCCGAATGTGGTTCAACGCTGAACGACTCGGTCCGGACCAGCGTGGTCCGGACAGCGGCACTCACGGCCGCCAGCGGTACCGGATCCAGCCTGGCACGGGCTCCGCGCCCAGCTGCGTGTAGAAGGCCTCGGCCTTCTCGTTGCTCGCCTGCATGTCCCACTCGACGCGGCCGGTGGTGCGCGAACGCAGCTCGTCGAGCAGCTCGCGGCCCAGCCCGTGGCGGCGGTGTTCGGGGCGGATGAACAGGTCGTCGAGCCAGATCCCCGGCCGCGCTTCCCACGTCGAGAAGTTCCAGCTGCAGAACGCGAAGCCCGCGACCACGTCCGGGCGGTCCGGCAGCGTCGCGAGGACGACCCACGCCTTGGGCTCGGGCCCGAACAGGTACCCGCTCATCTCGGCGCGGTCGAGTTTCAGGTCGTGCTTGTCCTCGTACACGGCGTGCTCTTCGATGAGCGCGCAGATCTCTTCGGCGTCTTCGAAGACGGCGTCGCGGACGGGCATGCGAGGAACCCCAATCTTGTCGGTGGTGGCGGTTACGGTGCGGGCATGAGCCCCGAGGACCGGTTCGAGGACCTGATCGACGAGCTGCTGGGCGGCGAAGACGCCGAGGGCGTCGAGCCGCCGCGGCCCGGAAGCGGGTTCGGGTCGAGTGCCCTGCGCGTGGACAACCGCATCTTCGCCATGCTCGTACGCGGGCACCTCGTGGTGAAGCTGCCGAAGCCCCGCGTCGACGCGCTGGTGACCGAGGGCCACGGCGTGCGGTTCGACGCGAACAAGGGCACGCCGATGAAGGAGTGGTTCACGCTCGACGAGGAGTCGTCGCTCGGCTGGCCCGCGCTGGCGCGCGAAGCGTGTGCGTTCGTCGGCAAGCGATAGGTCACGATGCCTCGTAGCGCAGTTCGCCGCCCACGGCGGTGGCGAGCACGCGGAGATCGTCCACAGCGTCCACAGTGGACAGCGGGTCACCCGAAAGGACTACGAAGTCCGCCAGCTTGCCCAGCTCCAGCGTGCCGAGGTCTTGTTCGGCGAAGGTCGCGTACGCCGAGCCGTAGGTGTAGGCGCGCAGCGCTTCCTGCGGGGTGAGCGCTTCCTCGGGCGAGAACGGCGCGCCCGACGCCGTGCGCCGGTGCACCATGTCGGCCAGGCCCAGCAGCGGCGCGCCGTCGACGACCGGCCGGTCCGAGCTCGCGGGCAGCACGCACCCGGCGTCGAGCACACTGCGCAGGCGGTAGCACCACGGCACCCGTGACTCGCCGAGCGCCGCGCGCATGCCGTCACCCAGCTCGTTCACGAACCGGCCCTGCGGCGACGCGATGAGCCCCAGCCGAGCCAGCCGAGTGAGCTCCGCCGGCTGAAGCACCGCGCAGTGCTCGATGCGGTGCCGGTGGTCCTCGCGCGGCGAAGCGGCCAACGCGGCTTCGTACGCGTCGAGCACCACGGTGATGGCGCGGTCGCCGATGGCGTGCGTCGCGATCTGCCAGCCGGCGTCGTGCGCGAGGCGGATCGTGCGGGCCAGCTCGTCGGCCGGTACCTGGAAGTAGCCGCGGTTGCCCGGCTCGCCGGCGAACGGCTCGTGCATCGCGCAGGTGCGCCCGACCAGGGAACCGTCGGCGAAGAGCTTCATCGGCCCGACGCGCAGCCACTCGTCGCCGAAGCCCGTGCGCAGGCCCAGGTCGAGGCCGAACCCGGCGCCGTCGGGCAGGTCGTGGAGCACGCTCGCGGCCACCATCACCGTGCTCCGCACGCGCAGCACCCCGCGTTCGCGCGCCAGCTGGTACGCGGCCAGCTCGGCGGGCGTCTCCCCGACCAGCCCGCCGCCGATGCCGGCCTCCTGCACGCTCGTGATGCCCTCGGCCAGGAACTGCTCGCTCGCGCGGTCGAGGCCGCGGACCACGGCATCGATCGGCGCCGGGTAAATCAGCGGTCGCAGCAGCAGCTGGGCCTGCTCGCGCAACAGCCCGGTCGGCGACCCGGAAGCGTCGAGCACCACGTCGCCGCCCACCGGCACGTGCGCGAGGTCGAGCTGGTGCAGCACGGCGGAGTTGACCACGGTCATGTGCCCGGATGTGTGCTTGAGCCGCACGAGCATCCCGGGAGCGGCGCGGTCGAGGCCGTGGCGGTCGGGGTGCGCGCCGCCGGCCAGCTTGTTCTGGTCGTAACCGCTGCCGACGACCCAGCTGCCGGCGGGCAGCTCGGCGGCCCGGCGCGCCACGGCGTCGTAGACCTCCTCGACGGTGCGGCAGTCGCTCAGCGCCACGTCGTCCAGGCCCATGCCGAACCACGCCATGTGGTTGTGCGCGTCGTGGAACCCGGGCACCACGTACGCGCCGCCGAGGTCGATCCGCCGGCGCGCCGACAGCGCCTCGGCGTCCTCGCCCAGCGCCACGACCCGGCCGTGCAGCACGGCGAGCGCACCGTCCCCGGTGGCGCTGTCCCCGGTGAGCAGCCGGGCGTTCTCGTACACCGCGTCGACCCGCATGAACGAGACCCTATCGATCGATCGATCGAACGTCTAGGCTCGCTGCCATGAGCACCGTGGACCTCGCCGTCGAGGGCGGCATCGCGCACATCCGGCTGAACCGCCCCGAGCGACTCAACGCCGTGGCGCCCGTTCTGGTGGACGACTTCCTGACCGCGCTGGACGGCGTCGCGCGCAGCACCGCCCGCGTGGTTCTGCTGTCCGGCAACGGCCGCGCCTTCTGCGCCGGCCACGACCTCAAGGAGCCGACCCCGGAAGGCGACTCGCGGGCCCGGCTCGACCGGCTGCAGGACGTGACTCGCAAGCTGCGCGCGCTGCCGCAGCCGGTGATCGCCGCCGTGCACGGCTACGCGCTCGGCGCCGGCGCGGAGTTCGCGCTCGGCTGCGACCTGGTACTGGCCGCCGACGACGCCGTGTTCGGCTTCCCCGAGGTCTCGCTCGGGCTGAGCGTGACGGGCGCGGCCTCGCGCCTGCTGCCGCTGCTCGTCGGGCCGATGAAGGCCAAGGAGCTGCTCCTGCTCGGCGAGCGCTTCGACGGCCTGCGCGCCCATGACCTGGGCCTGGTCAACGCCGCCGTGCCCGCCGCCGAGCTCATGACGCTGGCGCTGGGCTGGGCCGAGAAGATCGCGCACCACCCCGCCGAGGCCACCACCATGGCCAAGCGGGCGCTCGACTCCGGCATCGACCACGCACTGGAATCGGCCCTCGAACTGGAGGTCAGCCACGCGCTGATCACCGAGCACTCGGCCGCCGTGCGCGAGTCCACCGAGGCGTTCCGGAGCCGTGCGTGAAGACCCTGCAGCAGGCCGACACCCTCGTGGCGCTGCTCGACCGCGCCGCGCAGCTGTGGCCGGAGCGCACCGCGTGGGTCTTCGACGCGACGGGCGAGCGGTTCACCTTCGCCGACGTCGACGAGCGCAGCGGCCGGTTCGCCGCCGCGTTGCACGAGCTGGGCGTGCGGCCCGGCGACGGCGTGGCCGTGATGCTGCGCAACCAGCCGGAATTCCCGCTGCTGTGGCTCGCGCTGGCGAAGCTCGGCGCGGTGCTGGTGCCGGTGAACACGAACTACCGCGAGTTCGACGGCGCCCACGTGCTGCGCCACTCCGGCGCGCGGTTCGCCGTGGCGGCAGACGAGTTCGTGGAGCTGCTGGAGAAGATCGCGCCGGACACAGCCGTGGAGCGGGTGCTGACGCCGGCGGATCTGCGAGCTTCGGACGCGAAGCCGGCCGCGGACGTCGTCGCCGAGCAGCCCGTGAACATCCAGTACACCTCCGGCACCACCGGCGCCCCCAAGGGCTGCGTGCTGCCGCACCGGTACTGGACCACGCTCGCCGTCAGCCTCGCCACGGACTTCCCCGCCGTCGGCGAAGAAGACATCCTCCTGACCGCCCAGCCCTTCCACTACATCGATCCACAGTGGAACGTCGCGTTGGGACTCGCGGGCGGCGCGACACTCGTGGTGCTCGACCGCTTCCACCCGTCCACGTTCTGGGCCAAGGTGCGCGAGCACGGCGTCACGTGGTTCTACTGCCTCGGCCTGATGCCGACACTCCTGCTGCGCCAGCCGCCGCACGAAGACGACCGCAACCACCGCGTCCGCGCGATCTGCGCGTCGGCCATCCCGCGCGAGCTGCACGCCGAGCTGGAACAGCGGTGGGGCGCGCCGTGGTACGAGGCGTTCGGCATGACCGAGACCGGCGGCGACATCCGCGTACCGGAAGCGGACCACGACGTCGCCGTGGGCACCGGCTGCATCGGCCGGCCCAGCCGCGACCGCGAGGTGCTGATCGCCGACGAGCACGGGAAACCCCTGCCGCGTGGGGAAACCGGCGAGCTGCTCATCCGCGGTATCGGCCTGATGCACGGCTACCACGACGACCCGCAAGCCACCGCGCGCGCGTTCGCCGGCGGCTGGTTCCACACGGGCGACCTCGCGAGCATGGACGCCGAGGGCCGCGTGTTCTTCGCGGGCCGCACCAAGGACATGATCCGGCGCAGCGGCGAGAACGTCTCGGCCGACGAGGTGGAACGCGCGCTGCTGCTGCACCCCGCCGTGCGCCTCGCGGCCGTGCTCGCGGTGCCCGACGAGCTGCGCGGCGAAGAGGTGAAGGCCTACGTCGTCTGCGAAGGCGACGTGGCGCCCGAAGAACTCGCCGAGTTCTGCGCCGAGAAGCTGGCGTACTTCAAGGTGCCGCGCTTCTGGGTGTTCGCCGACGAACTGCCGCTCACCCCGTCCGAACGCATCGCGAAGGGCGAGCTGCGGAAGGTGGCGGACCTGCGCGCGGGCGCATGGGACCGGACCACTGGGACGTGGCTGTGAGCAGCGGGATGCGTGTGCGCGCGGCGGCGGTGAAACTGTTCGCCGCCAAGGGTTTCCACGGCACGGGCATCCGCGATCTCGCGAGTGAGGCCGAGCTGTCGTCGGCGAGCCTGTACCACTACATGGGCACCAAGGAGGACCTGCTCGTCGAGATCATGACCACCGCGTTGCGGCGGCTGCTCGACGCTGCGGACAAGGCCACCGCCGGGGCGGCCGATCCCGTGGCGCGCCTGCGTTCGCTCGTCGCGCTGCATGTGCTCGCCCACGCCGCGCGGCCCGCCGAAACCCGCGTGGTGGACAACGAAGTCGACGCGCTTTCGGATGCCGCGCGTACGCGAGTCGTCGCTCTGCGGGACGAATACGAGGGTCTGTGGGCGCGGGCGATCTCCGACGGCGTGGCGGCGGGCGTGTTCCACACCGCACACCCGGCTGTGACGCGCCTGGCACTGCTGGAGATGTGCAGCGGGGTGGCGCGCTGGTACTCGCCACTGGGGCCGTTGCCGCTCGAAGGGCTGGCCACGCACTACGCGGAGCTGGCGCTGGGCGCCCTCGGCCACCCCGTTGCCGTAGCCGTTCCCGATCTGCGACAGTGCCTCGAAGTGGTCGCCCAGGTGTGGGACATGCCTGTTCAGCCGGGGTTTTAGCGACCTACGCCTTGCTGATTGGGCGAACGTGGGGGACGCTCGAAGGGTGACTGAGCAAACGATCCACCTGGAATTGGACGACTCGGGTCTCGCACCTAGCCTGCCCGCTCCAGCAAATCCCCGCGACCAGGTGCAGGACGTGCCTTACCGCCCGGTCGAGTTCCGCGACGACGATCTGCCGACCGCACTCGAACGCTGTGCCAAGTGGCTGCGTCAAGCTCAGGAGTGGCTCGGTGAACCGCTCGACATCCTGGCGATTCACCTCGACTACGACGACCGCCAGGGGTCGCCCTACTACGACGTCAAGGTGCTCTGCAACGAAGAGGACTTGGCCGGCGTCCCCATCGCCCTCCGCAACAGCAGCAAGTGATTCGCTGAGAACACCATTCATCCTCTGAAGGCCTCGTGGCCGGACCGCGCGTCCCACCACGAGGCCTTCACGGTTTTCACGCCGTTTTCACATTCGGCTCTTACAGCTCAGCCGAGCGCGCCGCCGACCTTCACGTGGCCCTTGAGGAGGTTGCGCGCGATGGTGCGGCGCTGGATCTCGTCGGTGCCTTCGTAGATGCGCAGCAGCCGCAGCTCGCGGTACCAGCGCTCCACCGGCAGCTCGCGCGTGTAGCCCATGCCGCCGTGGATCTGCAGCACGCGGTCCACGATCTCGTTGGCCTTCTGGCCGCCGTAGAGCTTCGCCATCGACTGCGCGTGGCGCGAGTCCATCTTCTGGTCGACCTGCCACGCGGCGTGCAGCACGAGCCAGCGCAACGCTTCGAGCTCCACCCCGGAGTCCGCGATCATCCACTGGATCGCCTGGCGTTCGGCGATCTTCTGCCCGAACGTCTCGCGCGTGTTGGCGTGCTCGATGGCCATGGAGATCAGGCGCTCGCACGAACCGATCGCGCGGGCGGGCAGCAGGTAGCGGCCCTGGCCGATCCACTGCATCGCGAGTTCGAAGCCGCGGCCCTCCTCACCGAGGATCTGCGACTCGGGCACGCGCACGTCCTGGAACACCAGCGCCGCCGGGCCCCACTCGCCCATCGTGTCGATGTACTCGGACTTCCAGCCCATCTCGCGGTCGACGAGGAAGCAGGTGACGCCGCCGTTGGCGCCCTTTTCCGGGTCGGTGATGGCGAAGACCATCACGAAGTCGGCTTCGTTGCCGCCGGTGATGAAGGTCTTCTCGCCGTTGATGACCCAGTCGGAGCCGTCCTTGCGCGCGGTGGTGCGGATGGCCTTCGCGTCAGAGCCGGCGCCGGGTTCGGTGATGGCGAAGCACGACTTGCGCTCGCCGGAGATCGTCGGCAGCAGGTAAGTCTGCTTCTGCTCCTCGTTGGCGTGGAACAGGATGTTGTCCGCGGCGCCGCCGAAGCGGAACGGCACGAAGGTGCGACCGAGCTCGGCCTCCAGCAGCGCGGCCATCACGGCCGAGAGCCCCATGCCGCCGTACTCCTCCGGCGTGAGCACGCCCCAGAAGCCGGATTCCTTGGCCTTGAGCTGCAGCTCCGTCAGCTCCTCGGCCGTGACCCCCGGCCGGCCGGCGCGCTCGCGGCGGAGCACCTCCTGCTCACGCGGCACGAGCTCGCGCTGCACGAACGTGCGCACCCAGTCGCGCACTTCGCGTTCTTCGGTGCTCAGGGTGAAATCCATCGAGTCGTCCCTTTCCAAGCCGTCCGGCTAAGCGCTTGCTTACCCGAGGGTACCGCGTGGTCTCGGGGTCCCCCTAGTACCTGGCCGGTTACCGTGACAACGCGCCCCGGCGCCGGGAAGATCGAGGGTGGACGAGGAGGGTGCCAGGTGACGCAGATCGTGGTCCGGTGGTCGGAGCCGCTCGCAGCGGAGGACCGCTTCCTTCGGCTGCTCGACGAGCTCGAGCACGGCCGCTTCGAGGCCTACCGGCTGGAGCTGGACAAGCGCCGTTTCCTGACCGGCCGCGTGCTGGCGAAGACGCTCACGGCGGCGCGCCTGGGCGTGCCGGTGGAGTCCGTGGTCTTCGACGCCACCTGCGAAGACTGCGGCAAACCCCACGGCCGGCCCCGCGTGCCCGGCTCGGACCTGACGCTGTCCATTTCGCACTCGGGCCAGCTGATCGGGGTGGCAGCCACCGACGGCGTGCCGGTGGGGCTGGACGTCGAGACCTCTTCGCGCCGGGCCGACAAGTCGCTCATCGAGTACGCGTTGAGCCCGGCCGAGCAGCAGGCCGTGGCGGAGTTGCCCGAGGCCTCGCGGTCCGCCGCCTTCTTCGTTTACTGGACACGCAAGGAGGCCGTCATGAAGGCCACCGGCAAGGGCCTGAAGATCCCGCTGCAGAGCATCACGTTCTCGCCCTACGACGCGCCGGCCGAGCTCGTGTCCTCCGGGGACCCGGCGCTGGACCCGGCTCGCACCCGGCTGGCGGACCTCAAGGCGGCCGAGGGCCACCGCGCGGCCGTCGCGGCCCTCACCACGGAGGCGCTGGAGGTCACCGAGGAGCACTGGCTCCCCTGAGAGCCCCGAGCACCCCAATGCGGCGTTCGGTGCGTTGAGCGCACCCAATGCGGCGTTCGGTGCGTTCAGCGCAACCAACGCCGCATTGGGGTGGTGGACGCAGGCGGTGGGCGGGTGAGTCAGTCGAGACCCATCGCGCCCAGCAGGGTCCGGAACTTCGCGATCGTCTCGTCGAACTCCGCCTGCGGGTCCGACGCCGGCACGATCCCGCCGCCCGCGTACAGCCGCATCGACGTGTCGGCCACCTCCGCGCAGCGGATCGCCACGGCCCACTCGCCGTCGCCCACCGCGTCGACCCAGCCGACGCTGCCGGCGTAGTAGCCGCGGTCGAAGGGCTCCAGCTCCTGGACCAGGTCACGCGCGGCAGCGGTCGGGGTGCCGCAGATGGCGGGCGTCGGGTGCAGGGCCGCGGCGAGGTCGAGGGCGGTGACGGCGCGGTCGACGAGCTCGCCGGTGATGGCCGTGCGCAGGTGCCAGATGGCGGGCGTCGACACGAGCTCCGGGGCCGGCGGCACGTCGAGCTTGCGGCAGAACGGCCGCAGGGCCTCCACGACGTAGTCGATCACCACGGCGTGCTCTTCCTGGTCCTTCGCGGACGCCAGCAGGGCCTCGCCATTGGCGCGGTCCGCGACGGGATCCGCCGAGCGCGGCATGGACCCCGCGTGCGGGGTCGTGAACACGGAGTCGCCGGCGCGGGAGAGCAGCAGCTCGGGCGTGGCGCCCACGAGCGTGCGCCCGCCGGGCAGCTCGGCGGCGTAGGTGAAGTGGTGCGGGTTGCCGCGGGCCAGGTTGCGCACGATCTTCTCGACCGGCACCCGCGAGGCGAACTCGAGCTCCAGGGCCCGGGCGAGCACGGCTTTGCGCAGGCCACGGTCGCGCAGGGCCGCCACGGCGGCCCGCACGTTGGCCTTGTGGCCCTCCTCGGACGGCACCTCACGGGTGACGCTCGGGGCGGGCAGCTCTTCCGACGCGGCGACAGCACTGCCTTCGCCCTCGGCCTGCGCCCGGTGGACCGTGCGCGGCAGGACGAGATGACCCGGCGTGGTCGTGCCCGGGCCGGTGTCGAACGGCAGCGTCCCGACCGCGAGCGGCACGCCCGAGCTGGTCAGCTCTTCGGCCACGGTCCTGGCCAGCCGCCGTGGATCGGTATCGGTCACGGCGACGACCGAACCCTGGGCGAGGAGCGCTCGCCGGGCCGTCGCGAACAGGAAGTCGCCACGCTGGTAGCGGACGGTTGTCTCGACCGGGGTCGCCGGTGCGGTACTGGTCGTCACCGCTCCAGCGTCCCAGGATCCGGGAGCTCCGCGGGGAAAGTGTTGCCGGAAGAACACCTTCGGCGCACTTCCCCCGCGGGAGACCGGGGTCCTTACTTCAGCGCGTCGATAAGAGCTTCGCGCTGGCGCTCGCCGAGGCCCGCGGCCCGGCGGTCGGGGTCGATCCCCGCCTGCTCGAGCAGCGCGGCGACCTTGACCGCGCCCAGGCCGGGAACGGCCTTGAGCAGCTGGGTGACCTTCGTCTTCCCGATGGTCTTGTTCTCCTTGGCCTGCTTGAGCACCTTCTCGATGCTCGTGGTGCCGGACTTGATCGACGCGAGCAGCTCCGAACGCGCCTTACGCGCCTCTGCCGCCTTGGCGAGGGCGTCGGCGCGCTGCTCCGGAGTCAACGTGGGCAGAGCCAACGTAGTGTCCTTTCCTCTCAGGTCTCCGCTTACGCGGCCGACGGCTTTTCTCCGATGCTTGCAAGCGCAAGCGCTGGCCAGCCGTCTCTTACCACGGCCCCAGTAAACGCCACACCCTCGAAGAGCGCGCAACCGACACGCACTTATCACCCTCTGACCACCCGGTGGGCAAGTCACGAGATGACCCCTCGCGGCCTGCGGAAACGTCAGACGTCCCTCGTTTTCGACACCATTACCTCACCCGAATGAGGCTCTATTTCGAGACGGTTACGACGCCATTTTTTGTTGTCCCGCAAGGAAAAGTCCGGTAGTAAGTTGATCATGGACGCAGGAGGCCGCCACCCGATACGGGGATGGCCGTGACCGAACGGTTGCCCGAGTTGACCATGCCCCCGCGCCCCGTCCGCCGTTAGAGTCGGCGGCACCCCAGTTCACCGGCGAACGAGCACCACGGGAGTCACCCATGTTGAGCACGATGCAGGACGGGCAGCTTTCGCTGGCGAAGCTCCTGCGGCACGGCACGAAGGTGCACGCGAAGAGCGAAGTCATCACCTGGACCGGTTCAGAAGCCCGCCGGGAGACCTACGCCGAGCTCGGGCAGCACGCCGCCCGCCTGGCCAACGCGCTACGCACCCTCGGCGTGACGGGCGACCAGCGCGTCGGCACGTTCATGTGGAACAACGCGGAGCACCTCGCCGCCTACCTCGCGGTGCCGGCCATGGGCGCGGTGCTGCACACCCTGAACATCCGCCTGTTCCCCGAGCAGCTCACCTTCGTCGCGAACCACGCCGAGGACCACGTGGTGATCGTCGACGGCACGCTGGTACCGCTGCTGGCCAAGCAGCTGCCGCACTTCACCACGGTCAAGCACGTGATCGTGGCCAACGGCGACGCCTCGACGCTGGAGGCGCCCAACGGCATCACCGTGCACTCCTACGACGAGCTGCTGGCCGCCCAGCCGAGCGAGTTCGCCTGGCCCGAGATCGACGAGCGGTCCGCCGCCGCGATGTGCTACACGTCCGGCACGACGGGCGACCCGAAGGGCGTCGTCTACTCGCACCGCTCGATCTGGCTGCACTCGATGCAGGTCTGCATGACCGACAGCATGCGGCTGGCCCAGGAGGACACCGCGCTGGCGATCGTGCCGATGTTCCACGCGATGTCGTGGGGCCTGCCCTACGCCGCGATGATGGTCGGCGCGTCGCTGCTCATGCCCGACCGCTTCCTCCAGCCGGCCCCGATCGCCGCGATGCTGGCGGCCGAGAAGCCGACGTTCGCGGCGGCCGTGCCCACGATCTGGCAGGGCCTGCTCGCCCACCTCGACGCGAACCCGCAGGACATCTCCCACGTGCGCGAGGTCGTGGTCGGCGGGTCGGCCGCGCCGCCGTCGCTGATGCACGCGTTCGAGGAGCGCTACGACGTGCCGATCCTGCACGCGTGGGGCATGACCGAGACGTCGCCGCTGGGCAGCGTCGCGCGGCCGCCGGGCAGCGCGACCGGCGGCCAGCGCTGGGCCTACCGCTACACGCAGGGCCGGTTCCCGGCGTCGGTGGCCGCGCGGCTCATCGGCGACAACGGCGAGGAACTGCCGTGGGACAACGACGCCGTGGGTGAGCTCGAGGTGCAGGGCCCGTGGATCGCCGGCGCCTACTACGGCGGCAACGCCATCGACCCGGACAAGTTCCACGACGGCTGGCTCCGCACGGGTGACGTCGGCAAGATCAGCCCCGACGGCTATCTCACCCTCACCGACCGCGCCAAGGACGTGATCAAGTCCGGCGGCGAGTGGATCTCGTCGGTCGACCTGGAGAACCAGGTCATGGGCCACCCGGCCGTCGCCGAGGCGGCCGTGGTCGGCATCCCCGACGAGAAGTGGGACGAGCGCCCGCTGGTGGCCGTCGTGGTGAAGGAAGGCCAGAGCGTGACGGCCGAACAGCTGCGCGACTACCTGACCGACAAGGTCGCGAAGTGGCAGCTGCCGGAGAACTGGACCTTCGTGGACGAAGTGCCCAAGACCAGCGTCGGCAAGTTCGACAAGAAGCGCATCCGCGCGTCCTACTCAGAGGGAAAGCTCGACATCTCACAGCTCTAACGGGTAATTCTCCGGCGAGTCGCGGATGATCCGGCGCCTGTCTTGAGAGAGTCTTGCGCTCTCAAGGCAGGCGTCGGAGCTCGTCGGAGGAAGTACGGGGATGCAGTCACGCAGCAGGAGGTCGTTCCTGACCCTCGCGGGAACGGCGGCAGTGGGCGCGGTCGCGGCCGCGTGCGGTTCGAACACCGGGCGCCCGGGCGACCCGCCACCGTCCACCGCGATGTCGGCCGGACCGCCGCCGTCGAAACCGGCCGCGAAGGTGACGCTGCAGCAGTGGTACCACGCGTACGGCGAAGACGGCGTACAGGACGCCGTGCGCGGCTACGCGGCCTCGTACCCGGGCGCGACCGTGAAGGTGCAGTGGAACCCGGGTGACTACGACTCGAAGATCGTGACCGCGCTGCAGAACAGCGCCGTGCCCGACGTGTTCGAGGCCCAGGTGAAGATCGACTGGGTGCGCCAGAACCAGGTCGTGGCGCTCGACGACCTCATCGGCCCGGTGAAGAACGACTTCAGCCCCGCGGTGCTGGCCGCGCAGACCGTGGAGGGCAAGGTCTACGGCATCCCGCAGGCCACCGACACGCAGGTGCTCTTCTACCGCCCGAGCCTGCTGCAGGCCGCGGGCGTGCAGCCGCCGCAGACCGTCGACGAGCTGGTGGACGCCGCCGGCAAGCTCTCGCGCGAGGGTGTGAAGGGCCTGTTCGTGGGCAACGACGGCGGCGTCGCCACGCTGACCGGCCCGCTGCTGTGGTCGGCCGGGCTCGACTACCTCAAGCCCGGCGGCCGCGAAGTCGGCTTCGACGACCCGCGCGCGGCCACCGCGCTGGGCAAGCTGCGCGCGTTGAACGCCAACAGCTCCCTGCTGCTCGGCGCGCCCACCGACTGGTCCGACCCGGGCGCGTTCATCGACGGCCTGTGCGCGATGCAGTGGACCGGGCTGTGGAACATGCCGAAGATCCGCGACGCGTTCAACGACGACTTCGCCGTGCTGCCCTTCCCCAAGCTGGACAACAGCGGCGCGCCTTCGGTGCCCGTGGGCGCGTACGGCGCGATGGTGAACGCGAAGAGCAAGCACGTGGCCGAGGCCAAGGCGTTCGTGAAGTGGCTGTGGGTCGACCAGACGACCGACCAGCTGGAATTCGCCACGCGTTTCGGGTTCCACGTGCCCGCACGCCAGAGCGTCATCGACAAGGCCGACACGCTGCGCTCGGGCCCGGCCGCCGACGTCGCGCGGTTCGTGAAGGAGAACAGCCACCTCGTCGGCGGTCCCGTGTGGACCCAGCAGGCGAACACAGCGCTGTCCGACGCGGTCGCGAAGATCGCCAAGGAGGGCGCCGACCCGGTGGCGCAGACCAAGGCGGCGGTGACCGTCGCGCAGTCCGAACTGAAGCGCTTGTTCGGGTGAAGCTGCGTTGAAAGCCCCCGCCCGGAAGACCCGGGACACGCTGGCGTTCTGGGGATTCGTCGGCCCGTTCCTGATCGGGCTGGCCGTGTTCGCGTACCTGCCGATCGGCTGGAGCGTGTACCTGTCGTTCTTCGACGCGCGCAACACGGTGACGCCGAGCGTGTTCGTGGGGCTGGACAACTACGCGCACATGCTCACCGACGGGCCGTTCCTGGCCAGTCTCGGCACGTTCAGTGGGTTCGCGGTGGTGATCGTGCCGCTCACGTTCGTGCTGTCGCTCGCGCTCGCGGTCGGGGTGCACCAGCTGAGGTTCGCGCGCGCGTTCTTCCGCTCGGTGTTCTTCCTGCCCTTCGCGTGCTCGTACGTGGTGGCTTCGCTGATCTGGAAGACATCGCTGTTCTCCGGCGTCCGCTACGGCCTGGCGAACACCGTGTTGGGCCTGTTCGGCGCCGATCCGGTGGCGTGGACGGGCACGGTGGACCCGCCGTTGTACTGGATCGTGCTGGTGACCGCGCGGCTGTGGCTGCAGCTGGGCTTCTACATGATCCTGTTCCTCGCCGCGCTGCAACGGATTCCGGTCCGGCTCTACGAAGCCGCGTGGCTCGACGGCGCGAAGCCGGGCTGGCAGGTGTTCCGCTACATCACGCTGCCACAGCTGCGCGCGACTTCCGTGGCCGTGCTGCTGCTGAACCTGATCAACGCGTACCAGGCGTTCGACGAGTTCTACAACATCATGGGCGACTCCCGCGGTTATCCACCGTTCGCGCGGCCGCCGCTGGTGTACCTCTACTACACGTCGCTGGGTTCGGGCGGCCAGGACCTGGGCCGCGGCAGCGCGGGCGCGGTGCTGCTGGCGTTGCTCATCGCGCTCGTGACGTTGGCGCAGGGCAGGCTGTTCCGCTTCGACCGTGGTGCCCTCTCGTGAACAGCGCTGTCGTGAAGGCCGCATTGCGCTGGACGGCGCTGATCGTGGCGACGGTGCTGTTCCTGCTGCCGTTCTACCTGCTGCTGCGCAACGGTCTCGCCTCGCGCGCGGAGATCACGGCCCCTGATTGGACGCTGTGGCCTCGGCAGGTGCACTGGGAGAACTTCACGCGCCTGTTCTCACTGGAGGACGTGCCGTTCGCGCGAAGCCTGCTCAACTCCGCGGTCGTGGCGACGCTGCAGACGTCGGGACTGCTGGTGATCTGCTCACTCGCCGGCTACGGGTTCGCCCGGATCCCTTACCGCCACTCGAAAACCGTGTTCTACGCGGTGCTCGCGACGCTGATGATCCCGACGTCGGTCACGTTCGTGCCGAGCTTCGTCGTGGTGTCCACGCTCGGCTGGCTCTCGGACCTGCGCGGCCTGGTGATCCCGGGGTTGTTCAGCGCGTTCAGCGTGTTCCTGTTCCGCCAGTACTTCCTGGACTTCCCGCGTGAGCTGGAGGAAGCCGGCCGCGTCGACGGGCTCACGCGCTGGGGCGTGTTCCGGCGCATCGTGGTGCCCAACTCGCGCGGCTTCTTCGCCGCGATCGCCGTGATCTCGGTGATCGGCAGCTGGAACGCGTTCCTGTGGCCGCTGATCATCGCGCAGTCGCCGGACTCGTGGACGGTGCAGGTGGCGCTGTCGGGCCTGCTGACCTCACAGAACCCGCAGCTGAACCTGCTCTTCCTCGCCGCGGCGGTGTCGATCCTGCCGATCGTGCTGCTGTTCGCGTTCCTGCAGCGTTACCTCGTGCGCGGGGTCACGGAGTCGGGGTTGAAGGGCTGAGCCGCGACCGCATCCGGGCCGCCTGGCGCGCGGCCTTCGCGATCGCGCGCGCGGCGCGGTCGAGCACCGTGACGCGCCACCCGATCGCGGTGGTCAATCCGCCGATTCCGCCCCCAGCGACCACCGCATCCCCCATAAGCTCTTTGTACCCGACGTCCGGAACCTGGAGCGCCCGATGACCGATCCGTACCAGCAGCAGCCCCGCCAAGAGGGCCAGTACTACGGCGCCGACGGTTATCCGACGCCCCAGCAGCCCCCGCAACAGCCCTCGGCGCCGCTGCCCGTGCCGTACGCCGCGCCGTATTCGGGGCCGTACCCGACGCCGTACTCGGGACCGCAGCCCATGCCGTACGGGCCGTTCCCGGGTTACGTGCCGCTGCGGACGAGCGGCATGGCGATCGCAGGGATGATCATCGGGATCCTCGCGCTGATCACGTTCTGGGTGCCGTTCTGGGACGTGATCGCGGCGTTCACCGCGATCGGGCTTTCGTGGGCGGGCATGGTGCAGGCGCAGAAGCCCGGCTACACGGGCCAGGGCATGGGCATCGCCGGGCTCGTCTGCGGAATCATCGCCGCGATCCCCGCGGTGATCTTCCTGGTGCTGTTCTTCACGGCGATCGCGGCGACGAGCACGTCGTGCGCGTTCTACTGCTGAAACTTCGCTTCTGAACCCACCTTCGTCGGGTAGTCGAGCCGCAGTACCTGTGA
This sequence comes from Amycolatopsis sp. NPDC005232, assembly GCF_040607795.1. NCBI lineage: Bacteria > Bacillati > Actinomycetota > Actinomycetes > Pseudonocardiales > Pseudonocardiaceae > Amycolatopsis > Amycolatopsis sp. NPDC005232. The sequence continues at coordinate 43,020 of NZ_JBEXHL010000016.1, read as the reverse complement.
CAGAGTCAGCCGCACTGTCACGGTGAATGTGAGCGGGATTCATGTTGCGTTCACCGGAGGTCCACCGCCGTCCGGCAGCGTGCTGGGCAGCCGACACCGGGAGCGAAGATGGCCCAGCTGACCAGGCGGACTTTCACCGCGGCGGGTGCCGCGAGCGTGGGCTTGCTGCTGTGCACCCCGACCGCCAACGCGCTGGACCGGGCGCTCAAGCGCACGGCCTCGCGCACCGTCAGCACCGCCGGCACGACCCTCGAACAGGTCGCCACGGCCGTCTCCCCCGGTACAGCCACGTACTCCCGCCTCACCGGCGGCCCGGGCTGGCCGCTCGTGGTCCGCGGCGACCTTGCCGCGCCGAAGGACGGCCGCGACGACCGGCGCACCGCGCTGGGCGCGTTCGTGCAGTTCACCGACCTGCACATCACCGACACCGAGTCGCCCGCGCGGTTCGAGTACCTGCACCCGTACGTCGGCTCGGCGCACCGGCCGCAGGAAGCCCTCGGCACGGCCGCGACGAGCGCGCTGGTGCAACGGGTGAACAGCGTCGCGAAGGGACCGTTCACCGGTCGGCCGTTCGACTTCCTCGTGACCACCGGCGACAACACCGACAACCACGAGCTGCTGGAGCTCGACTGGTTCCTGACCAGCCTCAACGGCGGCGCCATCACGCCGAACTCCGGTGACCCCAGCCGGTACGAAGGCGTGCAGGCCTCGGGCAACGACGCGTTCTGGAACCCGTCGACCCCGCTCGCCGACGACTACTCGAAGAAGGGCTTCCCGCAGCTGCCAGGCCTGCTCGAAGTGGGTATCGCGCCCTTCACCGCGCCGGGGCTCGACGTGCCGTGGTTCTGCACGTTCGGCAACCACGACGACAGCGTGGTCGGCACGCTGCCGGAAGGTATCCCGGGCATCGAGAACTGGTACACGAGCCGGTACAAGGTGATCGGCAAGGACGAGGGCACCGCGAGGAAGCTCGGCGCGGCCATCAACAGCGGCAAGAGCGTGCCGCTGACCGAGCTGTTCGGCGGCACCGGCACGATCCGCGAGGTCACGCCCGACGCGCGCCGGCGACCGTTCACCACCGCGGAGTTCGTGACCGCGCACCTCGAGTCCGGCAACACCGGCCCGGGTCCGGTCGGCCACGGCTTCTCGGCGAACAACGCCGACGGTCGCAACGCCTACTACACGTTCCGCATCGCCCCTGGCGTCACCGGCATCAGCCTCGACACCACCACGCTGGGCGGTTTCGCCGACGGTTCGATCGGGCTCGGCCAGTTCAACTGGGTGGAGTCGACGCTCAAGCGCAACTCCTCGACGTACTACGACTTCTTCGGCCGCAAGGTCACGCAGCCGGTGACCGACGAGCTGTTCGTGCTGTTCAGCCACCACACGAGCGACACCATGGGCAACCTCCTGCCCGACTCGCGCCACCTGCTGGAGCCGCGCCTGAACGGCGACACCTTCGTAGGGCAGCTCAACCGCTTCCCGAACGTCGTGGCGTGGGTCAACGGCCACACGCACCTCAACAAGATCACCCCGCACGTCGGCAAGACGCCCGCGCAGAGCTTCTGGGAGATCAACACCGCCTCCCACGTCGACTTCCCGCAGCACGCCCGCATCCTCGAACTGGCCGACAACGGCGACGGCACTCTGTCGATCTTCACCACGTTGATCGAGGCTTCCGCGCCCTACGCGGTGGACTACTCCGCGCGCACGCCTTCCGCCCTGGCTTCGCTCTACCGCGAGCTTTCGTACAACGACATCCACGTGGACCTGGGCCGCGTCGGCTCGGCGGGCGACCACAACACGGAGCTGCTGCTCACCAACCCGCTCGGTTGATTACCTCCCGGGTAATCGACGCGCCTCCCCGGCTGCGGTTAGGTCATGGACATGACCGACGCCGAGGGCACTTCGCTGTTCCACCAGACCATGCCGTTCGCCTCCCGGCTCGGCATCGAAGCCCTCTCGCACGCCCCCGACCTCGTCCGCAGCCGGCTGGCGTGGTCCGAGTCGCTGTGCACCCTCGGCGGCGTCCTGCACGGCGGCGTACTCATGTCCCTGGCCGACGCGACCGGCGCCGTGTGCGCCTTCCTCAACCTCCCCTCGGGCGCTTCGGGCACCACGACCTTGGAGTCGAAGACCAACTTCCTGCGCTCCGTCCGTTCGGGCTACGCCACCGCGTCGTCCCGCCCGCTCCACGCGGGCCGCCGCGTGGTCGTCGTCGAGACGGAAATCCACGACGACGAAGGCAAGCTGGTCGCGAAGGTGACCCAGACGCAAGCGGTCCTCTAGGCGGCCCAGTCCACCGCCCATGGTCACCGAGACGGCGTCGAGGTCGAGCACGCCCTCATCGTCCCAGCGCCCGCCACCGATTTCACAGCCTTGCTCTGGTCGGCTCTTTACGAACCCGTCCCAACCGGCGAAAATCTTTCGCTATCACTGGGGTCTCGGGGACGGAGCACGGCATGCGGGTGCGGAGCTTGATCACGCTATTGTCCATCGCCATGGTGACGGCAGGAGCGACGCAAGTCGCCGACGCGGCGCCGGCGCACCCGGCGAACGACGAGGCGATCAACTACCACGAGTGGTCCGGCGGGACGTTCCACGCGGGCCGGCTCGACGGGCTGGCGCTGGGCCGCGACGGGCTGCGCATCACGCGGCCCGCGGGCACCGTCGAGCACACCGAGCCGGGGCTGGGCACGACGAAGACGTACGAGTACGGCTCGTGGACGTCGCCGCTGTTCCGGCAGGGGTTCGACGCGACGCAGCTCATCGCGTCGTGGAACGCGCAGACGCCGGCGAAGACGTGGCTGGAGGTCGAGGCGAAGGGCCGCACGTCGGCCGGCGTCGAGACGACCTGGTACGTGATGGGCCGCTGGGCCAGCGGCGACACCGACATCCAGCGCACGAGCGTCGACGGGCAGAGCGACGACAACGCGTCGGTGGACGTCGACACGCTGGCCACGAAGACCGGCGTCACGCTGCGCTCGTACCAGCTGCGCGTGAGCCTCTACCGTGAGGCGGGCACGCGGGTGACGCCGACGGTGTCCACGCTCGGCGCCGTGACCTCGAACGTCCCGGACCGCTTCGACGTCGCGGCCACCAAACCGGGCCGCGCGCGGGGCATCGAGCTGAAGGTGCCGGCGTACGCACAAAACATCCACAAAGGACAGTTCCCGCAGTACGGCGGCGGCGGTGAGGCCTGGTGCAGCCCGACGTCCACCGAGATGGTCGCCGAGTACTGGGGCAAGAAGCCGACCGCGCAGCAGATGAGCTGGATCCCGTCGGACTACCTTGACCCGTCCGTCGTCTACGCCGCACGCAACACCTACGACTACGCCTACGACGGAACCGGCAACTGGCCGTTCAACACCGCGTACGCCGCTTCGCTCGGCCTGCGCGGCCACATCACGCGCCTGCACGACCTCAACGAGCTCGAGGGCTACATCGCCCGCGGCATCCCCGTGATCACGTCGCAGTCCTTCCTCTCCGACGAGCTCGACGGCGCCGGCTACGGCACGTCCGGCCACATCATGGTCGTCGTCGGCTTCACCCAGGCCGGCGACGTGATCGTCAACGACCCGGCCTCCAGCACCGACGCCCGCGTCCGCAACGTGTACAAGCGTGACCAGTTCGAGAAGATCTGGCAGCGCACGAAGCGCTACACGGCCGACGGCAGCGTGGCGAGCGGGCCGGGCGGAGTGGTGTACATCGTGACGCCGGCCTGAGCAGGCTTTCCAGGAGTGCAAACCGACGCATCGTGGTATGGCCACGTGTGCATGTTCCGTGATTAGCTGCCCCGGCAAAGCAAGGGTGCCGGAAAGGGTGAGCGCATGCCGTACGAGGTCCAGGGAGTCGTGTCCCGCGCGAAGGGCGAGCCGGTGGCGCTCGAGACCGTGGTGGTGCCGGACCCGGGTCCGGGCGAGGCGGTCGTGTCGGTGCAGGCCTGCGGGGTCTGCCACACCGACCTGCACTACCGCGAGGGCGGGATCAACGACGACTTCCCGTTCCTGCTCGGCCACGAGGCCGCGGGGCGGGTCGACAAGGTCGGCGCCGGGGTCACGGACATCGCGCCGGGCGACTACGTGATCCTCAACTGGCGCGCCGTCTGCGGCACCTGCCGGGCGTGCAAGCGCGGCAAGCCGTGGTACTGCTTCTCCACGTTCAACGCCGAGCAGCCGATGACGCTCACCGACGGCACGAAGCTGTCGCCCGCGCTGGGCATCGGGGCGTTCCTCGAGAAGACGCTCGTCCACAGTGGACAGTGCACGAAGGTGGACGAGCGGGCGGAACCCGCGGTGGCGGGCCTGCTCGGCTGCGGCGTGATGGCGGGCCTCGGCGCGGCCATCAACACCGGCGCCGTGACGCGCGGTGACTCCGTGGCCGTGATCGGCTGCGGCGGCGTGGGCGACGCGGCCATCGCCGGCGCCAACCTCGCGGGCGCGACCACGATCATCGCCATCGACACCGACGACCGGAAGCTCGAGTGGGCCAAGGGCTTCGGCGCCACGCACACCGTGAACAGCAAGGGCCTCAGCCAGGACGAGGTGGTGGCGGCCATGCAGGACGCCACGCACTCGTTCGGCCCCGACGTGGTCATCGACGCCGTCGGCCGGCCCGAGACGTGGAAGCAGGCGTTCTACGGCCGCGACCTCGCGGGCACCGTCGTGCTGGTCGGCGTGCCGACGCCGGACATGCGCCTGAACGACCTGCCCCTCATCGACTTCTTCGGCCGCGGCGGCTCGCTGAAGTCGTCCTGGTACGGCGACTGCCTGCCCTCGCGCGACTTCCCCATGCTCGTGGACCTGTACCTGCAGGGCCGCCTGCCGCTGGACAAGTTCGTGACCGAGCGCATCGGCGTCGGCGACGTGGAGCGGGCGTTCGAGCGCATGCACCACGGCGACGTCCTGCGCAGCGTGGTGGAGTTCTGAGGCTTTTCACCGACGCCGACTACCCGGCCGTCCCCTACCCCGGGGCACGGCCGGGTACGTCGTTCGTCCACCTCGACGGCGCCGGGTGGTCGCTGGAAACCGCGCCGGCCGGCTGGCGCGACCGGCTGCCCGTGCTGGCGTACGGGTCCAACGCTTGTCCGTCGAAGATCACGTGGCTGCGTGACGAGCTCGGCCTGACCGGTCCCGTCGTGGCCGCGCGCGTGCGCTGCACCGGCCTGGCCGCGGTGTGGGCCTCGGGCCTGCGCAAGGTCGACGACCAGCGCCCCGCCACCCTCACCGCACTGCCCGGCGTCGAACACCACTTCCTGTGGTTCGTCACGCCCGAGCAGCGCGCGGTCCTCGACGTCTGCGAAGGCCGCGGCACCCGCTACCACCTCGCCCAGCTGGACGGCTACTCCGTCGAGACCTCCGATGGCACGCGTGTCGAGGGTGTCCACGCCTACGTCGGCGCCTCCGCCGTCCGCTACCCACTCCTCGTCGACGGCCACCCGGTCCGCGTCGCCGACGTCGCCCAGTCCGAAGCCGCCCTCCTCCTCGGCGACCCGGCGGGTGAGCACGGCCTGAAGTGCACCGTTGTGGAGCCGGAGCAGATCTTCACCTGACGCGCGGGTCGGGAATCGCCCGGATGGCGAGGAACCCGGTCGGCTCGCTGGAAAGCCGCTCGTACCGCTCGGGATCCACCTCGGCCCCGGCGACCTGCGGCCGAGGCTCGACCAGCCGCTCGATCAGGAACCCCGCCTCCCGCAGCTCGACGCACGTGTCCTGAAGCGGCGAGAGCCAGAACCGCACGTGCCAGCCGTTGACCCACGTCTCCTCCACCACGCGCGGCTCGAAGTAGTTGCCACCGTGGCGAAGCCAGTCGGCCGTCGGGTGTATCCGCGAGAGCACCAGCGCACCACCGGGCCGCAGCACGCGGTGAAGCTCACGCAACATCGCGACCCGGTCGTCCACGTACTCGAAAACCAGCGCCAGCAAAACGAGATCCACCGACGCGTCGGCCAGCCAGCCGAGTGGCGCGCCGAGGTCGTGCACGCGGAACGCCGCGCCCGGCACCCGCGCCCGGCTCAGCTCCACCATGCGCGGGCTCAGGTCGAACCCGGTCACGCGCGCGCCCCGAGCCACCAGCTCTTCCGCGTACAGCCCGGGGCCGCAGGCGGCGTCGAGCACGTCGCGGCCGGCGACGTCTCCGAGCAGCTCAAGGCAGGCGGGGCGATCGACGTGCGCGTTGTAGAACCCGTCGCGGGCGTGGTCGAGGAACTCGTCGGCGAACTTTTCGTACTGCGGGAACGATCCGATCATGCCGGTCAGTCTTCCGGCCGCGCCCGGATCAGCCGAGCAGTTTTCCCGGGTTCAGGATCCCCGTCGGGTCGACCGCCGACTTCGCGGCGCGCAGCACGGACAACCCCAGCGAGCCGATCTCCGCCTCCAAGTACGGCGCGTGGTCGGCGCCCACGGCGTGGTGGTGGGTGATCGTGCCGAGGCCGACGATCGCCTCCGAGGCGGCGTGCTTGGCGCGCTGCCACTGGCCGACGGGGTCGGCGTCGTCGCGGGAGGTAAGGACCGTGAAGTACAGCGACGCGCCCGTCTCGTAGACGTGCGAAACGTGGCACATCACGATCGCGCGGCCGAGCGAAGCCACGAGGGCCGCCCGGACGGCGTCGTGCAGGTCGTCCAGCCGAGACCAGTACGCGGCGGTCTCCAGGGTCTCGACGCACACCCCGAGGTCCATCAACGCGTCGCGCTGGCGCGGGCCCGAGAACCGGCCGTGCCGCCACGACTCGCCGAGCGCGGTGCCGATGCGCAGGGCGCCCGCGCGACGCAGGAACCGCGTCGTGCGGTGGCGGCGGGCCTGCACGTCCCTTTCCCAGCCGACGATCAGCAGACACGGGTGCTTCACACCCCGCGCGGCCAGGTACGCCCGCAGCGCGGACGTCTTCAGACCGGCGTTCAGCGCGAACGACACCGCCGTCTCGTCCACATCGGACAGTCGCGTGACGTCGGCCGTCGCGTGGTTCTGGGCGAGGGTGCGCATGGCCTCAGAACCAAGATCCCAGCCGTCGATCACCCAGCCCTCGTACCGGCGCGCGACAGGCACCGGCCGCACCCGCAGCGCGACCTCCGTGATCACGCCCAGCGTGCCTTCGCTGCCCACCGCGAGCTGCCGCAGATCCGGCCCCGCTGCCGACGCGGGCGCGACCCCGAGCCGCCATTCGCCCTGGGGCGTCGCCACGCGCACGCCCGCCACCATGTCCTCGAAGCGGCCGTAACCCGCCGACGCCTGCCCGGCCGAGCGCGTGGCCGCGAACCCGCCGATGGTCGCTCGCTCGAACGACTGCGGCACGTGGCCGAGGGTGAACCCGTGCTCACCCAGCAGCCGCTCGGCCTCGGGCCCGCGCACGCCGGCCTGCAGCACGGCCAGGTGCGACTGCTCATCCACCGACACCAGCGCGTCGAGCCGCACCAGGTCGAGCGCGATCACGGCCGCCTTGTCGCCGCGCAGCGCCGCGACGCCGCCGACCACCGACGTGCCCCCGCCGAACGGCACGACCCCCACGTCGTGGCGCACGCAGACCTCGAGCACGGCCTGCACCTGCTCGGGCGAAGCGGGCAGCACCACCGCGTCGGGCGCCGGCACCGAGTCACCGAGCCGGCGGTGCAGAAGGTCCAGATAGGACAGACCGCCCGCGCGCTCGAGGCGCGAGTCGGCGTCGACCAGCACGTTCTCCTCGCCGACCACGGCCGAAAGGTCCTCGCGAGCCTGGCCGGGAAGGGCAGAATCGGTCAGGTTCGGGACGGAATCCGGCTTACGCCCTCGATCAGCACCCACCGGGCCGATACGCTGGCCGAGCCACCGGACCGCCCGATCGGGCAGCGAGGCGGTGCCAGCGCCGTCGCCGGTCCACGACTGCCGGATACGGTGGTTTATGAGATCACTCACGACTACAGTGTGACATATGGACGTCAAACGTCACTCCCCACCGGGAGAGACTCCCTCGGCCCTCGCGGGGGCCCGCAGCCGCCAGACCTCAGCGCGCGTTGCCGACGACGTGCTGCTCGACGCCGCGCGCGAGTGCGTGCTCGCGGTCGGTGTCCGGCGCACCACGCTCGCCGAGATCGCGCGCACCGCGCGCGTGAGCCGCATGACCGTGTACCGCCGGTTCCCCGACGTACGCAGTGTGCTCGCCGCGCTGATGACGCGCGAGTTCAGCGGCCTGCTCCAACACGCCAGCCACGCGGGCGACGACGCGGCCAACACCCGCGAGCGCCTTGTGCTCATCGCGGCGGCCGGCGTCAGCGCACTGTCGGCCGACCCGCTGTTCCGCACGCTGCTCGACGTCGACCCGGAGCTCGTGCTGCCCTACATCGTGGAGCGGCTCGGGGCCACGCAGATCTTCGCCGAACAGGTGCTGCGCCAGCTGCTCGAGGCCGGGCACCGCGACGGTTCCGTGCGCCAGGCCGAGGTCACCGCGCAGGCGCGCTCGATCCTGCTGGTCGTGCAGTCGTTCGCGTTCTCGCTGCGGCCCGCCACCGCGGACCTCGACGAGCAGGCGTTGCTCGACGAGTTCCGGTACCTCGTCGATGCGGCCCTCAAGCCATGAGCACCGCCGACGTTCTCCTCCCCGCGGAGGCGGCATGAGCACCGCCGACGCACTCCTCCCCGCGGAGGCGGCATGACCACCGCCGACGTTCTCCTTCCCGCGGAGGCGGCATGACCACCGCCGACGCACTCCTTCCCGCGGAGGCGGCATGAGCACCGGCTCGCTGAACGCACGCCGGCGCGAACGTGAGCTGGACCGGCTCACGAACGGTGAGCGAGTCGATGTCATAGTGGTCGGCGGCGGCGTCACCGGCGCCGGTATCGCGCTCGACGCGGCGGCCCGCGGATTGTCGGTCGCGCTGATCGAGGCCCACGACCTGGCGTTCGGCACGTCACGCTGGTCCAGCAAGCTCGTGCACGGCGGCCTGCGCTACCTCGCGAAGGGCGAGTTCGGCCTCGCGCACGAAAGCGCTGTCGAGCGCGGGATCCTGATGACGCGCACGGCGCCACACCTCACGCGCGCGATGCCGCAGCTGTTCCCCTTGTACCCCAGCACTTCCCGCGCGCAGCAGGCTGTGATCGCCACCGGTCTGCGCGCGGGTGACGCGCTGCGCCGGACCGCGCGCACGCCGTCGTCGGTGCTGCCGAGGCCCCGGCAGATCCCGGTGGCCGAGGCCGTGGCGCTGGCCCCGGGCCTCGCGCCCGCCGGTCTGCGCGGCGCGTTGCTCGCCTACGACGGCGCCCTCGTCGACGACGCGCGCCTGGTCGTGAACCTCGCCCGCACGGCCGCGATGCTGGGCGCGCGGATCCTCACGCACCTGGAAGCCGTGTCGCTTTCGGGCACCGGCGTGCGCGTGCGTGAAGGCTCGGCGGAGTACGACCTCCACGCGCGCCAGGTCGTCAACGCGACAGGTGTCTGGGCGGGCACGCTCACCGACGCCGTGCGGCTGCGGCCGTCGCGCGGTTCGCACCTGGTCCTCTCGCCGGGCGCCGCCGCGGTGGGCGGGACGTCGGTGAACGTCGCCGTGCCAGGAGAGAGCAACCGGTTCGTCTTCCTGCTCCCACAGGTCGACGGCCGCGTCTACTTGGGACTCACCGACGAGCCCATCGAGGGTGAGATCCCGTCGGTTCCCGAGGTTCCGGAGTCCGATGTGGACTTCCTGCTGTCCGTGGCGTCCTCGGTGCTCGCCCGGCCGCTGTCCCGCGCCGACGTGATCGGCTCCTACGCCGGCCTGCGTCCTCTGGTCGCCGGCTCCGCCGGCAGCAGCGCCGATCTTTCGCGCAAACACGCCGTGGTAACCGGCACCGACGGCGTACTCACCGTGGTCGGCGGCAAGCTCACCACCTACCGCCGCATGGCCGAGGACGCCGTCGACGCCGCACTGGTGCACTCGGGCCTGCACGCCGGGCCGTCGCGCACCTCGCGGTTGCCGTTGCTGGGCGCCGCCCCGCGCGCTCGGCTGTCCCTTGTGGACGCTCCGGCCCGCCTGGTCGCCAAGTACGGCACGGAAGCTCCCCGCGTCGCCGCCCTCGGCGAGGTCGACCGGACGTTCGCCGCGCCCCTGTTCGACGGCACGCAGATCACCGCCGCCGAGGTCGTCTGGGCCGTCCGCCATGAGGGCGCACTGGACGTCGAAGACGTGCTCGAACGCCGCACCCGCCTGTCGCTCGTCCCCGCCGAAGCCGACGCCGCGCGCGCCCGCGTGGCGGAGCTCGTGGAAAAGGCCCTGTCCGGACTGTCCTGAACACCGGGAGAGGACACGCGCCGTTCGCTAGAGTTGGCGGCGCGCGGCTCACCACTGTCCACACAGGTGTTCGGAGAGGGGGCGGTTTTGCCCGGAGGAGCACTCGAGATCGACGCGATCTCCAAGCGCTACGGCCGCAAGCTCGCCCTCGACGGCGTGACCTTCGATGTGCGGCCGGGTGAGCTGTTCGGCTTCGTCGGCAGCAACGGCGCCGGCAAGACCACCACCATGCGGATCGCGCTCGGCGTGCTCGCGGCCGACTCCGGGGAGGTCCGCTTCGCGGGCGAGCCGGTGACGCACGAAACCCGCACGCGCTTCGGGTACATGCCCGAGGAGCGCGGTTTGTACCCGAAGATGAAGGTGCTCGACCAGCTCGTTTTCCTCGCGGAGCTCCACGGCCTGAGCACCAACGACGCCCACCGCGCCACCGAGCTGTGGCTCGCGCGGCTCGGGCTGGGCGAGCGCCGCAAGGACGAGGTGCAGAAGCTCAGCCTCGGCAACCAGCAGCGCGTGCAGCTCGCGGCCGCGCTCGTGCACGACCCCGACGTGCTGGTGCTCGACGAGCCGTTCTCCGGCCTCGACCCGATCGCCGTCGACGTGATGAGCGTGGTGCTGCGCGAGAAGGCGGCCACCGGCGTGCCCGTGGTGTTCTCCAGCCACCAGCTCGACCTGGTCGAGCGCCTGTGCGACCGCGTCGGGATCATCCGCGACGGGCGCATGGTCGCCGTCGGCACGGTCGAGGACCTCACGCGCGGCGCCGGCAGCCGGCTCGTGGTCACGGCGCCGGGCGCGCGGCCCGGCTGGGCGTCGACCGTGCCCGGCGCGCGCGTGGTCGAGTCTTCCGGCGCCACGACGGTGCTGGAGCTGGCGTCGAGCGCCGATGACCAGGCCGTGCTCGCCGCCGCGCTGGCCACCGGGCCGGTCACGGAGTTCAGCCGGCAGCGGCGATCGCTGGCCGAGCTGTTCCGTGACGCCGTCACCCAGGGAGGCCCGGCGTGAGCCGCATCAGCGCCGCGCGGGCCGTGCGGCTCGTGGCGAAACGCGAGGTGAACACGCGGCTGCGCACGCGAGCGTTCGTGGTCAGCACGGCGGTGTTGTTGCTGCTGCTTGTCGGATATGTTGCGCTGCAGGCGTTTCTCCTCGGGTCCGCCACCACGACCAAGGTCGCGCTGACCGGTCAGGCACAAGGGATCGCGCAGCAGCTGCAGCTCGCCGGGAAGGCCGGCGGAGAGACGATCGACGTGGTCACCGTCGCGTCCGAACAGGACGGGCTCGCGCAGGTACGCAGCGGCGACGTCGACGCGCTCGTGTCCGGCAGCGCCTCGCGGCTGCGGGTCACCGTTGAGTCCACTGTGGACCCGACACTGCAACACACCCTCGACGGGATCGTGCAGCAGCAGGTGCTCGACGCGCAGCTCTCGGCCGCACACCTCGACCCGGTCGCCGTGCACCAGGCCGTGTCCGCGGCCCACGTCGACGTGCTGCCGCTGGAGCAACGCGATCCGCGGGCCAGGCAGAAGCTCGTGGTCGGCGTGGTCGTGGCGGTGCTGCTTTACCTGAGCATCATCACGTACGGGATGCTCGTGGCCCAAGGCGTGGTCGAGGAGAAGTCGAGCCGGGTCGTGGAGATCCTGCTGGCGGCCGTGCGGCCGTGGCACCTGTTGCTGGGCAAGGTGATCGGACTCGGGCTGGTCGGGCTGGCGCAGCTCGGGATCCTCGCCGTGGTCGGGCTCCTCGCGGCGCTGGGCACCGGTGTGCTGGGGTCGATCTCGGGCATCGCCGTCGGCGCCGTGGTGTGGGGCGTCGTGTGGTACCTGCTCGGTTTCCTGCTCTACGCCATGATCTACGGCGCGGCCGGCTCGCTCGTCTCGCGCCAGGAAGACACACAGACGGTGGCGGCGCCGGTGAACATCGCGCTGGTCATCGGGTTCGTCGCGGGCATCAACCTCCTCACGCAATCGCCCGACGGCGCGGCGACGAGGATCCTCTCGCTCATCCCGCTGCTGTCGCCGATCCTGATGCCGGCGCGCATTGCCACGGGCTCGGCCGAGCTGTGGGAGATCGTGCTGTCACTGGTGTTGACGGCGGCGCTGATCGGCCTCGTGACGTGGGTCGGGGCGCGGATCTACCGCAACGGCGTGCTGCGCGTGGGCAGCCGGGTGAAGGTGCTCGAGGCCCTGCGCGGCTGACAGAGCGCTGATGACAGTGCACGAATGACAGTGCACGAATGACCCTGCGCGGCTGACCCTTAGGTAGCCGAGCCCGGGTTTCTCCCCGATGGCAGGTCGTTCGCGAGTCGAAAGACTCGCTGTCATGAAGAGAAACCCGCTGATCCGCATCGCCGCGGCCGCGAGCGCCGCGCTGCTGCTCACCGCCGCCGTGACCCCGGCCGCGCTCGCCGAGCCCGCCGCACCGGGACATTCAGCGCCGGCGCGTTCCACGCTGCCGCCGATGAACCCGGCCTCGCTGGCGGGCGCCATCGCCGGCCTGCCCAACGCCCAGGCCACCGGCGCGCTCGTGCAGGTCCGCGGCTCGGCCGGCGCGTGGAGCGGCGTCTCCGGGACAGCCGACCTGAGCACCGGGGCGCCCGTCCCAGCGAACGGGCACTTCCGCATCGGCAGCATCACCAAGACGTTCACGGCCGTCGTCGTGCTGCAGCTCGCCGCCGAGCACCGCCTCGACCTCGACGCGCCCGTTCAGCGCTACCTACCGGGCCTGCTGCCCGCGAACTATCCGCGGATCACCGTCGCGCAGCTGCTCAACCACACCAGCGGACTGCCCGGCGTCGACCTGCCCGAGGATCCACAGTGGATCGTCGACCACCGATACACCGTCTTCACCCCGCAGCAGGTGCTGGCCACGGCGTTCCAGCACGACCTGGTCTTCGCGCCCGGCACGAACCAGCAGTACACGAACACCAACTACCTCGTCGCCGGGCTGCTCGTCGAGAAGCTCACGCACCACTCCTACGGCGACGAGGTGCGCGACCGCATCCTGCGCCCGCTCGGCCTGCGCGACACCTCCGTGCCCGGCAACGACCCGAACCTGCCCGCGCCCTACGCCCACGGCTACCAGCTCGTGAACGGGCAGCTCGTGGACCTGACCCGCATGAACCAGTCCATCCCCTGGGCCGCGGGCGAGATGATCTCCACCACCGCCGACCTCGACAATTTCTTGATCGCCCTCTTCCAGGGCCGGCTGGTGCCGAAACCCGTTCTGCAGCGCATGTTCACCGTGCCGGCCGTGACCACCTTCGGCACCGACGACCCCGCGATCTACAGCCAGGGCCTCATGACCGAGACCGTCAACGGCGTCACCGTCTGGGGCAAGACCGGCAGCCGTTACGGCTACACCAACGGCATCTGGGCCACCCGCGATCTGCAACGCCGGGTCGTCTACTCGATCAACACGACCGACAAGGACTTCGACGGCCAGCCGGAGATCGTGCAGAAGCTCGCGCTCGCGATCGCCGGTCTCTGACCCTGAGTGGACGGCCCGGTCCGGGGGTACGGGCCGTCCACTCAGGACCTCAGCACCTCAAGAGCCCGTGATCGCGCCATACCGCTGCAATGCCACCTGCCGCTCGTGCGCGTGATCCACCAACGGCTCCGGGTAGCCCGACGGCCGCTCCTTCAGCTTGTGCACCGCTTTCCCCGCCACCCCACGCAGCTCCGGCACATAACGCCGCACATAATCCCCGTCTGGATCGAACTTCTCCCCCTGCGTGGTCGGGTTGAAGACGCGGAAGTAAGGCGCCGCGTCGGTACCCGAGCCCGCGACCCACTGCCAGTTCAGCTGGTTGGACGCGAGATCGCCGTCCACCAGATGACGCATGAAGTGCCGCGCGCCCCACCACCAAGGCAAGTGCAGGTCCTTCACGAGGAAGCTCGCGACGACCATCCGGACCCGGTTGTGCATCCAGCCCTCGGCCAGCAGCTGGCGCATGCCGGCGTCGACGATCGGGTAGCCGGTGCGGCCGGCGCACCACGCGTCGAACGCGTCCGAATCGGAGTCGTGGTCCATGCGGTCGAAGCGAGAGTCGTAGTTCTCACGGGCGGTTTCGGGGCGGTGCCACAGAACATCCGAGTGGAACTCGCGCCAGCACAGCTCCGAGCGCAGCGCCTGGGCGCCGTCGCTGGAATCACCCGACAAGTCGGCGAGCATCGTGCGCGGGTGAATGGCTCCCCAGCGCAAGTAGGGCGACATCCGCGTGGTGCCCGGACGGTCCGGGCGGTCGCGGTCGGTGGCGTAGGAACGCACGCCCGAGTCCAGGAAATCGTGCCAAGCCGCGAGTGCCGCCGGTTCGCCGGGCGCAGGCAACGCCATCTCCCCGAGGTCCGGAAGTGCGGGGAGCTTCCGCGACGCAGCAGGCGTCACCCAGTCCACAAGGGACGCACCCGTATCCGCCGGCCGCCGCCAGCCGTGCCGTGTCCACGCGCGGTGGAACGGCGTGAACACCCGGTACGGATCACCGTCCGGTTTGGTCACCCGCCCCGGCGCCACCGCGTAGGGCGACCCGGTGACCACCCACGAAATGTCGTGCTCCGCCAAGGCTTCCGCCACGGCAGCGTCACGGCGCCGGCCATAAGGACCGGCATCGGCGCTGACGTGCACCGCCGAAGCGCCCACCGACCGCGCCACCCGCACGACTTCCCGCACCGGATCGCCGTGGACCACCATCAGCCGGCCGTCCAGCGCGGCGTCCAGCGATTCCAGACACCCCAACAGAAACGCCCGTCGCGGCGCGCCCGATGGCTTCAGCAGCTTCTCGTCCAGCACGTACAACGCCAGCACCGGCTCGGCGGCCTCCGCGGCCGCCAGCAGCGCCGCGTGGTCGCCGAGCCGCAGGTCTCGCCGGAACCACAGCACGCTCGTCATACCCGCCAACGCTAAACGCCCCGCCGTGCGGCTGCACGGCGGGGCGTTCAGAACAGTCCAGAGCGGGAACTCAGCGCTCCGAGATCGACTTGTAGTCGCGCGACGCGTGACCGGTGTAGATCTGGCGCGGGCGCCCGATCTTGGTCTGCGGGTCGTTGATCATCTCGCGCCAGTGCGCGATCCAGCCGGGGAGCCGGCCGAGCGCGAAGAGCACGGTGAAGAACTTCGTCGGGAACCCGAGCGCCCGGTAGATGAGGCCGGTGTAGAAGTCCACGTTCGGGTACAGCTTGCGCTCGACGAAGTAGTCGTCGGAAAGCGCCGTCTCCTCGAGCTTCTTGGCGATGTCGAGCAGCTGGTCGCCGCCCGCGATCTTGCCGAGGATCTCGTCGGCGGTGTTCTTGATGATCTTCGCGCGCGGGTCGTAGTTCTTGTAGACCCGGTGCCCGAAGCCCATGAGCTTGACACCCTTTTCCTTGTTCTTCACGCGGTTCACGAACGAGGCGACGTCGCCACCCTCGTCGCGAATGCCCTCGAGCATGTCGAGAACGGCCGCGTTGGCACCGCCGTGGAGCGGGCCGAACAGCGCGTTGATGCCCGCCGAGATGCTGGCGAACAGGTTCGCCTCCGACGAGCCGACCAGACGCACCGTCGACGTCGAGCAGTTCTGCTCGTGGTCGGCGTGCAGGATGAACAGCAGGTCGAGCGCCTTGGCGACGGCCGGGTCCACCTCGTACGGCTCCGCGGGGAAGCCGAAGGTCATCCGCAGGAAGTTCTCCACCAGGCCCAGCGAGTTGTCCGGGTACAGCAGCGGCTGGCCCACGGACTTCTTGTACGCGTAGGCAGCCAGGGTCGGCACCTTCGCGAGCAGGCGGATGGTGGACAGCTCCACGTTGGGCTCGTCGAACGGGTTCAGCGAGTCCTGGTAGAAGGTCGACAGCGCCGAGACCGCGCTCGAGAGCACGGGCATCGGGTGCGCGTCGCGCGGGAAGCCCGAGAAGAAGGCCTTGAGGTCCTCGTGCAGCAGCGTGTGCCGCTGGACCTTCTCGGTGAAGTCGGCGAGCTGGGCCTCGGTGGGCAGCTCACCGTAGATGAGCAGGTAGGACACCTCGATGAAGCTGGACTTCTCGGCGAGCTGCTCGATCGGGTACCCGCGGTAGCGCAGGATGCCCGCATCACCGTCGATGTAGGTGATGGCCGACGACGCGGCACCGGTGTTCACGAACCCGGGGTCGTAAGTGATGTACCCCGTCTGCGCGAGCAGCTTCCCCAGCTCGATCCCGGGTGCGCCCTCCACCGGGTGGACGACCTTGAATTCGTGCTCGCCACTCGGCAGGCGCAGCGTCGCGGTTTCGCCGCCGGACTGCCCCGCATTCGTCGCGTCGGACATGCAGGTCCCTCTCACGTTGGCACGGGCCGGCGGCGCCTGTACGTTCCACAGGTAGCCACGTGTTCACGCGAGGAAACACGCGCCTCGCTGCACACCGCCCCGCTGGGGTATGAATTCCCCCCTACGCTAGTCGAAATAAGGGTGTGCGCGCAGCCGCTGCGTTGCCCTCAATAGCCCCTTTGGGACCAGGTTCACACGGTGGAAGCCATTTCCCGCGCCGTCGGCGGCTCCGCGCCGCTGCGCGAGACGGTGATCGAGGCCGCTTTCGCGGCGTAGCCGAGAGCCTCGCGCCACGCGTCGGCGTCGAGTGCGGCCAGGTCACGGACCTCGCGGGTGTGCAACCACGCCAGCAGCGCGCCCTGAACGGTGTCGCCCGCCCCGATCGTGTCGAGGACCGGTACCCGCCGCGAAGGCACGTGGGCCAGCTCACCTGCGGCGGTGATCACGGACAGCCCTTCGGCGCCGCGGGTCAGGACAACCGCGTCCACACCGGACTCGACCCACGTCTTCGCGGCCGCCACCGGATCGGCTCCTTCGGTGAGCCACGCCGCATCGTCGTCGGAGATCTTCAGCAACCGGACATCGGGCAGCCACGACGCGAACCGTGCGCGGTAGGCGGCCGGGTCGGCGATGAGCGCCTCGCGGATGTTCGGGTCGAGCGCGGTGAGCGTGCCGCGCGCGGCCTCGCGGCTCAGCATCGCTTCGTATGCGCTGGCGCCGGGCTCCAGCACCAGGCCGAGCGTGCCGAGCGAAAGGGCGGTGGCGTCGTCGGGCAGCGTGCCCGGGTCGGTCACGAGCCGGTCGGCCGTGCCCTCGACGTAGAAGGTGTATCGAGCGGCACCCGTTTGGTCCAGTGCCACCACGGCGAGCGTGGTCGGCTCGTCGCCGCGCTGCAGCAGCGAGGTGTCCACGCCGGAGTCGACGAGCCGGTCGACGAGCGCGACACCGAACCGGTCGGTGGACACGCGGGACAGGAACGACGCCGGCACACCGAGCCGCGCGGCGGCCAGCGCGACGTTGTAGGGCCCACCGCCCAGCCGTGGCAGCAGAGCGCGCAGCCCACCGTCCACATTGGAGTCAAGCAGTTCACCCGGAACGAGGTCGACCAGCGCCTCTCCACCCACCACGATCACGAGCGCGAGTGTAGAGGACGGTTTCGTGACAAATCCTGTCCTCAGTCCTTGTTCAACCCACCGAGGAGGAGCTCACCGAGCGCGGTGAACGCCTCGGCGTCGGACACGTCGGTGCGGCGTCCGAGCACGCCGGTCTGGATGCCCTCGACGATCAGCCCCGTCATCTCGGCGACGAGGCGGGCGTGCACGTCGCGGAACACGCCGTCGGCCACGCCCTTGTCGATGAACGCGCGGATGCGGCGGGCGGCGGCGCGGCTGTTGAGCTGGTAGGTGTCGCGGGCCGGCTCGAACTGCGCGATGTCGGTCATGAAGGCGGGCGACGCGCGATTCAGGTGCTCGGAGACGCCAGCGAGGTACTCCCCGATCAGCTTGCGCGCGTCGTCGATGCCCTCGATGCGGGTCTCGATGCGCTTCGCGGCACCCCTGAAGAAGTGGGCGACGACCTTCACCGCGAGCTGTTCCTTGCTGGGGGCGAGCGCGTAGAGGGTCGACTTGGAGCAGCGCAGGCGGGCGGCCAGGTCGTCGAGCGTGAAGCCGGCGAAACCCTCCGCGAGGAACAGCGCCTCGAGCTCGGCGAGCAACGCCTGCTGCCGCGCCGTCGGGCGACGTCGGGCTTCGGGGTCAGACGGTACTGCCATCGGGGGGCCACCAGCTTTCCTGATCGCGTCACTATCCCTCATTGACGCGGGACAGCTCCCACCTCCGTACGGTACTCTCAAACGGCCCCCAGTACTGTTTTCAGTACTCCTGCCACTGGAGGAGCCATGCCGGCGGAACGTTTGCTGCCCACCCCCGAGGCCGAGGACCTGCTCGCGCTGGTCAGGGAGATCGCGCGCGACGAGTTGAAGCCCCGCGCCGCGGCGGCCGAGGAGGCCGAGGAGTTCCCGCGCGACGCGTTCACACTGCTGGGCAAGTCCGGGCTGCTGGGGCTGCCATACGCCGAGCGCTGGGGTGGCTCCGACCTGCCGTACGAGGTGTATCTGCAGGCGCTGGAGGAGATCTCCGCTGCGTGGATGACCGTCGGCGTGGGGCTGTCGGTGCACACGATGTCCTGCTACGCGCTGGCCCACTACGGGTCCGACGAGCAGCGCTCCCGCTGGCTGCCGGACATGCTCGGCGGCGCACTGCTGGGCGCGTACGCCCTGTCGGAGACGCAGGCCGGCTCCGACGCGGCCGCTTTGTCGACCCGCGCGCGCCGCGACGGCGACGACTACGTGGTCAACGGCACCAAAGCCTGGATCACCCACGCCGGCGCCGCCGACTTCTACACCACCATGGTCCGCACGAGCGACGACGGCGGCCACGGCATCTCGTGCCTGCTCGTCGACGCCGCCACTGCCGGTCTGTCCGCGGCTCCTCGCGAACGCAAGATGGGCCTCACGGGCTCCCCGACGGCGCAGATGATCTTCGACAACGCGCGAGTGCCGGTCTCCCGCCGGATCGGCGACGAGGGTTCCGGCCTGAAGATCGCCCTGTCGTCTCTGAGCTCCGGCCGCCTCGGCATCGCCGCGTGCGCCGTGGGCCTGGCACAGGCCGCGCTGGACGAGGCCGTGGCCTACGCCAAGGGCCGCACCCAGTTCGGCAAGCCCATCATCGAGTTCCAGGGCCTGGAGTTCCTGCTCGCCGACATGGCCGCCACCGTCGAATCCGCCCGCGCGACCTACCTCGACGCCGCCCGCCGCCGCGACCGCGGCCTCGACTTCCAGCGCCAGTCGTCCGTCGCGAAGCTCGTCGCCACCGACGGCGCCATGCAGGTGACCACCGACGCCGTCCAGGTCCTCGGCGGCGCCGGCTACACGCGCGACTTCCCTGTGGAGCGGTACATGCGCGAAGCGAAGGTCCCGCAGATCTTCGAGGGGACGAACCAGATCCAGCGGATGCTGATCGCGAGGGCGCTGAAGGCTGCCTGACCCCCGCTTCGTGGGTGCTGCCGGCCGAAGCGGGCAGCACCCACGCGCAGGTCAGCGGGTTTCGCGGTACCGGCGGTCCGCCGCGACGCCCTCGCCCGTCGACTCGTCGTAGTGGTAGACATCGCGGCCGCGGACGAAGACGCGCAGGGCGCGGTTCATGACATCCAGCGGGTCGCCCGACCAGAGGACCACGTCGGCGTCCAGGCCGGGCGCCAGGGAGCCGATTCGGTCGTCCAGGCCGAGCATCTCGGCGGGGTGCACGGTGAGCGAGCGCAGCGCCGTCTCGGGGTCCAGGCCGTCCTTCACGGCGAGGGCGGCCTGGTAGACGAGGAAGTTGATCGGCACCACCGGGTGGTCGGTGGTGATGGCGATCTTCACGCCCGCGCGCGCCAGGATGCCGGCCGAGCGCAGGGAGCGGTTGCGCAGCTCGACCTTGGACTTGGTGGTGAACAGGGGGCCCAGGATGATGGGCACGCCGCGTTCGGCCAGCAGGTCGGCGATGAGGTGGCCCTCGGTGCCGTGGTTGATCACGAGTTTGTAGCCGAACTCGTCGGCCAGCCGGATGGCCGTGACCATGTCGTCGGCGCGGTGCACGTGCTGGTCCCAGTACAGCTCGCCGTCGAGGACCTTCGACAGCGTCTCGTGCGTCAGGTCGACCTCGTGCGGCTTGCCTTCCGCGAGGGCGTGCTCGCGCTTGGCCTGGTAGTTGCGGGCCTTCGTGAACGCCTCGCGCAGGATCGCGGCCACGCCGAGGCGGGTCGACGGCGTCTGCTTCTTGTCGCCGTACACGCGCTTCGGGTTCTCGCCCAGTGCGCTCTTCACGCTCACCTGCTCGGCGAACGTCATGTCCAGGATGCTGCGGCCCCACGTCTTCACGCCGATGGTCTGGCCGCCGATCGGGTTGCCCGACCCCGGCTTGATCACCACGCTCGTGACGCCGCCGGCCAGCGCGTCGTCGAAGCCCGGCTCGTACGGGTCGATGCCGTCGACCGCGCGGAAGCGCGCGCCGTTCGGGTCGGTCATCTCGTTGGTGTCGTTGCCGGCCCAGCCTTCGCCGTCCTCGTGGACGCCGAGGTGCGCGTGCGCGTCGATGAAGCCGGGCAGAACCCAGCTGCCGGACGCGTCGACGAGCTCGGCGTCCTCCGGTACGTCCACGTCGGCGGCGGCGCCGACCTGGACGATCCGGCCGTCTTCGATGAGCACAGTGCCGTCTTCGATGGGAGCCGAACCGACGGGGACGACGTAGCCCCCCACAATCGCCTTAGAAGCCATAGTTTGACACGCTAACGAATTGCCGCCGGCGCCCGCTCGCGGGGTTTCTCCAGGTAGATGAGCTCGTAGTCCGCCTCGGGGCTGCGGTGGGTCTCGCGGTAGCCCAGCTTCGCGTACAGCCGCAGCGGCCCGGCCGAGCGTTCGCCGGTGAACAGCCGGAACCGCGTGACCTCCGCAGGGGCCAGCTCCTCCGCCGCGAGCAGCAAAGCCGTGCCGAGGCCCTCGCCCTGCCGGTCCGGCGCCACGGCCAGCCGGCCGACCTCGCCGACGTCGCCGTTCACCCGGACCCGCACCGTCGCGATCAGCCGCGAGCCGGCGCGCACACCCCACACCGGCAGCGACGGATCGGCGAGCGCCGCGCGCACGCTCTCCAACGGCTCCACCAGCGGCGGGAGCTCGAAGTTGTCGTGCGCGCGGGCCTCGCTGAGGTACGCGGCGCGCTGCAGCGTGAGCAACTCACCGGCGTCGGCCTCGGTCAGCAAGTCGGGCGGCACCGTCACGGAACGCGGATGCCCCAGCTGCCGGTCCACGACGTCGCGGGCTCCAGCTCGATCAGGTCGGTGCCGGTGTTGAGCGCGTCGGCCGGGCAGGTCATCGGCTCGAGCGCGACGGCGCGGCCACGGCCGGTCAGGTCGTCGGGCGTGAACACCTGCACCCAGCGGAAGTCGGGACCGGTCCAGACCACCAGCCGCTGGTCCTCGTACGAGAGCACGTGGTGGTGGGTGCCGTCGTCAGCAAGGGAAAGCGACCCGAACGCGGTGTCGAGGTCGACGCCCGCGAGCACCTGGCCGCCGCGGAAGTCGTACTCGGTGTCCGCGACATCCTGCTCGTCCGCGTACGGCATCTGCTTGTCACCGACATACGGGCGCACGCGCGAAGCCGGCAGAGTGAGCGTGAGCTCGTCGGTCGGCACGTCGCCGATGCGGAAGTACGGGTGCGTGCCCACGCCGACGCCGATGGGTTGCTCACCCTCGTTGCGGATCTCGTGCGTGATCGTGAGCTCGCGCGGCTGCAGTTCGTAGGTGATGGTGGCGCGCAACGGCACCGGCCAGCCCGGCTGCACCTCGACGGCGACCGCGAGCGTGATCGACGATTCCGCGTGCTCCAGAAGCTCCCACTCCTTGTGGCGAGTGAGACCGTGGATCGCGTTGCCACGCGCGGCTTCCGTGATCTCCAGCTGCTGCTTCTCGCCCTGGAACTCCCACTCGCCGCCCTTCGTGCGGTTCGGCCACGGGAGCAGCACCTGGCCGAGGCCCTTCGGCGGCATCTCGTCGGCCGCGTACTCCTCGACGTAGGGCACGCCGCCGACCTCGAACGCACGCAGGCCGGCACCGATCTCGGTGACGATGGCGCGCGCGTTGCCGCGGGTGATTTCGAACTGCTCTCCGGTGGGGTTGGCCATGCCGCAGACATTACCGGCGGACACCACGTGGATGCGGCCGGTCAAACTAACTAGACCGGTCGTCATAGTTCGAGCTACGGTGAGCCGCATGGTCCGCCGCACCGACTCCCGCCGCCGCATGCTCGACTCCGCCGCCGAGCTGTTCCAGGCGCAGGGTTACCACGCCACCGGCCTCACGCAGCTCGTCGCCGCGGGCGGAGCCCCGAAGGGCTCGCTGTACTTCCACTTCCCCGGCGGCAAGGAGCAGCTGGCGGCCGAGGCCGTACGGCTGTCGAGCGAACGGGTGGCCGACGTGCTGACCGCCGTGGTCGCGGCCGCGCCGAACCCGGCTTCGGCGATCGACGCGTTGGTCGACGCCCTCGCCGCCTCGCTCACCGAGTCCGGCTTCCGGCGCGGGTGTCCACTTGCGACAGTCGCGCTGGAGGCCGCCGCGGAGAGCGAACCGATCCGCGAGGCCTGCCAGGACGGTTACGCCGGCTGGCACACGCGTCTGGCCGAGTACTTCACCGCCCAGGGTCTTGCGGTTGACCGCGCTGCGTCCCTGGCCACGGTGGCGCTCGCGTCGATCGAAGGCGCGCTGCTGTTCGCCAAGACCCGCCGCGACGTAACGCCTCTTCGCGACATCGCCGCCCACCTGCACACCACCGTCGAGAGGGAGTTCGCCTGATGCGCGTGCACCACCTGAACTGCGGCACCATGACCCCGATCGGCGGCCGCCTCGTCGACGGCCGCCCCGGCCTGTTCCGGCACGCCACACTCGTGTGCCACTGCCTGCTGCTCGAGACCGACACCGGCCTTGTCCTGATCGAGACGGGCATGGGCACGCCCGCCGTCGCCGACCCGGAACGCTGGCTGGGTCGCCGGTTCCTCACCCTGTCGAAGCCCATGTCCCGGGCCGCGGAAACCGCCGTGAGCCAGATCCGCGCCCTCGGCTTCGACCCGGCCGACGTGCGCGACATCGTGCTGACCCACCTCGACCTCGACCACGCGGGCGGCCTCGTCGACTTCCCGCAGGCCCGTGTGCACGTCTACGCGGCCGAACTGGCGGCCTACCACGCGGGCAACAAGCGGTACCGGCGCGTGCAGTTCGCCCACGGTCCACAGTGGACGCCCTACGAAGACGCCGGCGACGACTGGTTCGGCTTCTCCGCCGTCCGCGAGCTCGACGGCGTGCCCGACGTCGCGCTGATCCCCCTGGCCGGCCACACCACCGGCCACGCCGGCGTCGCCGTGCACACCGACACCGGCTGGCTCCTCAACGCCGGCGACGCCTACTTCTACCACTCCGAAATCGACGAACCGGCCCGGATCCCGCCGGGCCTGAAGCTGTTCGAACGGTTGGTGCAGACGGTGCCCGAGCAGCGCATCGAGAACCAGCAGCGCCTCCGCGAGCTGCGGCTGACAAGCGACGTCACCATCTTCGCCGCCCACGACCTCACCGACTTCGAACGCCTCAGCCAGAGGACCCGGACATGAGACCCGAACTGCTGAACGAGCTCGCCCAAGGCCTGCGCCCGCTGGACGAAGGCGTGGCCTTGTTCGAATCCCTCGACCAGCATGGCCGCCGCACCGCACTGAGCCGACTGCAGGAGTACTGCAGTCAAGCCAGGGCAACCGCCGACGACGTGGCGGAGGCCGCTACTCGGGTCGGGCTGAAGCCAGGCAACACCGCGGTGGTGGTCGCGTTGGCCGGACGGATACCCGAACCGATGGCGGTCCAGCTACGCAAGCTCACCGAGCTGCGCCCGCCCGACCAGCAGCGCAGTGCGTTCCGCCTCCTCGTCGGCCTCCTCAGCGTCGCGGACGAGCGTCGTCGACAGCGCTGCGGCGGCGATTGCACTCACTGGTGGCACCACCCGCCTACCCCACGCTCTCCGAACGGCGGTCAAGACCCCGCTTGACCAACCAGTTCACGAACCACAGCACCACACCCACCCCCAGCAGGATGGCCGCCACGCGGTAGTCGCTCGCCGGGCGGCCCGACAGCGGGCTCACGAGGTAGAGGCAGAAGATCGCCGCGAGCACGGGGATCACGGTGGGTGCGCGGAAATGCTTGTGCGCCACCTTGTCCTTGCGCAGCACGAGCAGTGCGACGTTGACGATGGCGAACACCACGAGCAACAGCAACGCCGTGGTGCCGCCGAGCGCACTGATGTCCACAAAGGACACCAGGAGGATCGCGATGGCGCTGGTGAAGATGATCGACACCCACGGCGTGCGGCGCGTCGGGTGCACGCGGCCGAAGACCGACGGCAGCACGCGCTCGTTGGCCAGGCCGTAGAGGAGGCGGCTGGCCATGAGCATGTTGATCAGCGCCGAGTTGATGACCGCGAACAGGCCGATGGCCGAGAAGATTTCGCGCGGGAAGCCGGGGGCGCCGACGTCAAGCACGGTGAGCAGCGCGCTGCTCTTGGCCGCGGCCAGGTCACCGGCCGGGACGAGCAGCGAGGATGTGATGGACACCAGCACGTAGATCGTCGCCGCGATGACCATGCCCCAGAGCATCGCCTTCGGGAAGATGCGGACGGGGTCGTGGCACTCCTCGGCCATGTTCACGGAGTCCTCGAAGCCGACCATGGCGAAGAAGGCCAGCGAGGTGGCCGACGTGATCGCCACCAGCCACGTCTTGTCGGCGGTGTTGATCTCGACCAGCCGCGACGGCTCGCCGTCGCCGTTGATCACAGCCCACACCCCAACGCCGATGATGATCAGCAGGCCGGACAGCTCGATACAGGTGAGCACCGCGTTGGCCTTCACCGATTCGCCCACGCCGCGAAAGTTGATCAGTCCCAGCGCGATCACGAACACGATCCCGACCAGCACCATCGGCAGCTTCACGAACGCCGCCAGGTACGTCGCACCGAACGCGACCGCGGCCGACGACGCCGACGTGATGCCGGAGCACATCACCGCGAACGCGACCATGAACGTCAGGAACGGCACCCCGAACGCCTTGTTCGTGTACAGCGCGGCGCCCGCGGCTCGCGGGTACTTGCCGACCAGCTCCAGGTAGCTGAACGCGGTCATGAACGCGACCACGAACGCCAGCAGGAACGGCAGCCACAGCGCGCCGCCGACCCGGCCGGCGACCTGGCCGGTCAGCGCGTAGATCCCCGTACCGATGATGTCGCCGACCACGAAGAACAACAGGAGCTTCGGCCCCATCACGCGTCGGAGACCCGGCCCACCCACCTGCGGACCGTCCGCCCTAACGTCCGTCATGGGCGAATAGTCTGCCTTGTCCGGCTGACTCGCGAAAGTCAGATGGCGGTGACAGCCGTTTTGACCAGCGGAACCATCATCTGCTGGGTCATCTTCACCGGACCGGTGTAGTTGACGAGCACGGGCACACCCTTGGCGATCTTGGCCGTGGCGAGCGTCGCGGTCTTCTGCTCATCGACGTAGTACACGGCGCCGTTGGCGAAGCCCGGCACGTCGACGGCGCCCGGCTTGGCCTTCTTGATCGCCGCGACCATCTCGGCCGGGTTGGCCTGGCGGCCCTCGTAACGGGTCACGGCCAGCGCGCCGGCCTGCTTGTCGCCGACGAGGTACTCGCAGCTCGTGGCTTTGCCGCCGTTGCCGGCGTTCTCCTGGTTCGGGCCGACCTTCGACGTGACGCCGGGGATCTTGATGGCGTTGCCGACCTCGCCGGCCGACAGGAGCGAGCACGTCGAACCTGGCGGCGCGGGCGTCGTGGAAGACGGTTTCGGCGGAGCGGCCTGCTGCTCACCCGAGGAGCAGGCAGTGAGCGCGGCGGCGGTGAGCAACAGGGCGACCGGATAAACACGCATGCCCGGCATGCTAGGCCGTTCGGACTAGTCCCCCGCGACCGGTTCGGCGCCCTTGGCCGCGACCGGCTCCGGCTTGGCCTCTCCCGTGGGCGCGCGGTAGCGCCAGAACGCGGGCAGCACCAGCATCGCCGCGAGCACCAGCACGATCACCAGCAGCCCACCGCCCGTCGCGGCGGCTTCGGTGCCCCACTCGGCGCCGGCCCAGCCGTGCGTCAGGTCGGCCAGCCGCGGCCCGCCCGCGACGACGACCGTGAACACGCCCTGGAGGCGGCCGCGCATCTCGTCGGTGGTGGCGGTCTGCAGGATGGCCTGGCGGTAGACGGAGCTGACCATGTCGGCGCCGCCGGCCAGCGCCATGAAGATCACCGCGAGCCACAGCGAGTGCGCGAGCCCGAACGCCGCGACCGCCGCACCCCACAGGCAGATCGAGACCACGACGGCCACGCCCTGCCGCGAAACGCGGTGCAGCCAGCCGGAGAACAGGCCGATCAGCATCGCGCCGGCCGGGAGTGCCGCGTAGAGCAGGCCCAGCGCCGGACCGCCGCCCGGCGGGTCGCCGAACGTGCGCTCGGCCATCTCCGGGATCAGCGCGCGCGGCATTCCGGCGACCATCGCGATGATGTCGGCGACGAACGACGCCAGCAGCACCTTCTGCTTGGCCAGGTAGCGGAACCCCTCGACCACATCGCCGAAGCCCGCGCGCCGCGACGGTCCGTTCAGCGGCGGGATCGGCGGCAGCCGCCACACGGAGATGAGGGTGATCAGCAACGCGCACACGTCGACGAGGTACAGCGTCGACAGGCCGATCACGGGGATCAGCGCCCCGCCGAACAGCGGCCCGAACACCGCGCCGAACGTCGACATCGTCGTGTTCAGCGCATTCGCCGACGGCAGCAGTTCAGGCGGCACCAGCCGCGCGACGACGGCGCCGCGCGTGGGCATGTTGATCGCGAAGAACGCCTGGTTGGCCGCGAGCAGCACCAGCACGAGCGTCACGGAGTGGAAGTTCGCGAAGGCCTGCAACCACAGCAGCGCAGAGGAGACCGCCACACCGATGTTCGTGACCAGCAGCAGCTTCCGCCGGTCGACCGCATCAGCGATCGCGCCGCCCCACAACCCGAACACGAGCAGCGGCACCAGCGCCACGGCCCCGGTCAGCCCCACATACCCGGACGACCCCGTCAGGTCGAACACCTGCTTCGGCACCGCCACGGCAGTCAGCTGCGACCCGACCGCGGTCACCGCCGTCGACATCCACAACCGCCGGAACGCCGGAATCTTCAACGGCCGCGTATCGACCACGATGCGCCCGAGGACTCCCCGCGCCCCCCGACGAGGGCGCGCCGCCCCCGGATCAGAACTCACGACTCACTATCTTAGCCGCGCTAACTATCGCCCCGCGGGTGATTTTGATCGCCGACCACACCGCCCGAAATGCCGCTTTCAGTAGAGCTCACCCACCACAACCCGACAGCCGAACCCACCTACCCCACGGCCACCGATGCACCCAACTCACCGTGCACCCAGACCCGCCCCTGCACCTCGATCCCCGCGCCCTTCACAGAAACAATCAAAGATCGGGGTGCCCACCGCTCACCGCAACGGCGACGAACCCACCCGAAGCAACCAGCGGACACTCGGCAACGGAAAACCAGATCAGGGAGCCAACCTCTCCACCAGCCACCCATCATCCGTCCGCCTGAACCTCAACCGGTCATGCATCCGGTCTTCCCGCCCCTGCCAGAACTCCACAAAATCAGGCCGGATCCGCCAGCCACCCCAGTGCGGCGGCGCCGGAATCTGCTCCACATCTCCGAACCGCCGCTCGATCCCGCGCAGCGCGTTCTCCAACGCCCGCCGGCCGTCGACGATCCGCGACTGCGGCGAAGCCCAAGCCCCAAGCTGAGACCCGCGCGGCCGCTGCGCCCAGTACGCAGCCGTCTCCGCGGAGCCGACCTTCTCCACCTCACCCCGCACCGTCACCTGCCGCTGCAGCGAGTACCAGGGGAACGTGGCCGACGCATACCGTGTGGCCGTGAGGTCGTGACTCTTCGCCGACGTGTAGTTCGTGTAGAACACCACGCCGCGTTCGTCCAGCCCCTTGCACAGCACCGTGCGCGACGAGGGGTGACCCTCGTGATCCGCCGTGGCGAGGACCATCGCGTTGGGTTCGGCGACGCCTTCGGAGATCGCCTGGCCCAGCCAGTTCTGCAGTTGCTCGGTCCAGGTGGCCGCGAGCGCCGTC
Source organism: Amycolatopsis sp. NPDC005232 (assembly GCF_040607795.1). Classification (NCBI taxonomy): domain Bacteria; kingdom Bacillati; phylum Actinomycetota; class Actinomycetes; order Pseudonocardiales; family Pseudonocardiaceae; genus Amycolatopsis; species Amycolatopsis sp. NPDC005232. The sequence goes on along the minus strand of NZ_JBEXHL010000016.1, from coordinate 14,770 downwards.
TCGTCGAACGGAGCGCCGTCGTAGGCCACCCGCATCCCGGGCAGCCGGACCACCGCGTCGGCTACGTCGGCCACCTCGTCGGTCTCCGGCATCATGGCCCCAACCTCCGTACCCCTGGTGAGGGTGTCGACTCATCGGTATCCGGAGACGGTATTGGCTCCCCAGCTGCGGCGAAACCCACCGAACGGTGACTCCTGCCACCCTCACCGGACCGGGTGGCGTAACCCGCGGTTAACCCCGTGGTCCCGAATCGATCAAGATCGCGTGATCGCCGCCAGCATCAACCCCCGCAGCTCGGTGCCGACGTCCTCTACCGGCAACGGCGGTTCGTGCGCCTGCCATTCGCGCAGCAGACCCGTGGCGGCGCCGACGAGCGCGATCGCCGTGAGCCGGTAGTCCCGATCCGGCGCGGCGCCGGCTTCGGCCGCGCGGCGCGCCTCCGTCTCGATGAACGTGGCCCAGCGGTCCACCCACACCTGGTGCTGCGCTTCCAGCTCCGGGCTCACGCCCACGGCCTCGACGTAGTTCAGCCGTGGCATGCGCGGGTCGATGGTCACGGTCGCGACGAAGACGTCGAGCAGCTTCGCGATGCGCGTCATCGCGTCGGCGTCCTTGACCTCCTCCAGCGCGGCGGAGACGTGCGTGAGCGCGAGCGAGTTGATCCGGTCGTGCAGAGTCCGCAGCACCTCTTCCTTGCTGCCGAACTCCTCGTAGAAGTTCCGGGTGGACACCCCGGCACGAGTACACAACTGGGTGATCTTCGCCTGCCGGAAGCCCGTCGAGGTGAACAGCTCCAGCGCGGCCGTCAGCAGCCGCTCCCGGCGCTCGGCGCGTCTCTGCTCCGGCGGGACGCCACCGTAGGTACGGGCCACCGGCCCTCCTTCCCGCCGCGCGCCGCCCAAGGGCGACACCGGCGTCCATCTTGTGAAAATCCCAATTACCGATCGAACGGACGCGGGAGCGCTCGAAAATTGATTCCGGTAATCGCGGTGGCCACTCCGTCGAGCATTCACGAAACGCGGCCCACGCGCACGGTCCGGCGGACGGTCGCGCCGTCGAACCCGCGGCGATCACGGTATCGAGCAGCGGAACACCGGCTCGCGCAGGCCCCACCACAGGCGATCACCGAAAGCTAAGTCGTTGCCACGCCTGGGAATCGTCCCTGCACCTCGCGCTTGAACACTGTTCTGCACCGGTGCGTCACGGCGGCACGCGCCGATCCGCGGTCCGGCGTGCGCGACACAGCGCGGACGCCGCCGCGCGCTCGGTACCGACGTGGACTGGCAGGGCTTCCCCTCGCTGGAACACCGTGTCGGCGTTCCCGGTCGACGTGCGCTGGCTGGGCACGAAGTTTTAGCAGCCCAAGCGTTTCAAGGCAACAGCCGCAAGGCAACCACGGCGTCTTCCGCCAGCGCCGTGGTGAGCGTGACGCCGGCGGCCGGCGAGGTGCGCGCCCACCAGTCGCCCGAAGCCGTGGGACGCGCGGGAAAACCCACCTCGAGGTCGGTCGCGAGCACCCGCTTGCCCGCCAGCACCGCCAGTCCGCCGTCCAGCGCGGGGTCGCCGATCGTCTGCGTCTGGCGCAGCAGCGGCACTCCGCCGCGGAGCACGTGCGTGGACGTGGTGAGCCGGCCGGGCCGTTCACCCGCGCGGCCCAATACCAGGACTTCCCGGGTGTGGAAACGGGAATTTTCCCCGAGCCTCGCGCGCAGCACGGCCACGTGGTCCGCGCGGGCGGTGACGACCATCGGCTCGGGCAGGTAGGCCAGCGAACCATCGTCGGCCACCTCGATGTCCACAGTGGACGAACTGCGGCCACCGGACGGCCCCGGCAACGCCAGCGTCGCCGCCACCCCGGACAGCCGCAGCTCCGCGCGGGGCCCGACGCGGACGTCGAGCAGCAACTCGTCGCCGCCCAGCGGCGCGGTGGCGGAGCTGACGAGGTGCACCACGGCTTGCCGCCCGGTGCGGCGGCGCGGGAACAACGTCAGCGGCGCCATCGAGCGCAGCTCACGCAGCACCGTGCGGCCGTCCTCGAAGCGCGCGACCACCCGCGCGTGGGCCTTCACCCCGCGCGCACCGGCAGCACCGACCGCACCCACTGCGCGACGGCGGCCGCGTCCGGCGTGTCCACGAGCGACTGCGCGATGACCGGCAGCTCGCCGCGCATGCGGTGCGCGTCGGAGGTCATCACGTCGAGGTCCGCACCGACGAGGTGGGCGATGTCGATCTTGTTGATCACCAGCAGGTCGGCCGTCGTCACGCCGGGGCCGCCCTTGCGCGGCACCTTGTCGCCGCCGGCGACGTCGACCACGAACACCTGGCTGTCGGCGAGGCCGCGGCTGAACACGGCGGTGAGGTTGTCGCCGCCGCTCTCGATGATGACCAGGTCCAGACCGGGGAAGCGCTCCTCGAGCTGCTCGACGGCGTCGAGATTGGCGGTGATGTCGTCGCGGATCGCGGTGTGCGGGCAGGCGCCGGTCTGCACGGCCGCGATGCGCTCGGGCGCGAGGACGCCGGCCTTGCGCAAGAAGTCGGCGTCTTCGGTGGTGTAGATGTCGTTGGTGACCACGGCGAGGTTGAGCTCACCGCCGAGCGCGCGGCACAGCGCCGCCGTCAGCGCCGTCTTGCCGCTGCCGACAGGACCGCCGATGCCGATGCGGTAAGCGCGCCCGGCCGTCGGGGCGGGTGCGTAGTGGTCCGGTTCGGTCTTCGTCGGATCGAAGCTGACCGGATGGGCGTGACCGTGACCATGACCGTGGCCGTGTTCAGCTGGCAAAGAGACGCACCTCTTCCTCGTGGTGCCGGGCATGCGCCTCGGCGAACAGGTCCAACGCGGGTGAGCCCGGCGCAGGCAGGTCCGCCGGGTCCAGCCCGACGACGTCGGCGGCGGCCCCGGCCACGGCGCGCACCTCGGCGCCGAGGTGCGCCACCACGGCGTTGACGGCGAACGGGTCGAGCCCCAGCAGCCGCACGGCCGCGCTCGCCGGCCCGCTCACGGCCAGGTACGCCACGGCCGCCGCGGCCTCGGCCGGCTCACCACCGGCGATACCCACCAACGCTCCGCAGACGATCGGGTGGTGCGGCCGCGGCGTCTCGGCGAGCAGCGCGGTCAGCACCGGCGACGGCCACGCGATGGCCCCGGCCCGCGCGGTGCCACGGCCCTGGGCCCGCGACGCCACGCGTTGGGCCGGAGAGGGCGTGCGCGCGTCGAGCTCCTGGTCGAGCCGCCGCCAGTGTCCACTATGGACACCACGGCCGGCGGCGTGTGCCGAGGCCGCGGCGAACGCGGCCGACAGCGCGCCCGCCGTGCGCAGGCGGCTGAGCAGGAAGCCCGGCAGGTCGGCCTCGGTCCTCACGAGCTTGCGGCTCACGGCTTCCTCCAGGCCGCCGGAGTGCACGTGTCCGCCCCCGGGGAACCGGGAGTCGGCGAGGATCAGCGCGGAGAGGTCCATCAGAACAAGAAGTACCGTTGAGCCATCGGCAGCTCCGTCACCGGCATCGGCTCGATCAGCTCACCGTCCACGAGCACCGCGAAGCTGTCGGGCTCCACGCGCACGTCCGGGGTCGCGTCGTTGAGCACCATGTCGGCCTTGGTCCGCGCCCGCGTGTTCGCGACGGCGACCAGCGGCCGGTTGATGCCGAACGTCTCCGCGAGCCCCGAATCGAGAGCCTCCGGCGCCACGAAATGGAGACTCGACGCGGCGGCCACCCGCGGCACGGCGCCGAACATCGGCCGCGCCAGCACCGGCTGCGGAGTGGGGATCGACGCGTTCGCGTCCCCCATCGCCGCCCACGCCGGGAAGCCGCCCTTGAGCACCACGTGCGGGCGCACGCCGAAGAACTTCGGTTCCCACAGCACGAGGTCCGCGAGCTTGCCGACCTCCACCGAGCCGATCTCGGCGTCCATGCCGTGGGCGATGGCGGGGTTGATCGTGTACTTGGCGACATAGCGACGCGCGCGCAGGTTGTCGGCCGCGCCGTCGCCGGGCAGGGCGCCGCGGCGGCGTTTCATCACGTGTGCGGTCTGCCAGGTCCGGATGATCACCTCGCCGATGCGGCCCATGGCCTGCGAGTCGGAGCTCATCATCGAGATGGCGCCGAGATCGTGCAGCACGTCCTCGGCGGCGATGGTGCTCGGCCGGATCCGGCTCTCGGCGAACGCCAGGTCCTCGGGCACCGACGGGTTGAGGTGGTGGCAGACCACGAGCATGTCGAGGTGCTCGTCGAGCGTGTTGACGGTGTGCGGGCGCGTCGGGTTGGTCGAGGACGGCAGGATGTGGGGCAGCGAGACGACCTGGATGATGTCCGGCGCGTGGCCACCGCCGGCGCCTTCGGTGTGGTACGCGTTGATCGAGCGGCCGCGGATCGCCTCCACAGTGGACTCGAGGAAGCCGGCCTCGTTCAGCGTGTCGGTGTGGATGGCCACCTGCACGCCGGACTCGTCGGCCACGGTGAGGCACGCGTCGATGGCGGCGGGCGTGGTGCCCCAGTCCTCGTGCAGCTTGAACCCGCCGGCACCGCCGGCCAGCTGTTCGCGCAGAGCCTCGTGCCGGACGGTGTTCCCCTTGCCCAGCAGCAGGACGTTGACCGGGTAACCGTCCATTGCGGACAGCATGCGGCCGAGGTTCCACGCGCCGGGCGTGACGGTGGTGGCCTTGGTGCCCTCGTTCGGCCCGGTGCCGCCACCCACGAGCGTGGTCAGGCCCGCGGCGAGCGCGGTGTCCACGAGCTGCGGGCAGACGAAGTGCACGTGGCAGTCGATGCCGCCCGCGGTGAGGATCTTCCCGTTGCCCGACAGGACTTCCGTCGCCGGACCGATCACGAGCGCCGGGTCGACACCGTCCATCGTGTCGGGGTTGCCGGCCTTGCCGATGCCGACGATCCGCCCGTCGCGCACGCCGACGTCGGCCTTCACCACACCCCAGTGGTCGAGGATCACGGCACCGGTGATGACCAGGTCGGGGGCGCCTTCCGCGCGCGTGGCCATGCCCTGGCCCATCGACTCGCGGATGACCTTGCCGCCGCCGAAGAGCACCTCGTCGCCGGAACCCGACGGGCCCATCGACCGGTCTTCGGTCACCTCGATGAGCAGGTCCGTGTCGGCCAGCCGGATCCGATCACCGGTGGTCGGACCGAACAATTCCGCATAACGCTCACGATCGATTCGGGGCATTTCAGAACTCCCCGGCATATTCGGTGCGCAACCCCGGCACCCGCCGGTTTCCCCGCAGCGGAACAAGATCGACTTCCCGCTCCACGCCCGGCTCGAACCGCACGGACGTCCCGGCCGGCACGTCGAGCCGGTGCCCTCGCGCGGCTTCGCGGTCGAACTCCAGACCCGGGTTCACCGCCGCGAAGTGGTAGTGCGAACCCACCTGCACGGGCCGGTCACCGAGGTTGCGCACGAGCAGCCGCACCCTCTCCCGTCCGGGATTCAGCTCCACGGGCTCGTCGCCGGGGATGATCTCGCCTGGCCGCACGCGCTTCTCCTAGACGATCGGGTCGTGCACGGTGACGAGTTTCGTCCCGTCCGGGAAAGTGGCCTCCACCTGCACGGAGTCGACCATTTCGGGCACTCCGGAAAGCACCTGCGCACGCGAGAGCACGCTGCGTCCGCTCGATGCGAGCTCGCTCACGGAAAGGCCGTCGCGCGCCCCTTCGAGCACGTGGTCGGTGATCAGCGCGACGGCCTCGGGGTAGTTGAGCAGCACGCCGCGGTCAAGCCGGCGGCGCGCGACATCGGCGGCGACGTGGACCAGCAGCTTGTCGCGTTCCTGCGGGCTCAGGTGCATGCGACAGGTTGTATCACCGGGCCCGCCGCGTCGCCGGGTTCGGAAACACAGGATTTACCTCCGGTACACCGCGCGTCTTCGGGCTCGGTCACAGCCCGTTGCCGAAGAACTTGCCGCGACACGCCTTCCTGGACTGAATCGTTCTCGGAATCGTGACCGAAACCACCACATCTTTCATTGCCCACGGCTCGGCAGAGGAGCAAGGTTTGTCCAACCGTGCGATGAGGCGCGCCGAGTTGCGTGTATCCCGTCAGCGCGAGTGGTCAGACAAAGCCGGGGAAATGCGCATCGAAAGGTTCGCGAAGTGACTACCTCCACCATCAAGCAGACGAACTCCGACCAGGCCGACGACGGCTTCCGCCCCGGCCTCGAAGGCGTGGTGGCGTTCCGCACCGAAATCGCCGAACCCGACCGGGACGGCGGCGCGCTGCGGTACCGCGGTGTCGACATCGAGGACCTCGCCGGCAAGGTGAGCTTCGGGGACGTGTGGGGCCTGCTCGTAGACGGCCGTTTCGGCAACGGGCTCCCGCCGGCCGAGCCGTTCCCGCTTCCGGTGCACACGGGCGACGTACGCGTGGACGTGCAGGCGGCGCTGCCGATGCTCGCGCCGATCTGGGGTTACGAACCGCTGCTCGACATCACCGACGAGCAGGCCCGCGACCAGCTCGCGCGCGCGTCGGTGATGGCGCTGTCCTACATCGCGCAGTCGGCGCGCGGCATTTCGCAGCCGGCCGTGCCGGAGTCGAAGGTCGACGAGGCCTCGACGATCACCGAGCGCTTCATGGTCCGCTGGCGCGGCGAGCCGGACCCGGCCCACGTGAAGGCGCTCGACGCCTACTGGGTCTCGGCCGCCGAGCACGGCCTCAACGCGTCGACCTTCACCGCGCGCGTGATCGCGTCGACGGGCGCCGACGTGGCCGCCGCGCTCTCGGGTGCCATCGGCGCGATGTCGGGCCCGCTGCACGGTGGTGCGCCCGCGCGCGTGCTGCCGATGATCGAAGAGGTCGAGCGGACCGGTGACGCCGCCGGCCTGGTCAAGGGCATCCTCGACCGCAAGGAGCGCCTGATGGGCTTCGGCCACCGCGTGTACCGCGCGGAGGACCCGCGCGCCCGCGTGCTGCGCCGCACCTGCCAGGAGCTCGGCTCCGAGCGCTACGAGGTCGCCGCGGCGCTGGAGCAGGCCGCGCTGACCGAGCTGCGCGAGCGCCGCCCGGACCACCCGATCGAGACCAACGTGGAGTTCTGGGCCGCCGTGATCCTGGACTTCGCGAAGGTGCCGCCGCACATGATGCCCGCGATGTTCTCCTCCGCGCGCACCGCCGGCTGGGCGGCGCACATCCTGGAGCAGAAGCGGACCGGCCGCCTCGTGCGCCCGTCGGCGAAGTACGTGGGCCCGGAGCCCCGCAAGCCCGAGGACGTCGAGGGCTGGGAAACCGTCACCAAGCACTGACCAAAGCACCCCAATGTGGCGTTCGGTGCGCTCAACGCACCCAATGCGGCGTTCGGTGCGTTGAGCGCAACCAACGCCGCATTGGGGTGGTCGGGTCAGGCAGGGTCGTGGGCGGCGGTCGTGGTGAGCATCGCCGTGAGCTGGTCTACGAGCCAGCCGTCGAGGATTTCGCGGGGCACGTCGCGTTCCTGAAGCCACGACAGCAGCGCGCCCTCGACCACGGCCGTCCAGCACCGCAGTGTGAGCAGCACCAGCGGCGACGGCTCGGCCAGGCCCAGCGCGTCGAGGATCAGCTCCACGGACCGGTTGCGCACCTCGTCGATGGCCGCGTCCGTCTCCGAGGTCGCGATCACGGAACCGCTGCGCAGCAAGGCGACGTAGCCCGCGCGGTAGTGATCGGCCACGTCGATGAGCCCCCGCACGGCCGTGCGCAGCCGGTCCTCCGGCGGCCCCTTCTCGAGGTGCGCGAGGCCGTCGACGAGGCCGTCGGTCACCGTGCGCAGCGCCTCGACCTGCAGCTCGCGCAGGCTCGGGAAGTAGCGGTAGAACAGCGGCCGCGACACCTCGGCGCGCGCGACGATGTCGTCCACCGTCACCAGTTCCGGCGCGCGGCTGCCGAACAGGTCCAGCGCGGCGGCGATCAGGTCGTCGCGCCGGGCCTGCGGGGTCATCCGGCGCGGGCGGCTCACGGGGTGACGTCCAGTTTCGCCGCCGCGCGCAGCAGGCCGGGCGTCAGGCGCGACAGGACCAGTGCGACCTTCGCCTCCGGCGTCGACGGCTGGATCGCGCGGTCGCGCTCGACGGCCCGCAGGATGTCGCGCGCCACCTTCTCCGGGCCGAAGCCGCGCCGCGCGTCGAGCTTCGTCGACGCCTTCTGCCGCCGCGCTTCTTCGTCCGGCGCGACGCCGACGAATCGCGTGGTGCTGGTGATGTTGGTGTTCACCAGACCCGGGCAGATCGCCGTGACGCCGATGCCGTGACCCGCCAGTTCCGCCCGCAGCCCGACGCTCAACGCGAGCACCGCGGCCTTCGTGGTGCCGTACGCCGTGAGCACCTTCGACGGCAGGTACGCGGCGGCTGACGCGAGGTTCACGATCTGCCCGCCCTCGGCGCGCTCGACCATCATCGGCGCGAACGCGCGGCACCCGTGGATCACGCCCCACAGGTTCACGTCCACCACCTTCTCCCAGTCGGCGAGCGACGTGGCCAGGAACGGCCCGGACATTCCGATCCCGGCGTTGTTCACCACGATGTCGGGCACCCCGAACTCCGCGCGCATCTGCTCGGCGAACCGGGCCACAGCGTCGCCGTCGGCGGCGTCCACTGTGTACTCACCGGCTTCGACGCCCTTGTCCCGCACCAGCTTCGCCGTCTCCGTCGCCGCGACCTCGTCCAGGTCGGTGACGATCACGTCGGCACCTTCGTCGGCGAATGCCAGCGCGGTCGCACGCCCGATGCCACTGCCGGCCCCGGTGACGACCACGAGCTGGTTGGCGAAGCGGCCACGCCCGGCGTCGCCGACGCGAGCGCGTTTCAACGCCCGGCTCTCCTCGCCGCCCTCGACGTGGTCGATCAGCTCCGCCGTCGCCGAGGCGATGACGTCCGGATTGCTGCGGGCGATCCAGTGCGAACCGGTCAGCCGCCGCACGCGCAGGTCCGGCACCCAGCGCGAGATCTCCGTCTGCAGCGGCGTGGTCACGAACGCGTCGCCCGACGGCGCGAGCACCTGCACCGGCACGTCTGCCGAACGCGGCGCGGGCCGGGAAAGGCGCGTGAACATGTTGGCGCGATACAGCTTCAGCCCGTGCACGGCGTCGGCCGTCGAGACGTGTCCCTCGGCCGGATCGAGCCGGCGGATCAACGCGGGCACGATCCCCGAGCGCCAGCCCAGCTCCGGCACGAGCGGGAGCTGGAAGAGCAGGATGTAGTACGAGTGCAGGAATTGCCTCAGTGCACGCGGCAGACCCGACGGCCGCCGCAGCTGCGAGCGGAACCACGCACCGGCGTGATCGAGGCTCGGGCCCGAGATCGACGTGTACGAAGCGATCCGCCCGCGCAGCTCGTCGCCGGTGACCGCGTGCCAGGTCTGGATCGAGCCCCAGTCGTGGGCGAGCAGGTGCACCTTGCCGGTCGGCTGCACGGCGTCGACGACCGCGGCGAGGTCGGAGGCGAGCTGGTCGAGGCGGTACGCGCTGCGCGCCTTCGGCTTGTCGGACTCGCCCGCACCGCGTACGTCGTAGACCACGACGCGGTGGCGGCGGCCGAGCTCGGCCGCCACGCCGTCCCACATCGAGCCGTTGTCCGGGTAGCCGTGCACGAGCACGACCGTGGGTCCGTCCGCGGCGCCGGTCACGCGGACCGAGAGGCGGACACCGTCACTGGCGGTCACCTGCTTGTGAGACATTCTGTCATGTTAGACAATTCGTCAATAGGGACGGTTCACCTCGGCGGCGGTTGCCGTCTGCCGGGCGTTCGTGCAGTGGGTGATCTCCGGGGTTCGCAACGGCGTTTTCGCTGGTTCCACGGGAAACACCGGCTCGTGTCCACCGTTCGGTGGACAGCCGGATTCCACTGGCCGGACGTTCCGCGGCGACAGTGCGTGGCCGCAGGATTGAGCCATGACCACAGCAGTGAGGGTGCGCGGACTGCGCAAGGAGTACCCCGGCCACGTCGCCGTGGGTGGGCTCGACCTCGACATCCACCACGGCGAGGTGTTCGCGCTTCTGGGGCCCAACGGCGCGGGCAAGACCACCACCGTCGAGATCCTCGAAGGACACCGGCAGCGCACGTCCGGCGAAGCCGACGTGCTCGGCGAAGACCCCGGCAGGGCCGGCCGTGCGTGGCGCTCCCGGCTCGGCATCGTGCTGCAGACAGCGACCGACGCGGCGGAGTTGACCGTCACGGAAACCGTGCGGCACTTCGCGAAGTACTACCCCAACCCGCGAGACCCGGAGGCGGTGATCGACCAGGTTGGCCTCACGGAAAAGGCCGGCGCCCGCGTGAAGTCCCTTTCGGGCGGGCAGCGCCGCCGTGTCGACGTGGCGCTCGGCATCATCGGCCGGCCCGAGCTGCTCTTCCTCGACGAGCCCACCACGGGGTTCGACCCGGAGGCGCGGCGGCAGTTCTGGGGCCTGATCGAAGGTCTCGCGAAGGAGGGCACCACGATCCTGCTGACCTCGCACTACCTCGACGAGGTGGAGGCGCTGGCCGACCGGCTCGTGGTGATCGCCGACGGCAGCGTGGTCGCCCAGGGGTCCCCGGAAACGCTCGGGGGCCGCGGCCAGGCCGAGGCGATCGTGCGGTGGAGCGACGAAACCGGGGAGCACGAGGAACGCACCGCTTACCCGACGAAACTCGTCACGCAGGTGTCCGGTGGGACGAGGGAGCTCACCGGCCTCACCGTGACGCGCCCCAGCCTGGAGGACATCTACCTTGAACTGATCGGGGAGAAATCGTGACCACCGCACTCGCCCTCCCGGGCACCTTCACCCTCGGCGCCGCGCGAGGCAGCTTCGAGCTGCGGCAGTTCTTCCGCAACAAGGAGCAGGTGGTCTTCACCTTCTCCATGCCCGCGGTGCTGATGATCCTGCTGGGGTCCATTCTGGACGGACCGACCGGACAGGCCGGCGTCTCGTCGGGCCAGCTGCTCGCCGCGAGCATGATCGGCGCGGGCATCGTGTCGACGTCGTTCAACAGCGTCGGCATCGGGATCGCGGCCGACCGCGAGGTGGGCGCGCTCAAACGCCTGCGCGGCACGCCGATGCCCGCCGCGTCGTACTTCATCGGAAAGATGATCATGGTGCTCGTGACGAGCGTGGCGCAGACGGTGATCATGGCCGCGGTCGCGATGCTGCTGTTCGGGCTGAAGCTGCCGGCCGACGGCGAGAAGTGGGCCACGCTGGTCTGGGTGATGCTGCTCGGCGTGATCTCCTCGACGCTGCTCGGCATCTCGATCAGCTCGCTCACCCGCACCGCCAACGGCACGGTGGCCGTGGTGCAATTGGTCTACCTGGTGCTGCAGTTCATCTCGGGCGTGTTCGTCACGCCGATCACGCACCTGCCGAAAATCATGGTCGACATCGCGTCCTTCTTCCCACTGAAATGGATCTGCCAGGGTTTCCGGTCGGTCTTCCTCCCGGAGGCGGCCGCGAGTCAGGAGATGGCGGGGTCATGGGAACTTCCGATGGTGGCGCTGGTGCTCGGCGCCTGGTGCGTGGCTGGGCTCGTGCTCGCGAGGCTCACGTTCCGGTGGACGAACGAAGCGAAGTGACGCCCCCGGACGACGCGTGGGAGCGCTCGTTCTGGGTCTGGGAGGTGCTGTTCGCGGTCGTCTACCTGGCGACCGCCCTCCTGGTGTTCTTCGACGACGTCTCCGTGGCGGAGAAGGTGGTCGCGGAGACCGTGCTCGCGGCGCTGCTGCTCGGCTACTTCGCGGCGGGGCGCCGGATCGTGCGCACCGACGACAACCCCGTTCCCCGCGCTGCCGCGACGGGTGTGCTCGTGGTGTTCGTGGCCACGGCGATCTTCTCCGACACCACGGCCTCGTTCATCCTGTTCATGGCGTGCCCGATGCTGTTCATGCTGCAGGAGATCCGCCCGGGCATCGTGCTCACGACGGTGCTGATCCTGCTGGACCCGGTGGCCGCAGTCGTCCGTGGCGGCTGGGAGAACCCGAGCCTGCCGATCCTGCTGCCGATGACCGCGATCCTCGTGGTGTTCAGCGTGCTGGCGGGCAAGTTCACCACCGACGTCATCAAGCAGAGCGCCGCGCGTGCCGAGCTCATCCGGCAGCTGGAAGACAGCCAGGCCGAGGTCTCACGGCTCTCGCGCGAGGCCGGCACGGCGGCCGAACGCGAACGCCTGGCGCGCGAAATCCACGACACGCTGGCGCAGGGGTTCACCAGTATCGTCACGCTCGCGCAGGCCATCGAGTCCGAACTGGACACCGACCTGGTGGCGGTCCGCCGGCACCTCGCGCTGGCGTCGGCCACGGCCCGCGAGAACCTCGCCGAGGCCCGCGCGATGGTGGCGGCGCTCGCACCTTCGGACCTCGCGGCCGGGACCCTCACCGACGCGGTGCGCCGCGCGGCCGAGCGCCTCGCCGACGAAGCCGGCCTGCACGTCGAGTACGAAGTGGACGATCCCCTGCCACCGCTGGCCATGGCCACCGAGGTCGTACTGCTGCGCGGCGCGCAGGAGGCGCTTGCCAACGTCCGCAAGCACTCGGGCGCGGACTCGGTGCTGGTGCGACTGTCCGCTGTGGACGGAGCGGTACGGTTGCGTGTGCGCGACGACGGCCGTGGCTTCTCCCCCGACGCGCCCACCGAGGGCTTCGGCCTGCGCGGGATGCGCTCGCGCGTCGAGCAGGTGGGCGGACGGCTGAGCCTGCGCGGCGGCGCGGACGGCGGTACGGAACTCGAGCTGGAGGTGCCCGCGTGATCACGATCATGCTGGTCGACGACCACCCCGTGGTGCGCGAAGGCCTGCGCGGGATGCTCGAGGCCGAGGCCGATCTGACCGTCGTCGGTGAGGCGGGCTCGGGCCACGAAGCCATCGCGCTCGACCGCGTGAAGCAGCCCGACGTCGTGCTGATGGACCTGCGCATGCCCGGCCTCGACGGCGTCGGCGCGATCCGCGGCATCCTCAAGGAGACGCCGAAGCGGCGGATCGTCGTGCTCACCACGTACGAGACCGACGCCGACATCCTGCGGGCCGTCGAGGCGGGCGCAGCGGGGTACCTGCTCAAGGACGCTTCCCGAGCCGAGCTGGCCGGCGCGATCCGGGCGGCGGCGCGCGGCGAGACGGTGCTGGCGCCGTCGGTGGCGGGCAAGCTCGTGAACCGCGTGCGCAACCCGGAACCCGCGTCGCCACTGTCGGCGCGCGAGGTCGAGGTGCTGCGGCTCGTCGCGAAGGGACTGACGAACGCCGAAATCGGGCGCTCGCTGCACATCGGCGAGGCGACGGTGAAAACGCACCTGCTGCGCGTGTTCGGCAAGCTCGGCGTGTCCGACCGCACCGCGGCCGTGACCACGGCGCTGGACCGGCAGCTGCTGGGCTGAGCCGCGCGGGGCAGAATGGCCCGCATGCTCGCTTCCACCGAACTCGCCCTGTACCGCCGGCTCGCGCGGGAGCAGGCGTCCTCCCGCACGCCGTCCCTCGTCGCCGCCGTGGTGCGCGACGGGAACCTCGTGTGGTCCGGCGCGCGCGGCCGCGTCGGCTCCGCGCGCCCCGACGACGACACGCAGTACCGCCTCGGCTCGATCACCAAGACGATGATCGCCACGGCCGTGCTGCGCCTGCGCGACGAGGGCCGGCTCGAGCTCACCGACCCGATCGAGAAGCACCTGCCCGGCACGGCGTTCGCCACGGCGACGGTGGCGCAGCTGCTCTCGCACACCTCCGGCCTCACCTCGGAGTCGCCGGGCCAGTGGTGGGAACGCACGCCGGGCGGCAACTGGGCCGCGCTCGTGGCGAGCCTCGACAAGGACGCGACGAAACTGCGTCCCGGCTTCAAGTTCCACTACTCCAACGTCGGCTTCGGCGTGCTGGGCGAGCTGGTGGCGCGCCTGCGGGGGAAGCCGTGGTTCGACGTCGTGCGCGAGGAGATCCTCACGCCGCTGGGCATGACCCGCACGACGCCGCACCCCCAGGGCGCGCACGCCGAGGGCTTCGCCGTGCACCCGTTCGCCGACGTCCTGCTGCCCGAGCCCTCGCCCGACGCCGGCGCGATGGCCCCGGCCGGCCAGCTCTGGTCGACGATCAAGGACCTCGGCCGCTGGACCTCGTTCATCGGCGGCCACACCGGTGGCGTGCTGAGCGAGGACACCGTCGCCGAGATGCGGATGATGAACACCGTCGACGACACCGAGGTCTGGACCACGGGCTTCGGCCTCGGCGTGATGGTGGTGCGCTACGAGGGTCGCCACCTCGCGGGCCACACCGGCTCGATGCCGGGCTTCCTCGCCGCTTCGCTCGTCGACGCGGCCACCGGCACCGGCGCGCTGTGCCTCACCAACGCGACCGCGGGCGTCGGCATCACGCAGCTGACCCTCGACCTGCTCACGATGACCGACGAGCTCGAGCCCGCGCTGCCCGACGAGTGGGAGCCGTCCACTGTGGACCCGGCGCTGCTCGCGCTCACGGGCCTGTGGCACTGGGGCCCGACGCCGTACCACCTGCGCGTGCTGAGGTCGGACCTCATCTCGCTCGACCCCGCCAACGGCGGCGGGCGCGCGTCCCGTTTCCGGTCCACCGGCCCGGACACCTGGCTCGGCCTCGACGGGTACTACACCGGCGAGACCCTCACCGTCGGCCGCGACGCGTCGGGCACGGCGAACCACCTCGACCTCGCGACGTTCATCTTCACCCGCACGCCGTACGACCCCGCCGCGCCGGTTCCGGGCGGTGTCGACGAGAACGGGTGGCGCTGAGCACCCCAATGTGGCGTTGGTTGCGTTGAGCGCACCCAACGCGGCGTTCGGTGCGTTGAGCGCACCGAACGCCACATTGGGGGCGGTAGCGGTAT
>NZ_JBEXHL010000015.1:0-261153 GCF_040607795.1 Amycolatopsis sp. NPDC005232 | reverse complement strand
CCGCCGGCGGACCCGCGAACACCAACTTCATGTCGTCGGACAACCCGGCGCTGTCCTGGAGGACCCTGGCGGCCGATCGAACCGCCCCGACGAAACACCGACGCGATCTCGCTGGTGGGTTGGGTCGAGATGTCGGCGTGGTCTCGTTGGTGGGGTTGGGTCGAGACGCCGGCGTGGTCTCGCTGGTGGGGTGGGTCGAGATGGTGGCGTGGAGTCGTTGGGGGGCGTCGGTCGTTCGGGTGCGGAATTAGTTGTGTGGGGTTGGTCGCGCTCGGGTGGCGAAGTTCGCGGCGAAGTAGTTCTGTGTGAGAACGAACTTTCGGCGAAGGGGACCGCTGTGGCGATGCTGGTGGAGCGGCCGCGGCCGCGGGTGGTGCGCGAGCACCGGCTCGCGGGCTGGTTCGCGGTGGGCGCGGTGTGCTTCGGCGCGTTCATGGGCCAGCTGGACGCGAGCATCGTCACGCTCACGTTCCCGGCGCTGCAGCGCGAGTTCGGCGAGCCGCTGGCGGCGGTGCAGTGGGTGTCGCTGGCCTACCTGCTGACGCTGGTGGGGCTGCTCGCCGCGGTCGGCCGGCTCGCGGACGCCCACGGGCGCAAGCTCACCTATGTCTACGGCTTCGGCGTTTTCACCGCGGCGTCGATCGCGTGCGGGCTGGCGCCGACGCTGACGTGGCTCGTCGTGTTCCGTGTGGTGCAGGCGCTCGGCGCGGCGATGCTGCAGGCCAACAGCGTCGCGCTGGTGGTGGGCAGCGTTCGCCGCGAGAAGATGCGCGCGGCGCTCGGGGTGCAGGCCGCCGCGCAGGCGCTCGGCCTCGCGCTCGGGCCCGCGGTCGGCGGCCTGCTCGTGGACACCGTCGGCTGGCGGTGGGTGTTCCTGGTCAACGCGCCGGTCGGCCTCGTCGGCCTGATCGCCGGGCGGTACCTGCTGCCGCGCACCCGCGAGCGCACACCGCTGGGCCGCTTCGACGGCGCGGGCGTGGCCCTGCTGGCCACGGCGTCGACCGCGCTGTTGCTGGCCATCTCGGGTCTGTCGGGGCTGGCGCTGCCCGGCTGGGCCGTGCCGGCGCTGTTCGTGGCGGGCGTGGCGGCGGCCGCCGCGTTCGTGGTGCGGGAGAACTCGGCCGCGAGCCCGATCTTGCGCCTCGCGGTGCTGCGGCCGCCGGTCGTGTCGTTCGGCCTGGCCGGCGCGCTGTGCGGGTACCTCGTGCTGTTCGGGCCGCTGGCGCTGTTGCCGCAGCTCCTGGGCGCGCACGGCGCGACGGGCGCGGTGCTCACGAGCCTGCCCGCCGGGTTCGCGGTGGCCGCCGTGGCCGCCGATCGCGTGCTGCCCGCGGGACTCGGCTCCCGCGTGCGCATCGGCGCCGGAGCGGCGCTGGCGGCGGTCGGCTGCGCGGTGCTGGTGGGGGTGTCCGGTCCGTGGGAAACAGGCGTGTCGCTGTTCGCGGTGGGGCTCGGTCTGGGAGTGTTCATCCCGGCGAACAACTCGGCCGTCATGGGCGCCATCCCCACCCGGATGTCGGCCACCGGAGGAGGTCTGGTGAACATGGCCCGCGGACTCGGCACGGCGCTGGGCGTGGCACTCGTGACGTTGTGCCTGCACACCGGGGGAACCGGCGGCCGCTCGCTCGCGCTCGCGGCCCTGGCCGTGGCGGCGGTGCTCGCCGCAGGCACGGGTCTCGCCGCCGGCCCCCGCGCACCCCGCACCGCATGACGCCCGAGCCGAACCTCGCCGACGTCGTCGCCCGCCTCCGGCGCGCCATGCGCCGCGCCGCGCGCACGGCCGACCCGGACAACACGCTGTCGGTCGCGCAGCTCGAACTGCTCTCGTGCCTGGCCGAGAACCCCGGCGCCCGCCCGAGCCGCGTCGCGCAGTTGCTGAAGCTCGCGCCGAACTCCGTCACGACCATGGTCACCGGGCTGCGAGCGCGTGATCTCGTCACGCGCACCAGCGGCAGCGAGGACCGGCGGACGGTCGAGCTCGAACTGACCGAGAGCGGGCGCGCGGCCGTGGACCGCTACAAGCACCACAACGCCGAGATCCTCGCCGCGGCGATCGACCGGCTGCACCCGGCGTGGCGGCACCTGATCGCGTCGGCGATTCCGGCGCTGGCCGAGCTCGTGGGCGCCATCGACCAGCTCGCCGAGACCGGCGCGCCGCACACCGAGCGTCCCTGAAGGACAGTCAGGCGCGGGCGATCGCCAGCGGTACCAACAGTTCTTCGTCGGTCACCGAGCCGTGCTGGCCCGTCATGCGGCTCAGCCGCGGCTCGGCTTCGGTGCGGACGACGGCGGCGGTCCCGCGGGCCGCGACGACGACGTCGCCGATGCGGGGGAGCACGGCGCCGGCGACGCGCGGGCCGAACCGGCCCGCCGTGACAGCTTCTTCGCGACCCAGCACCCACGCGCGGTCACCGAGGGTTTCGCGCCACGCGGCTCGCACGTCGGGTGCCGCGCCCTCGACGGTGTAGACGTGGCGCGCGCGGGCCTCGCCGCCGACGGTGCGGACGCCGGCCCGCAGCGCGGGTTCGGCGTCGTAGTCGACGCGCTCGCCGACGGTGACCATGCCGTGGTCGGCCGTCACGATCAGCACCGCGCCGGCCGGGAGGCTGCCCGCGATCGTCTCGGCGAGGCGGTCGACGTAGGACAGCTGGTAGAGCCACGGGGTGCTGCCGGGGCCATGGACGTGGCCGAGCAGGTCGAGGTCGGCGTGGTAGGCGTAGCAGAGACTCCGCGGGTGTTTCAGCGCTTCGGCGACGGCCGCGGTGAGGTCGCCGAGCGCGTGCACGCCCTGGAACTCCCCGCCGCGCAGCGCAGCCCGCGTGAGACCGCTGTCGCGCTGGTCGCGGGGCCCGACCACGCGCACGGCGACGCCGGCTCCTGCCGCGCGTTCGAACGCTGTCGGGCGCGGCTGCAGCTCCTCCGGCACGACGCGCTCGCGCAAGTCGATCGGCTTGCCGCCGGTGTGGCGGCGCCAGCCGAGGACGTTGAGCACGTCGCGCCCGGCCTCGAAGGCGTAGCCGACCACGCCGTGCTCGCCCGGCGTCAGGCCGGTGCCCAGAGACGCGACGCTCGTCGCGGTGGTGCTGGGGAAGCCGGCCGTCAAAGGCCGGGCGGACAGCTGCGCCAGAAAAGGCGCGGCATCGGCGTGCGCTCGGAGCGAGGTCCAGCCAAGGCCGTCGACGAGCAGCACGCACACGCGGTCGGCGGCGGGCAGGCCGAGCGGGTTGCGCTCACCGTCGACGCCGAGCCCGGCGAGCGCCGAGGGGATGACGTCGGCGAGGGTGCCCGCGGCGTAGCGCTGCGCGAGATCTTCCATGCGCCTCACCCTAAGGCGACAGGCCCGGCGTAAGGATTCGGAAACCGGGCGACGCGGTTTCGTGGCGTACAAAGGGACCGTGGAAGGGGACTCAGAGGTGATGCCGGTGTCCGTCGTGCGTCGTGAGCGCGGTCTTCGCTGGGCGGTGGTCGCCGTCGTGGCGATCGCGCTGGTGACGCTGCCGTCGCTCGTCGCGGCCCTGCGGCCCGCCGGGCCGGTCGCCGACGCCGGGCACCTGCGCGACCTGGTGCTGGGTTCGGCCGCGAAGCCGTATCAGGGGCTGGCGCAAAGCCGGGGCTCGCTGGCGATCCCCGAGCTGCCGGATCTCGCCGACGTGTCCGCCCTGTTCTCCACCACCACGACCACGCGTGCCTGGTACGCCGGGCCCGACCGCTACCGCGTGGCGGTGCTGACCACGACGGGGGAGCACGACGTCTACCACCTGCCCGAAGGCGAATACACCTGGGACTACGGGGCGAACATGCTGACCCAGCTGACGGGCGACCCGGCCGTTCGGCTGCCGCGCGCGGGTGACCTGCTGCCGCCGGAGCTGGCACGGTGGGCGCTGCGGTCCGCGCCCACGGATCCGGTGAGCGCGCTGCCGCCGCGCAACGTCGCCGGCATCCCGGCCGCCGGGTTCCGCCTGGTGCCCGACGATCCGGAGACGACCATCGGCGGCGTCGACGTGTGGGCCGATCCGGACAGCGGGCTACCGCTTCGCGTCGAGGTGACCGCGCGCGGCCGGCAGGCGCCGATGCTCACGACGGAGTTCGAGGACGTCGAGCAGACCGCACCCGTCGTGACCACCCCGGTACCCGCGCCGGGCAGCGGGTTCACGGCCACCAACGCGCCGGATTTGACGAACGCGCTGGGCGCTTTGGGCCGCGTCCGCCTGCCTCCGACGCTCGGCGGCCGGCCGGTGCGCACCGCGAACTTCGGTGGCGTGCAGGGCGCCGCGCTCTACGGCTCGGGGCTCGCGACGTTCGCCGTGGTCGCCGTGCCGCGCGCGGTCGCCGACGGCGCGGCGGACGCGGCCGGCAAGGCGGGCGGTACCGCGATCACGCTGCCGCGGGGCACGGCCGTGCAGCTGTCGGTCACGCCGCTGTCGCTCGCGATCGTGCGCCCGCCGAGCTCGCGGCGCGGTTACCTGCTCGCCGGGCTGGTCGCGCCGTCGGTGCTGGCCGCGGCCGCGGCCGATCTGGCCACGCTGCGCCGGAGCGGCCGATGATCGTCACGAGGGGGCTGACCAAGCGGTACGGCCGGACCGTGGCCGTCGACGCGGTCGACCTGGAGGTCCGCGAAGGCGACCGCTACGGCTTCCTCGGCCCGAACGGATCCGGCAAGACCACGCTCGTGCGGATGCTGCTCGGGCTCGTCTACGCCACGAGCGGCGAGATCGAGGTGCTCGGCCAGCCGGTGCCGAAGCGGCTCGCCGACGTGCTGCCCGACGTCGGCGCGCTCGTCGAGGGCCCGGCCGCCTACGGGCACCTGTCGGGCCGGCGCAACCTGGCGCTGCTCGACGCCGCCGGCCGCCACCGCGGAAGGCGGACCCGGCGGCGGCGCATCGAGGAGGCGCTGGAACGCGTGGGGCTCGCCGGCGTCGACCGGCGGCCGGTCAAGGCGTACTCGCTGGGCATGCGCCAGCGTCTCGGCCTCGCCGGCGCCCTGCTCGACCGCCCGCGGCTGCTGGTGCTCGACGAGCCCACCAACGGCCTCGACCCGCAGGGCATCAAGGAGATCCGCGAGCTTCTGCTGGAGCTCAACCGCGACGGCACCACCGTGTTCCTCTCCAGCCACCTGCTCGCCGAGATCGAGCAGCTGTGCACCCGCGTCGGCATCGTCGACCACGGCCGCCTGGTGCTCGACGGCGACGTCGCCGCCCTGCGCGCCGCGACGGGCCGCGTCCTCCTGCGCACCCCGGACCCCGCCGCGGCCGCCGCCGTGCTCGACGGCCACCTCGAACACCGCGACGGTGAACACCTCGTGGTCCGCTACGCCGACGCCGCGGAACTCAACACCCGGCTCGTCAGCGCGGGCGTGCGCGTGAGCGACCTGCGGGAGGAGCACCGCACTTTGGAACAGGTCGTGCTCGAAGTGACGGGCCACGGTTCGGACCGCTTCGGAGGCACGCGGTGATCGGCGTCGAACTGCGCAAGCTCGCCTTGCGGCCGCGCGTGTGGGTGAGCGTGGTGCTGTTGTGCCTGCTGCCGGCGATCGTGGCGGTGTTCCTGGCGACCGCGGACTTCGCGCCGCCGCCGGGGCAGGGCGGGGCGTTCCTGTCGGCGGTGGTGAGCGACGGGTCGCTGTACCCGGCGGCCGCGCTCGCGTTGGTGCTGCCGCTGTTCCTGCCGATCGCGGTGGCGGTGGTGGCGGGGGACTCCGTGGCGGGGGAGGCCTCGGGCGGCACGTTGCGGTACCTGCTGGCGCGCCCGGCCGGGCGCACGCGCCTGCTGACGGCCAAGCTTGTGGCGCTCGCGGTGTACGTGACGGCGGCGATCGCGATCGTGGTCCTCACGTCGCTGGTGATCGGGATCCTGTTGTTCGGTACGGGCGGCGAGGTCGGGGCAGGCGGCCAGGCGGCCCAGGTCGTGACGTTGTCGGGCACGTCGCTGAGCTCGTCGTCACTCGCGTTGCGGTTGCTGGGGGCCGTGGCCTACATCGTGTTGTCGATGCTCGGGTTCGCGGCGATCACGATGTTCCTGTCGACGCTCGCGGACTCGGCGCTCGGCGCCGCGCTCGGCGGGCTGGCCGTGCTCATCACGAGCTCGGTGCTGGAAACGCTCGACGCGGCCGCGCCGGTGAAGCCGTACCTGCCCACGCACTACTGGCTCTCGTGGCTCGACTTCTTCCGCGATCCCGTGCTGTGGCACAACATCGACCACGGGCTGCTGCTGCAGGCCGGCTACATCGTGGTGTTCTTCGGCGCCGCGTGGGCGAACTTCGCCACCAAGGACGTCACCAGCTGACCGGCATCACTCGCTGAGGTCCGCGCACGAGGCCGGCGTGCTCAGCGGCGCGGTGCCGATCGCGTTCAGCACGAGACCGGTCACGGCCGGGTCCGTCGGCAGGTCGCCGTGCGCGGCGGTGTCGGCGGGACACACCTGCTGTAGCGCCACGTTCACCGCGCCGTCGAGGCGCGCCGACTCCGGGGGCGTCACGGTCTGGTCCAGCCGCGTCCACACCGAAAGCCACGGCAGGCCCGGCGGGATGGGCGGCAGCTGCCGCAGCAGCGCGCTGCCGGGCGTGAGCTGGCGGCAGGCCGTGGGACACGCGCTGGGCGCCAGCACTCCGCCGGCGGTGGCGAGTGTGGTGCCGTGCATCGGCGCGCCGAGCGTGATCACGCGCCGCGCCTGGTGCTCGCCGCCCTCGCGCGCGACCCACAGCCGCGCGACGACCCCGCCCGCCGAGTAGCCGATCACGTCCACCGACGGGGCTCCGCCGGCATACGCGCGCTCGACGGCTTCCGTCAGCACGTCCACCTGCTGCAGAAGGTCGCCGGTCCCGTCGCCGGCGAGGGTGAGCACCTCGGTGTCCCGGCCCGTGGCCCGGTGGATGCGGTCGGCCAGCTGTTCGAGCGAGTCCCGGCCACCGCCGTAGCCGGGCACCAGCAGCACCGGCCCCGGCGTGTCCTGCGCTGGGCTTCCGGCACGGGGTACGCCGGAACGCCCGCCGACGGACACCGCGGTGACCACGCCGGCCGCCACGACCGCGAGCGCCACCCCGGCGACCAGCAGCCGTCGCCGCGGGCTCAGCCCTCGCACACCCGGCCACCGCATGGCTCCATGATGATCCCCGGCGTGCGGGACCTCCGTGAACTCAGTGGTCGGGCGTGACGATGCCGTACTCGTGGATCTTGCGGTAGATCGTCGCGCGCGAGATGCCGAGCAGCTGTGCCGCGCGCGGTTTGTTGCCGTGGGCCTCCTCGAGGCTGCGCACGATCGCGTCGCGCTCGATCGACTCGAGGCCTTTCAGCGGCCGTTTCGCGATGGCCTGGTACTCGGCCGGCAGGTCGCTCGGCTGGATCGCGCCGAGCCGCCGGTGCTGCGCGACCTTCTTGAGCACCTGGTAGAGCTGCGCGGTGTTGCTCGGCCAGTCGGCGCGCATCAGCAGGTGCAGCGCCGTCGGCGAGCACGAGAGCCGGCTGCCGCGCGAGAGCTTCGCGAGGAAGAACGGCACGAGCTCGGTCAGGTCGTCGATGTGGCGGCGCAGCGGCGGCACGGTCACCGTGCGCGGGAAGAACGCCAGCGACTCGGCCAGATCCGGCGTCGTCTCGGCCTCCGGGGCGAGGGTGACCGCGAGCCACGGCGCGTTGGCGCCGTATGCGGTACGCACTTCTTCGAGCACTGCCGAGAACGCCTTCAGGTTCTCGCCGCTCAGCGACTCCAGGTGCTGCACCACGAGCGTGTCGACCGGATCGTCGATCAGGTCGCGCCGAAGGTCGCAGAGCCAGTCGTCCTCCGCCGCGTCGCGCGCGTCGAGCGTGTGCAGCCGGCCGGTCGGGTTGCGCCGCTGGTGCACGCCCTTCGCCAGGCTCAGCTTCCCGGTGCCCGGCTCGCCGGCGAGCACGAGCCACTCGCCGCGGCTGTAGCCGGCGTCGACGTCGTGCGTGCAGCGCAGCCAGGACGGAGCCGAACCGACCAGGCCCGGCAGGAACATCGGCAGCATCGGCACGGGTACGCCGCTCGACTCGGCCTCCGAGACGATCAGCTTCACCGAGAGCACGCCGCCCACGACGTCGTCCTCGTGCTGGCCCGGCACGCGCCGGCAGTGCATCTTGACCTTGCCCCCGCCCGAGAGCGTCACGGTCGCGGTGTTGCGCCGGTACTCCGACAGCGCCTGCGCGGCGTGCCCGAGCAGGATCGACTGGTCGGCGGAGTTGAGCAGCTGGCGCGCGCTGTCGTTCATCATCACGATGTCGTCGTTGAACGCCATCACGATGCCGGTCGTGCGCCGGCACGCCTGCAGGTAGGACTGGAAGAGGATCAGCTCGCGCAGGTTGCTGTGCGTCAGCAGCGCCTGCTGGATCTGCTCGGCCGTGCTGCGCGCGAGCGCGATCAGCAGCCCGCCCGCGTCCTTGCGCCAGCACGTGAGGTCGACGGCGCCGATCATCTTCCCGGAGATCGGGTGGTGGATCGGCACGCCCGCGCACGCGAGGTTCTCCAGGTGCTCGGCGTAGTGCTCGTGGCCGAACACGTGCGTCGGCTGGTCGTCCTCCAGCGCGGTGCCGATGCCGTTGGTGCCCACGAACTTCTCGCCGTAGCTGAAGCCGGGGACCAGCTCCACCCGTTCGAGGTGGCGGTGCAGGTCGGTGTCGCCGGTGCGCTGGCTCAGCACCGTGCCGGTCGGGTCGGCGAGGATCATGCTGATCGGCTGCCCGTCCAGCTGGTCGCCGAGCCGTTGCATGACGAGTTTCGCGCTGTGGATCAAGGGAGTGTCGAGGTTGACCTCGCCGAGGTAGGGCAGGTCGATGCGATCGGCGGGCACGCGGAAGTGCCGCGACCGCCACCACGAAGCGAGGATCGCCTCGCGGACTTGGTCCGGCTCAATGGTTTCCGACGTCAGAAAGCGAATCCGGGTCCTGGCCAGACCGTCTTCGTCGGGCAGGATCGCGGCCGGGTTCGGTGCGACCTGGCGGGCGGGTGGACTCTTCACCACGGCTCGACCTCCTGTCGCTGCCCACGTCTTTGTGTCGCAGTACCGGGTCGTGCTCAGCTTAGGACACGTGTCCAGCGCGGGTCTCACCTTGAGACGCGCTCCTCGCGCGCGCGGGGTTCTCATGGGGAGTCCGGACGAGCTGCGTAGGAGGACCCGAATGGATGAACAAGCCGAGGAGACGTACAACCCCTGGACGGTTGTCGACCTGGTGTTCCGCCACCTCGTGGACATCGGACTGCACCCGACGCTCGGCTCCGGTGGCCCGCCCGGTGAGCCGGCCGCGGAACTCCTGCGTGCACTGGGGATCACGCCCACGGCCGAAGGTGATGTGCGGGTGCAGCACGAGAAGGAGTCGCAGCTGGCCGAGCTGCGGGCGGCGATGATGGAGGACGGCTGAAAAAATCTCCGCGGCTTGTCTCGTATTGAGACTCGCGGTTCGGCGGGCCGCCCCCCTAATCGTCTTCGCAGGACTTCTCGCCCCCGGTCCGGCCGGGTGAACCGGGTACCGCGGTGCGGGTCGGGCGAGCCAGCAGCCGTCGTGGCGCGACGGGTAAGGAGAAACCATGAGCCGCCAGAGCGTGGCGAAAGCCCACCAGAAGATCCAGGAGCTGTCGTGGGAACCGGTGTACCACCAGCCGGTGTCGCACTACGGAACCGATTACACGTTCCAGAAGGCCAAGAAGAAGGACCCGCTCAAGCAGGTGCTCCGCTCCTACTTCCCGATGCAGGAGGAAAAGGACCACCGCGTATACGGGGCCGAGGACGGCGCCATCCGAGGCAACATGTTCCGGCAGGTCCAGGAACGGTGGCTGGAGTGGCAGAAGCTGTTCCTGTCCATTATCCCGTTGCCGGAGATCTCCGCGGCGCGGGCCATGCCGCTGCTGTTCCGTACGGTGCCGAACCCGGAACTGCACAACGGCCAGGCGATCCAGATGATCGACGAGGTTCGCCACTCGACGATCCAGCAGAACCTCAAGCGCCTGTACATGAACAACTACATCGACCCGGCGGGCTTCAACTCGAGCCTGCGCAACTTCCAGAACGACTACTGCGGCACGATCGGCCGGCAGTTCGCCGAGGGCTTCATCACCGGTGACGCCATCACCGCGGCGAGCATCTACCTCACGATCGTGGCCGAGACGGCGTTCACCAACACGCTGTTCGTCGCCATGCCCGCCGAGGCCGCGGCCAATGGCGACTACCTGCTGCCGACGGTGTTCCACTCGGTGCAGTCCGACGAGTCCCGCCACATCAGCAACGGTTACGCCACGCTCTTGATGGCACTTTCCGACGAAAGCAACCACCAGCTGCTCGAACGCGACCTGCGTTACGCGTGGTGGAACAACCACCGGGTGGTCGACGCGGCCATCGGCACCTTCATCGAGTACGGCACGAAGGACCGTCGCAAGGACCGGGAAAGCTACGCGGAGATGTGGCGCCGGTGGATCTACGACGACTACTACCGCAGCTATCTCGTCCCGCTCGAGAAGTACGGTCTGGTCATTCCGCACGACTTGATCGAAGAAGCGTGGAAGCAGATCTGGGACAAGGGCTACGTGCACGAAGTCGCGCAGTTCTTCGCCACCGGGTGGCTCGCCAACTACTGGCGCATCGACCCGATGACGGACGAGGACTTCGAGTGGTTCGAGTACAAGTACCCGGGCTGGTACGACAAGTACGGCAAGTGGTGGGAGAACTACAGCCGCCTGTCCGTGCCGAACGGGCACAACCCGATCGCGCTGGAAGACGTCGACTACGTCTACCCGCACCGGTGCTGGGTCTGCATGGTGCCGTGCCTCGTGCGTGAGGACATGGTCATGGCGGAGGTCGACGGGCAGTGGCGGACGTACTGCCACGAAGCCTGCCGGTGGACCGACGTCGAGGCATTCCGGCCCACGTACCAGGGTCGCGAGACCCCGAACATGGGCCAGCTCATCGGGTCCCGCGAGTGGGAGACGCTCTACCACGGCTGGAACTGGGCCGATGTGGTGTCCGACATGGGTTACGTCCGGGACGACGGCAAGACCCTGGTCGCCCAGCCGCACCTCGACCTGGACCCGAAGAAGATGTGGACACTGGACCACCTGCGCCGGTGCCCGCCGCTGCAGAGCCCGAACGTGCTGCTCAACGAGATGAACGCCGAGCAGCGGGCCGCGTTCCAGGACGACTACAACCGACAGGGTCCGGCGGGACGGCCCGCGAGGGCAACGTCCTGATCGGACGCCACGACCGGCCTCCGCCGGCGATCGGGTGCCGCCTGGACGGCGGCCCCCGGTCGCCGACGGTGGCGACCCGGGATGCGTGCGAAGCTCCGGCGTTCAGGCAGGGAAGCGATGGGAAACAAGCACCACGTGCGCTTCGAACCGGTCGGCATCGAGATCGAGGTCGACGAGGACCAGAACATCCTGCGGGCGGCTGCCGAGCAGGGCGTCATGCTCATGCACGGTTGCAAGGAGGGGCAATGCGCCTCCTGCAAGTCGTTCATCCTCGACGGCGACGACGTCGACCACGATCGGTACTCCACGTTCGCGTTGCCCGATTTCGAAAAGGAGGAGGGCTTCACGCTGCTGTGCCGGGCGCACGCGTACGAGGACCTGACGATCGAACTGCTCAACTACGACGAGGAGATGATCCACTCCGGATTGCCGATCCAGGAGGCGGTGGCGGAGGTGGTGTCGCTCGAGGAGATCACGCACGACCTCCGGCGGCTCGTGGTCCGGCTCGTGGACGCCGAGTCGTTCAAGTATTTCCCCGGCCAGTATCTCGACTTCGCGGTCCCCGGACACGAGGCCACCCGGTCGTTCTCGATGGCGAACACCCCAGGCCGGGACTCCGGCCTGCTGGAGTTCGTGATCAGGATCTACCCGGACGGGTTGTTCTCGCACTTCCTGGACACCGCGGTGTCGGTCGGGGACCGGCTCGACGTGTCGGGCCCGTTCGGGGTCTTCACCCTGCGGGACGCGCCCGAGCGGGATCTGGTGTTCCTCGGTGGCGGCGCCGGCATGGCGCCCATCCTCTCGCTGCTGCGGTCCATGGCCGAGCGCGGCATCGAGCGGAAGGCGACCTACTACTACGGTGCCCGCGGCAAGAGGGACCTGTGCTTCGAGGACGAGCTGAAGGCCCTCGAGGACAAGATCCCGGGTTTCCGGTTCGTGCCGGCCCTTTCCGAGCCCGAAGACGGCGAGGACTGGGGTGGCGAGACCGGCCTGATCACCGATGTGGTGCGGCGGCTCGAGACAAACCTGGGCCGCACCGACGTCTACGTGTGCGGGCCGCCGCCCATGGTGGAGGCGGCCCTGGAGCTGCTGCCGGCGCTCGGCGTGCCGGAGAAGCGGATCTTCTACGACAAGTTCACCACCACCGGCGATGCGGACGAGACGTGAGTCCGGCTGGGAAACCGACGCAACGACGAGGCGAGTGCCCGACGCGAAGGAATGAAACCCATGACAACGACGGCTGAACGAAGCGTTCCCAAGCCCGTCTTCACCGATGCCGAGGCGGGCGCCCGGGAGTTCCCGGATTCGGCGGAGCGGCACTTCAACTACTTCACCCCGAAGAAGCGCAAGCAGAGCCACTACGAAGACGTCACCGTCGAGGTGCAACCGGACCCGCGGCACTACTTGAGCCAGGGCTGGTTGTACGGCTTCGCCGACGGCAAGGGCGGTTACCCGCTCGAGTGGACCGCGCTCAAGGCCTGGGGCTCCGACCGCCCCGTGCCCGTGCGCAGCCCAGGTTCCGGCGGCCAGGGCTACCCGTGGCCGGCCCACGGCTGGCACGAGTTCCGCGACCCCAACGAGGAGTGGGAGCTCACCCTCTACCGCTACAACGCCAACGTGGTGCGCCAGCTCAACCAGAACGTCGACGCGGCGCGGCAGTCGAAGGCGTTCGAGCAGTGGAACCCCAACTGGGTCAGCTTCGTGTCGCAGCACGTCGGCGCGTGGATGCACGTGGACCACGGCCTCGGTCTGTACCTGTTCGCCAACGCCAACCGCCGCGCTCCCACCAACATGCACAACAACGCGATCTCCGTGAACAGCATGCACCGCATCCGTGCGGCGCAGGACCTCGCGCTGTACAACCTCACGCTGTCGGAGGAGATCGAGGGCTTCGACGGCACCGCGCACCTCGCGACGTGGAACGAGGACCCGGCCTGGCAGGGCGTGCGTGAGACGGCGGAGGCGCTCACGGAGATCTGGGACTGGTGCGAGGCGATCTTCGCCGCGAACATCGTGTTCGAACCGCTCGTGGGCGAGCTCTTCCGCAGCCGGCTCGTGCAGCAGGCGGCGCCGGCCAACGGCGACTTCGTGACCCCGACGCTGATCGGTGCCGAGGAGTTCGACTACTCCGAACGCGACCTGCGCTACACGAAGGCGATGTTCGAGTTGCTGGTCAACGACAGCGAGTTCGCCGACCACAACCGCGCGCAGATGGACCAGTGGCTCGCGGCGTGGGTGCCGAAGTGCCTTTCGGCCGCACGCACGATGCAGCCGCTGTGGTCGCAGCCCGACGCGAAGCCCATGCGGTTCGAAGACGGTCTCGACCGCGCCAAGAGCCGCTTCGGCGGCATCCTGTCCGACCTGGGTCTGCAGGCACCGAAGGAGCTGAGCCAGTGACTGTCTTCAAAACGGCGGAGAGCCCGTACAAGTCCAACAACACCGCGTCGAACCGGTGCGGGTTCACCCTGATGAACAACCAGGTCGGCGTGATCGTGGCCGAGGTCATGGGTGGCAAGAAAAACGTGACCATCACGCCGCTGCCCTCGATGATCCGCGTGGATGCAGACGGCCGTATGGACGTCGACTACTCCGAGATCGACGAAGCGGCGGGCGAGGAGGAGGGCTGGTTCAACTCGGCGGAGTTCGAGGAGAACATGTCCACCCACTACGGGCGCATGGTCCACCTCGACGACCGCACCATCATGTTCGCCAACCCCGAGGACGCGGCCGAGTACCTCGACTTCGACCTCGTGGCGCGCAAGTAACGGCACCGATCGCAACAGTACAACTCAGGAGACGCACTCGATTCAGTCCGGGAGGAGCACCGTGTACGAAAAGGACGGCGAAAAGTACTTCGTAGTCGACGGGCACACCCACTTCTGGGATGCCAGCCCCGCCAACTGGGTGCCGGGTCAGGAGCAGTACGCGAAGGGCTGGATCGAGTGCTTCCACGCGTACCAGAGCCTCGGCCCGGCCGACACCCACTGGCCGATCGAGAAGTTCCAGAAGTACGACGAAGAAACGATGATGTACGACCTGTTCGACGCCGGCCACGTCGACGTCGCCATCTTCCAGCCCACGAGCCTGCGGCAGTGGTACCGCGAAGGGTTCAACACCACTGAGGCCAACGGGGCGCTGGCGGAGAAGTACCCGGGCCGGTTCGTGGTCAACACGAACTGGGACCCGCGTGACGGCGATCCGGGGCTGAAAGCCCTGGAAGAGCGCGTGAAGCGCTGGGGCTGCAAGGGTGCGAAGCTCTACACTGCCGAGTGGCACGGCGACTCGCGCGGCTGGAGCCTGAGGGACCCGGAGGCCTCGCGCTACCTGGAGAAGTGCCAGGAGCTCGGCGTGAAGAACATCCACGTCCACAAGGGACCGACGATCTGGCCCCTGGACAAGGACGCGTTCGACGTGAAGGACGTGGACTACGCCGCCACGAACTTCCCGGAGCTCAACTTCATCGTCGAGCACGTGGGGCTGCCGCGGATCGAGGACTTCTGCTTCATGGCCACGCAGGAGCCCAACGTCTACGCCGGCCTGTCGGTGGTCATCGGCGGGCTCATGCACGCGCGGCCGCGGTTCTTCGCGAAGGTGATGGGAGAGCTGCTGTTCTGGGTCGGTGAGGACAAGATGCTCTTCGGCGCCGACTATGCCATCTGGGAGCCGAAGTGGCAGGTGGAAGGCTTCGTCGACTGGCAGATGCCCGACGGCGAGGAGTTCTCCGACTACGGGAAGCTCACGGTCGAGACCAAGAAGAAGATCCTCGGCCTCAACGCAGCCCGCCTGTACGGCCTCGAAGTGCCCGAGGGGCTCGGCCTCAAGGCACCCGAGACCGTCGAGGCAGTAGGGGTTCCGTCGCCGTGATGGCGCCCGGTTCCGCCGGCGCGCGCACCGACCAGACCGCCGCGATCACCGCGGCGGTCTGGTCGGCGCTGGGGACCGTGCGCGATCCCGAGCTCGACCGGCCGTTGACCGACCTGGGTTTCGTGGCCAGCTCCACAGTGGACCCGGGTGGGGAGGCGGTCGTCGAGCTGTGCCTGCCGACGTATTTCTGCGCGCCGAACTTCGCGTTCCTGATGGTGGCCGACTCCTTCGACGCCGTCTCGGCGGTGCCGGGGGTCAGCCGGGCCGTGGTGCGCCTGAAGGACCACTTCGCCGCCGACGTGATCAACAAGGGGGTGGCGGCACGGGCCGGTTTCGTCGGTTCCTTCGGCGACGAGGCGGCCGACGAGCTCGACAGCCTGCGCGCCGACTTCCTGCGCAAGGCCGTGCTCGCCGGCACCGACCGCGTGTGCCGGTCGATGGTGTCCGGCGGCGTGGCCCGGGAACGCCTGGCGGACCTGACGCTCGCCGACGCGCCGCCGACGCCGGACCGCGAGCGGCTGCGGGAACGCCGCCGTGAGCTGGGCCTGCCCGGCGGCGACGCGGACCCGCTCGTACTCGACCCGGGCACCGGCGAGGCCGTGACGGCGGACGAACTGCACCGGCACCTCGGCCTCGCGCGGCTCACACGCGTGAGCCAGGACGCCAACTCGGGAGTGTGCCGCGGGATGCTGCGCGCCCGTTACCCGGAGGCGACCGACAACCCCGATACGGAGGAGACGCCATGAAGGCGGTGCGGTTGCACGCGTACCACCAGCAGCCCGTGATCGAGCAGGTGCCGGAGCCGAAGGTCTCCGGGCCACTCGACGTGGTGGTGAAGATCGGCGGGGCCGGCGTGTGCCGCACGGACCTGCACATCATCGAGGAGCAGTGGGCCGCGAAATCCGGCGTCGCGCTGCCTTACACGATCGGGCACGAGAACGCGGGCTGGGTGCACGAGGTCGGCTCCGCCGTGACCAACGTGGCCGTCGGCGACACCGTGATCCTGCACCCGACGCCGACGTGCGGGCTGTGCCACGCCTGCCGCGCCGGCAACGACATGCACTGCGAGAACAACGCCTTCCCCGGCATCGACTCCGACGGCGGGATGGCCGAGTACCTGCTCACCTCGGCGCGGGCGTGCATCAAGCTCGACCCGGACACGCGCCCCGAGGACGTCGCGGCGCTGGCCGACGCCGGCATCACCGCCTACCACGCCGTACGCAAGGCGGTGCCGCTGCTGCCGCCGGGCACGGTGTGCGTCGTCAACGGCGCGGGCGGGCTCGGGCACATCGGCATCCAGTCGCTGCGGGCGCTCACCGCGACGACCGTGGTGGTCGTGGACCGCAATGTCGAGGCGCTCAAGCTCGCCGCGGAGCTCGGGGCCGACCACACCGTGGTCGCCGACGGCACCCACGTCGACGCGGTCCTCGACCTCACCGGCGGCCATGGTGCCGAGGTGGTGCTGGACTTCGTCGCCGAGCAGGGCGCGCAGCAGGAAGCGTTCGCCATGACGCGCCGCGCCGGTTCGCACTTCGTGATCGGGTACGGCAGCAACATCGACGTGCCGACGATCGACATCATCTCCACGGAACGCAACATCGTGGGCAATCTGGTGGGCACCTACAACGACCTCGTGGAGCTGATGGTGCTCGCGCAGGCGGGCAAGGTCACCTTGCACACCAGGCAGTACCCGCTCGACGCGGCACTCGACGCGCTGGCCGATCTCGATGCCGGCCGCGTGCGGGGCCGCGCCATTCTCGTCCCCTAGCCGATCCAGTCCCATCACACAGGAGGAGCAGCATGGCCAAGGAACTTCGCTTCGGCTCGGAAGCCCGCGACCTGCTGGTGGCGGGGGTGGACAAACTCGCGGAGGCAGTGAAGTCGACGCTGGGCCCCAAGGGGCGCAACGTGATCATCGAGAAGATCACCGGTTCGCCCGTGGTCACCAACGACGGCGTGACGATCGCGCGTGAAGTCCACCTGCGCAACCAGT
Source organism: Amycolatopsis sp. NPDC005232 (assembly GCF_040607795.1). Classification (NCBI taxonomy): domain Bacteria; kingdom Bacillati; phylum Actinomycetota; class Actinomycetes; order Pseudonocardiales; family Pseudonocardiaceae; genus Amycolatopsis; species Amycolatopsis sp. NPDC005232. The sequence continues at coordinate 244,109 of NZ_JBEXHL010000015.1, read as the reverse complement.
TCGAGAACATGGGCGCACAGCTGGTGAAAGAAGCGGCGATCAAGACCAACGACGTGGTGGGCGACGGCACCACGACCGCGACCGTGATCGCGCAGGCGATCGTGGGCGAGGGCATGCGGGCGATCGCCCACGGCGGCAACCCCGTGCTCGTCAAGCGCGGCATCGACGCGGCGGTGGGCCGGCTCGTCGAGCACCTGGAGACGATGGCGCACCCGGTGAAGTCCGAAGAGGACTACGCGCGGGTCGCGGCGATCTCCGCCAACGACGACGGGGCCGTCGGCTCGGTGATCGCCAAGGCGCTGCACACGGTGGGGGAGAGCGGCGTCGTCACGATCGAGGAGTCGCCGCGCATCGGCATGTCGGTGGAGTTCGTGGAGGGCTTCGAGTTCGACAACGGCTACCTCTCGCCGTACCTCGTCACGGATCCCGGGCGCCTGGAAGCGGTGCTCGACGACCCGTACATCCTCATGTGCAGCGAGAAGATCAGCAACGTGCAACAGCTGATGCCGGTGCTGGACAAGGTGATGCGCAACCCGCGTCCGCTCGTGCTGATCGCGGAGAACGTGGAGGGCACGGCGCTGTCGATGCTCGTGCACAACCACGTGAACCGCACGTTCCAGGCCGTCGCGATCCGCGCGCCCGGCTTCGGCGACCGCCGGCTGCACAAGCTGGAGGACCTGGCGGCCGTGGTCGGCGGGGCCGTGCTGTCGAAGCACTCGGGGTTCTCGCTGGAGACGATGAAACTCGAGCACCTCGGCCGCGCGAAGCAGGTGCGGGTGACGGAGAACGCGACCCAGATCGTCGGGGGCTCGGGGTCGGCCGAAGCGATCGAGTTCCGCGTGAACCAGCTTCGGGCCGAGCGCGAGCGCGCGCAGTTCGGCATCGACGACGACGTGCTGACCGAGCGGATCGGCGCGCTGACGGGCAAGGTCGCGGTGATCCGCGTCGGCGCCGCGACGCCGGCCGAGCTCAAGGAGCTGCAGCACCGCGTGGAGGACGCGCTCTCGGCCACCCGGGCCGCGATCGCGGAGGGCGTGGTCGCCGGCGGCGGCGCGACCCTGCTGCACGCGGAGAAGGTGCTGACCGGTCTCGACCTCGAAGGCGACTACGCCATCGGCGCCGACATCGTGCGCCGCGCGCTGAGCGCACCGGCGCTGCTGATCGCCAGCAACGCCGGGTACGCGGCCGAGGAGATCGTGGAGCAGACCCGGAAGCTCGGCGACGACGAAGGGTTCGACGCGTTGGTCGGGCGCTTCGGCGACCTCGTCGAGCTCGGCATCATCGACCCGTTGCGGGTGTGCCGTTCGGCGTTGCAGAACGGCGCTTCGGTCGCCGGCCTGCTGCTGACGACGAACTCGCTGATCGCCGAGGAGCAAACGCCGTGGGGCGGCAGCGCGGCGCTGATGACCGAGTTCGGGCCGCTCGACGAAGGCCTGCACCAGCCCTCACCCGACGCGAGCACTCCGCAGTCGCTCGGGATGGGGCCGTCGGTCGGCTGATCCCCGTTTTTCAACCACGCAGTTGATCCGGGCTGGCGATCCGGGCGACTCGACCCCCGCGCACCTCACCCCCGTACGGGTGCGCGGGGGTTTTCCCGTTGAGTGGCACGGAAAGCCGCAAGTGCCCCGGTGAGCGCGAACCGGCCGGGTCCGGTGAACGCGAGCACCAGCAAGGTCCAGCAGAACAGCGCGGCCTGCTCGCCGCCGTTCTGGATCGGCAGCACGTCGTTCGGCGCGTGGACGGTGAAGTAGGCGAAGGCCATCGACCCGGAGCCGATCAGCGCGGCCGCGCGGGTGCCGATGCCGAGGAACACCAGCGCGCCCGCCACGAGCTGGATGAGCGCCGCCCACCAGCCGGGCCACGCGCCGACCTGCGCGGGGGCGTGGGCGCCGAGGAGGCCGAAGAGGGTTTTCACGCCGTGGCAGGCGAAGAGGAACCCCACGACGATGCGGAAAAGTCCGATCGCGTGGTCGCGGATCGCGTCCAGCCGGTGCATGGTACCTCCACAAAGGACGGTGCCGGGGCGCGGCCGGGCCGACACCCCGGTCGGCTGCCGTAATGGTCCAGACCTATCGGTGCGTGGGACCAGGTATACCGGCTGTGACGGCCGACGCGGTACCTGCGAAAGTGTGGCCTCGCGCGTTCGGGGTGCTCAGGCGTGCCGCGGTGGCCAGCCGGACTCGAGGAGATCGAACACGGCGTGCATCGCGGCGAGGGGGTCGGGCTCGGTACCGGTGAGGTCGGGGATCTCCAGTACGTAGCGGGCCAGCGCCCTGGTCGCCATGTCGGTCGCGGGCACCTCGCTCGCCTCGGCGATCGCTTCGGTCAGCGCGTCTTCGCTCGCGATCCAGAGCTTTCGCGCGTGCCCGCGCAGGGTCGGCGTGGTGACGATCAGGGCACGCTTGCGTTCGTACTCGGGCGGCAGTTCGGCGGCGAACGGCCCGCGGTTCGCGAAGAACCGGCGCAGGGCGGCGAGGACGGGTTCGCCGGCTTCCCGCTCACGCACGGCGGCGACGAGACCTTCGCGGCGCTCGGTGCCGTCGTCGAAGATCAGGGCTTCCTTGCCGTCGGGCACGTGGGCGAACAGCGTGGCGACGGAGACGTCGGCCTCCTCGGCGATCTGCGCCACGGTGACGTGGTCGTAGCCGTGCTCGAGGAACAGGCGCAGGGCGGCTTCGTCGAGTGCCTGGCGGGTGCGAGCCTTCTTGCGTTCGCGTCGGCCGGGGGTGGCGGGCATGAGGCTCACGATAGCTGAAGTGACTCTGGAATTGTAGTTACTCTGGAATCATAGTGACTACAGAAATGAGGGCGGACCATGGCGAAACAGTCCACGATCGCGCTGGTGACCGGCGGCAACGCCGGCATCGGCTACTTCGTCGCCGAGCAGCTCGCCGCGGCCGGCGCCGCCGTGGTGCTCGGCAGCCGCGACCCCGCGAAGGCCGCCTCCGCGATCGGGGCGATCCAGGCGCGAGTGCCCGGCGCGAGGGTCACCTCCGTGCACCTCGACCTCGCCGACCTGGCCTCGCTGAAAGCCTCGGTCGACGCACTGGACGTGCCGCGGCTCGACGTGGCCGTCCTCAACGCGGGGGTGCTCCTCGAAGGTCCCGAGCGGCGCGAGACCCCGGCCGGCCACGAGTTGACGTTCGGCACCAACCACCTCGGCCACTTCGCCCTCACGGCCCTGCTGTGGCCCCGGTTGCCGGCCGGCCGTGTGGTGACCACAGGCAGCTTCACGGCCCGCTCCGCTCACCTCGACCTCGACGACCTGCAGAGCACCCGAGCCTTCGCGCCGAAGCAGGCCTACGAGCGCGCCAAGCTCGCTCAGATGCTGTTCGGGTTCGAGCTCGCCCGCCGGCTGGAGGAGGCGGACAGCGGTGCCCTGAGCGTTGTAGTCCACCCCGGCGGCGCCCTGAACGCGCTGACTCCTTCACGGCCGCCGGTGCACTCACGCACCACCGGGCAGCTGCTCCGCGCGGTGCCCGCCGGAGTACTACTGCAAGGAAAACACGCGGGCGCCCGGCCGTCCGTGCACGCGGCGCTCGCCCCGTCTGTCCGCAATGGACAGCTGTGGGGCCCGCGGTTCTTCGGCCTGCGGGGAAAACCGCGCCTCGAAACTCCGAAGGGACCGCTCGCCGACTCCGCGGCCGGCCGTCGGCTGTGGGACCTGAGCGCGGAACTGACGGGCATGGACCCGGAGTTCGTGACCGCGCCCTGACAGGTGGTCGGCGCGGGAAGCGGCTCCGGCTTCACCGCCTGCTATGCGCCGACGTGCAATACGAAGGATTACACCATTGGCGACATCGTTTGGTACAACCGCACCGCGACCGTGACGGGCAAGGTCTACACCTCGGACGCCCCGGACTACACGCAGGCGGTCTTCGAGGCCGACGCGGGCAGCACGAAGGTGGGTGCGCCTAGGCGTGATGGCTCGGGAAACGCCGGTCACCGGGGCAGCCCGGTGACCGGCGTTTTCGCGGCAGGGGTCAGGACGCCGGCGTCACGTCGATGAGGATCTTGCCCGTCACGCCGTTCTCCGAGGCTTCGTGGGCTTGTGCCGTCTGCTCCAGGGGGAAGCGGTGCACCGGCAGGCCGCGCTCCTCGCCCAGGCGCAGGGCGCCGTCGGCCAGCGCCGCGGTGACGTCCTCCGCGCCGGCGCGGAGCTTGTCGAGGCCGACGGTGTAGAGGACCAGGAACTGGTAACGCGAGTTCAGCCACAGGTTGCGGCCGAACTCGAGGGTGATCGTGCCGGTGCCGCGGTCGTCGCCGTAGGCCGCGACGGTGCCGCGGGTGCGCAGGACGTCGGCGTGCAGCCCGGTGTTCGTGCCGGCGGCGACCTCGACCACGAGGTCCACGCCGTCGGGGGCGATCGCCCGGATCTCGGCCGCCAGGTCGCCGGAGGTGTAGCGGAGCGCGTGGTGCGCGCCGGCTGCCCGGGCCAGCGCGGCCTTGGCCTCGGTGCTCACGGTGGTGAGCACCGTCGCGCCGGCCCAGCGGGCGAGCTGGATCGTGGCGTTGCCGACGGCGCCCGCCCCGCCCGTGACCAGCACGGTGTGGCCCGAGAGCGCGCCCGGGGCGAGCCGCGTCGGCCCGTCCTCGGCGACGGTCAGGGCGCGGTGCGCCGTGAGCGCGGGGATGGCGAACCCGGCGCCCTCGTCGAAGCCGACCGCGTCGGGCAGGCGCACGAGCCGTTCGGCGGGCAGCACGGTGTACTCCTGCGCGGTTCCGGACGAGGGGGAGTGGGCCGCGGCCAGCAGCACCCACACGCGATCGCCCGGCGTGAACTCCGTGACACCCGGCCCGACGGCGTCGACCACGCCCGCGCCGTCCTGGTTGGGCACGGCCGGGCCCGCGAGCTCACCGGGGCCGCGGCGCGACTTCCAGTCCGTGGGGTTCACCGCCGACACCACGATCCGCACGCGGACCTCGCCGGTGCCTGGCTCCGGGACTTCCCGCTCCGACAGCGACAACACTTCCGGCCCGCCGTGGCGGGTGAACGTGACAGCCTTCATCTCTCGTGCAAGCCCCAGCCGCGCCCACGTATTCCGGGTGGGCGCGCCGCGGGGTTTCGTGGGTACGGTAAAGGGCGTCCGGCTCGCTGACCTCGACCGGAGGGTGCCGTGGAGCCTCCTCGCGCTCTGCTCGAGCTGATCCTGGACACCGTGCCCCAGCCGGTGTGGGTCGTCGACCACGCGGGTGCGATCGTCTTCGCCAACCCGGCGGCGGTCGCCGTGCTCGGGTACGACGACCTGGCCGAACTGCGGGGCCGGCCGAGCCACCAGACGGTGCACCACCACCACCCCGACGGCTCGGAGTTCCCCGCGGCCGAGTGCCCGATGCTGCGCCCGCGCGTGACCGGCGAGACGCTGCACCGCGACGAGGACTGGCTGTTCCGGCGCGACGGCTCGAAGTTCCCGGTCGCGTGGCGCTCGGCGCCGCTGGACCTGCCGGACGGGCGGGGCGCGGTGCTCGCGTTCGTCGACACGACCGAACGCCGCGCGGCCGAGCGGGCGCTGCGCGAGCGCGACTCGGCCGAGATCCGCGCGGCCAGGTCGCGCGCCTCCGGTCGCCGCATCTTCGAGAGCACCACCGCGGCCCGGCGCCGGCTGGCCCGCGACCTGCACGACGGCGCGCAGCAGCAGCTCGTCAGCCTGCTGCTCGAACTGCGGGTCGCCCGCGCGGAGCTCGACACCGATCCGGCGCGCGCCCGGCAGCTGCTCGACGAGGCCGTCGAACACACGCTCACCGCCCTCACCGAGCTGCGCGAGCTCGCCTCGGGCGTCCACCCGGCGATCCTGGCCTCGCGCGGCCTCCTCCCCGCGGTCCAGGTCCTCGCCGCGCGCGCCGCCCTGCCGGTCGTCGTGACCGGTGCGGTCGAGGTCGAGCCCACCGAGGGCGTGGCGGCGTGCTCGTACTTCTTCGTCGCCGAAGCGCTCACTAACGCGGTGAAGCACTCGCACGCCTCCCAGGCCACGGTGACCATCACGGCCCACGCCCGCCACCTCACCGTCGAAGTCCGCGACGACGGCGTCGGCGGCGCCGCCCCCGGCGCGTCCGGGTCCGGCCTGGCGGGCCTCGCCGACCGCGTCAATGCCCTCGACGGCCACTTCACCCTCACCTCGCCTCCCGGCGGCCCGACCACGCTGCGAGCCGAGTTCTCCCTCTGAGCCGGGAACTCGCGCACATCTCGAACGCAGCGAGCAGCCCCCAGCCCGGCTCGCGACCGAGTCGGGCTTCCCAACCGTGACCGCGAACCCCCTTGAACTATGGCTAACGACGAGTTACCGTCCGCCTAACCAGTATTCACCTCCCGCAAAGAAGCAGGTGGCCCATGTCCGAAGTGGCGACCAACGCCCCGGCCGGCGTGGCCGGGTCCGCCTACACCCGAAGAGAGCGCGGTCTGATCATCGCGGCCGCGGTCAGCGGCTGGGGGATGGAGTACTTCGACCTCGTGATCCTGTCGCTGGTGGCCGGCGACGTGGGGAAGACGTTCGGCGTCTCCACGGCCGCCGTGGGCGCGGTCTTCACGGCGCAGCTCGCGGCCACGGCGATCGGCGGCATCCTGTTCGGCCCGCTGGCCGACCGGTTCGGCCGCCGTCGCGTGCTCACGTGGACGATCTGGGTGTTCGCGATCGGCACGGGCCTGGGCGCGCTCGCGCCGAGCTTCGGGCTGTTCGTGGTGTGCCGGATGATCGCCGGGATCGGGATCGGCGGCGAGTGGGCCATCGGCTTCGCGCTGCTGAACGAGGCGTGGTCGCCCAAGCGTCGTGGCCTCGCGGGCGGCATGGTGCAGGCCGCGATCTGGCCCGCGTACGCGATCGGCATCTTCGTCGCCGGTGCCGTGCCCAACTGGCGCTGGGCGTTCGCCATCGGCGCGCTGCCGGCGCTCGCCGCGGTCGCGATCCGGCTCGCCTGCCCGGAGTCGAAGCAGTGGCTGGAGCTGCAGCGAGCCAAGGCCGAAGGCCGGCAGGCCGGCACTGTCGTCGCACGGGAGTCCGCGACCGCCGGGCTCGCCATGCTGTTCAAGAAGAACGCGCTGAAGATGGTCGTGCTCGGCACAGTCGTGGTGTTCGGCGCGCAGTACTCGTACTACGTCTACTCGTCCTGGATGCCGACCTTCCTCAAGACCGGCCTGCACCTGGGCGCCGGACCGACGCAGACGGTGCTCTACATCAGCGCCGCCATCTCGCTGGTCTCCTACATCGCGGCCGGCGCGCTCGGCGACCGCTGGGGCCGGCGCAAGGCGCTGCTCGCCTTCGCCTCGGTGCAGCTGGTCGCGTTCATCGCCTTCGCCGTGCTGATCGCCACCGGCGCCGCGACCGGGGCGGTGATCGCGATGTACTTCGTGATCTCGTTCGGGCTGGGCTACTTCGCGGTGTTCGGCACGTGGTTCGGCGAGCTGTTCGCCACGCCGATCCGGGCCACGGGCTCGAGCTTCTGCTACTCGGTGGGCCGCGGCATCGCGAGCTTCGGGCCCGGGATCGTCGGCCTGCTCGCCGCCCGCTACGGCCTCGGCGGCGGAATTTCGACCGGCCTGTTCGCCGTGGCCTTGATGATGATCACCGCGCTGTTCCTGGCCGACCGCTCGGGCCGGGCCATCACAGCCGTGGAATGAGTCGGGAATGAGGAAGGGGAACGACTTGCAGCACCTCTGGAGAGACCACGTCGACGAGCGCCTCGCGCTCGAGGCCCGCGAGTTCACGCGCGAGCACGTGGCCCCGGTCGCGGACGCCCTCGACCGCGACGACCGCTATCCGCTCGACCTCGTACGGCTCACCGCCGAACGCGGCTGGAACTCGATGACGCTGGACCCGCGCTACGGCGGCGAGGGCCGCCCGATGACCGACCTGCTCGCCGTGCTGGAGGAGCTCTCGGTCGCGAGCGCGATCCTGGGTATCTCGCTCATCACGATCTTCCAGAGCCAGCGCTGCATCGAGCTCTACGGCGCGGAGTCGCTCAAGGAGCGCTACCTGCCGCGCTACGCCGGTGGGCTGCCCGCGTCGTTCGCGCTGACCGAGGACGGGCACGGCAGTGACATCCGCACGCTCGACACCAAGGCGCACCGCACGGACAAGGGCTGGGTGCTCAACGGCGAGAAGGCCTTCATCACCTCCGGCGCGGCAGCGGAGCTGTTCGTGGTCCTCGCCGAGACCGACGTCGGCGTCTCGACGTTCGCGGTCACCAAGGACACCCCGGGCGTGTCCAGCTACCAGGGCCACGAGGCCGAGACGTTCGGGCTGCGCAACGGCCCGCACGTCAATTTGGTGCTGGAAGACGTCGAGGTGCCCGCCGACCACCTGATCGGCACCGAGGGCCGCGGCCTCAAACAGGTGATGGTCACCCTCGCCAACTCGCGCACGCTCGCCGCCGGCATCAGCCTCGGCATCGCGCGCGCGGCGTTCGAGGGCGCGCTGCGGTACGTGGACAAGCGCTCCGCGTTCGGCACCAAGGTCCTGGATTTCCAGGGGATCCAGTGGTACTTCGCGGAGCTGGCCGCGCAGATCGACGCGACGCGGCTGCTCACGTACGAGGCCGCGCGCGATCTCGACGCGGGCCGCGACATCGCGCGCTCGTCCTCGTCGGCCAAGCTGCTGGCGGCCGCGCTCGCCACGAAGGTCGCCTCCACGGCGGTGCAGGTGTGCGGCGCCCACGGCACGCGCGAGACCCAGCCGTTCGGCCGGTACCTGCGTGACGCGAAGGCGTACGAGGTGGCCGGGGGATCGGCCGAGGTGCTCAAGAACACCGTCGCGAAGAGCCTGGTCAAGGCCGTCAGGGTGGAGGATCGGTAGATGTTCGCGGCAACACTGAAGCAACGGTGCGAGACCAGCGGCGACGCTCCGTTCCTGCTGCAGGACGACAAGGTGATCAGCTGGGCCGGGCTGCTCGACGTGGTCACCCGCACCGCGACGCTGCTGCAGAGCAACGGCGTGCGGGCCGGCGACCGCGTGCTGCTCGCCTGCGGCAACACGCCGACGTTCCCCTACCTGTGGTTCGCGCTGCGCTGGCTCGGCGCCACGTGCGTGCCGCTGCACAACCAGGCGACCGGCGCACACATCCGCCAGGTGGTGGCCGACGCGGGCATCGAGTTCGCCGTCGGCGACACCCCGAGCATCGCGCGCCTGGTCGCCGACGCGGGCTTCGACCCCGGGCACACGCTGGGCTTCACCACGGCCGACGAGCTGGAGCACGCCGTGGCCGGCCTCGCGCCGCACCCGATGCACGAGGCGGAGCTCGACGCCGAGAGCAGCCTGCTCTACACCTCCGGCACCACCGGCCAGCCCAAGGGCGCGGTGCTGTCCGACGGCGCGTTCCTCGCCGGCGGCCGGGAACTGGCCGACGCGATCGGGATCCGCGCCGACGACCGGATCATGGTGGCGCTGCCGCTGTTCCACACCAACCCGCAGGTGTACGCGGTGATGACCGCCATCGCCACCGGCTGTTCCCTGGCGCTGCTGGAGAAGTTCGAGCCGGCGAAGTTCCTGGAACAGGCGATCCGGTACGAGGCCACGGGATTCACCTACGTCGGCACGATGCTGGCGATGCTCGTGCGCAAGCTGCCCGAGCACATCCCGCCGCACAAGCTGCGCTTCTGCACCGGTGGCGGCGCGCCGGTCGGGCTGTGGACCACGATCGAGGACCACGTGGGCGTCGAGGTCCACGAGCTCTACGGCATGACCGAGACCGGTGGCTGGGTCACGGCCAACCGTTCCGGGCAGCGCCGCCGCGGGACCTGCGGTACCGTCCGGCCCGACATGGACCTGGCGATCCTCGACGTGAACGACGTGCCCGTGGCACCCGGCGAGCCGGGGCAGATCTGCGTGCGCCCGCGTGAGGCCTTCGTGCTCTTCGACGGTTACCACGGCAAGGCCGAGCTGACGCTGCAGAAGTTCCGCAACCTGTGGTTCCACACCGGGGACATGGGCGCGGTCGACGACGAGGGCTACCTCGTGTTCCACGGCCGGGCCGACGACATGATCCGCCGAGCCGGCGAGAACGTGCGGCCCGCCGACGTCGAGGCGGCGATCGCCGAGCACCCGGCGGTGGACGAGGTGGCCGTGGTCGGCGTGCCCGACGAGGTCGTGGGCCAGGAGGTCCGCGCCGTCGTCGTGCCGCACGGCGAGTTCGACCCGCTCGGGCTGCCCGCGTTTCTCGACGGCAAGCTGCCGAAGTTCGCCTGGCCGCGCTACATCTCGGTGCGTCCCGCACTGCCCAAGACGGCGACGCAGAAGGTCCGTTCGGCCCTGCTGCGCACGCACGAATCCGATGACGTCGACCTCCGCGGAGCCCGCCCATGACCGAACCCGTGCTGTTCGAGGTGACCGACGGCGTCGCCGTGCTCACCCTCAACGCGCCGCGCAAGCGCAACGCCATCGACGGCGAGCTGGCCGGCGCGCTGATCGACGCTTGCGAGCGCATCGACGCCGACCTCACCATCGGCTCGGCCGTGATCCAGGGCGCCGGCGGGTACTTCTGCTCGGGTGGCGACCGCGACGAGCTGGCGGCGATCTCGGCCGCACCCGCTTCGGACGAGGGAATCCGCGCCACGCAACGGATCTACGACGCATTCCTCCGCTTCGGCGCGCTGAAGGTGCCGACGGTCGCCGCCGTGCGCGGCGGGGCCGTGGGCGCCGGGATGAACCTCGCGCTGGCCGCCGACGTGCGCATCGTCGCCGAAGACGCGGTGCTCGCATCCGGCTTCACGCGCCTGGGCGTGCACCCCGGCGGTGGGCACTACACGTTGCTGACGCGGGTCGTCACGCCGGAGGCCGCGACGGTGCTCGGCGTGCTGGGCGAGTCGGTGAACGGCCGCCGCGCCGTGGAGCTCGGGCTCGCTTACGAGGCGCGGCCCGACGAGGAGGTCGAGCCCCGTGCTCTCGCACTCGCGGCTCGGGGTGGCGGCGACCCGGCCCTCACGCGGGCGGCGATCCGCAGCCTGCGGGCGGAGGTCGGCCCGCCGGCGTTGAGCTGGCAGGCGGCCGTGCCGCTGGAGCAGAGCGCGCAGCTGTGGTCGTTCGCGCGCAAGGGTTCCGACCGCTGGAAGGGCACCGAGCGCGCGAGCGACTGAGCCGCGCGCAGAACCTGTGGCCGCGGAACCGGACGGGCGCGGCCACCGGAGAAAGCCGAAGGGCGACCGGCTGAGAACACCGATGGCGGGGAAGGACTTCCGGAGGGGGAGGGCCCACCCCGCCATCGGTGTCCGTCCACGGTGTTCGTCCACTGTGTCTGTTCAAGACAGAGGGTCCGCGTCAGACCGCCACGCTCGTCAGTGCCGCCAGCGCGAGTCCGACCGTCCACTCGGGACGCTCCGGCACCGCCGCGAACCGCCTCGAGCGCGCCACGGCGTCGATCAGCTCCATCACCGCGAGGCTCGCGGTCTCCGCCACCGCTTCCTCCACGCCGGGGTTCACCGCCAGCACCGCGCCCACCCAGTAGTCCAGGTAGCGCTTGCGGTCGCGGCGCACGGCCTCGCCGAGGTCTTCGGGCACGTGGTGCTCCTCGGTCATCCACACCGCGATCAGGTCGCTCTTCGCGATCGCCGTGCGGACGTGCGTGGTCACCAGTCGTTCGAGCACCTCGTGCGGGGTCCCGTCCGAGGCCATCGCCAGCGCGCCGCCCCAGCACAGCTCGTCGGCGATCTCCTCGACCACGGCGGTGAGCACGGCCGCCTTGCTGGGGAAGTGGCTGTAGATCGACGGGCCCGCGATGCCCACGCCCGCGGCGATGTCGTCGATGCCCACGGCGTGGTACCCGCGTTCGCGGAACAGTTTCGCCGCCTCGTCGAGGATCGCGCGGCTGCGTGTGTTCTCCGCCGCGGCCGGTGACTCCCGGTCCACCACGCGGATTTCCGGCAGGCTCTTCGGCGGTTCCGGCGCGAGCAACGTGGCCAGCAGCACGGTTTCCAGCGTCGCCGCGTGGGCCGAGAGGCGCCGCCGCGGCAGCGCGGGCACGCTGTTGAGCAGGCCCAGCGCGGCGCGGATCCGGAACTCCGCCTGGCTCGTGGTCAGTTCCGGGCGCGCGTCCACCAGCACCCGCAGCCACAGGCCGACCCCCTCGACGCGCACGGCCACCAGCTCTTCGCGGACCTCGCTCGTGAGGTAGTGGGCCTCCTGGTGCCACAGACGCACCACGTCCGGGCGCTCCAGCACGACGCCGACCACCGAGGTCGCCAGCCGCCGCAGCACCTCGTCGGTGTCGCCGCCCTGGGCCAGCGCGAGCACCTCGCGGTTGCGCCAGGTGAGCACCATCTCCCGGATGGGCTCGGCGAGCAGCGCGCGCTTGTCGGGGAAGTGCTTGTACACCGCGCCGGCGGTGATGCCGACCTGCTCGGCGATGTCCGCCACGGAGACCCCGCCGTAGCCGCGTTCGCGGAACAGCCGGGCCGCGGCCGCGAGCAGCTCGGCGCGACGGTTGGGACGCGCGGACGGCGAGGACTGCCGCTTCGTCCCGCGAACTTCCGCCCGGCTCACTCGTTCTCCTCATCGCGTCAGCACCGTTCCCACCAGGTTAGCGGGCGCACGCCGGGACGGCTTCCACAACCGGGCTTCGCCGACGAGCCGCTACGGCTGCCGGTTCTGGAACTGGAACTGCACGCGCGGTAGCGGTAGCGCATGGTCTGTCCCGGCGCCGCCGGCAGCGCGGTCTCCTCGATCCCCGGGCTGCGCAGGAACAGCCGCTCCTTCGTGTCCACGATCACGCTCGGCAGCGGGTCCAGCGAACGCGCCTGCGCCATCGCGAGCCCGCGCCCCGACCACTGCGCGACCGTGGCCGTGGTCCAGAACAAGCTCACGGCGACGACCACCAGCACCAGGGCCGGCGACACGCGCCGCACGGCGGAGTCGGCCGGCGGTGCGGTCCAGGCGGCGCAGGACGCGGAAGCCGTAGACCACCAGCACGCCGCCGGCCGCGATGAGCAGGGGAGTGACCATCAACCACGTTGAGTCCGAAGTGGACCCAGGGTCCCGTGGTCACTTGCCGGTGAGCCGCTCCACGACCGGGGCGAACTCCTCGACGAACGCGCTGTTCACGGTGAAGTACGACACCCCGAGCTCGTCGCGGCGACGTTCGAGCTCGGCGGCCATGGTGTCGAGGTCACCGTTGAGCACGGTGAGCGAATCGCGCTCGATGAGGGTTTTCGCGTCGAGGCCGCCGAGGAACCGGCTGATCCACGGCGGCGCTTCGTCGCCCACCACGAAGATGTTGTGCGACAGCTCGAGGTCGTCGGCGCGCGCACCGGCGGCCGCGCGGATCTCCTCGACGTGGCCGGCCATCTCGGCGCGCGTGGTCAGCGCGCCGCCGGCGAGCGTGACGATGTCGGCCTTCGCCGCGGCCAGCCGGCGGGCCTTGGGGCCGCCGGCCGCGATCATCACCGGTGTGTGCGCGGCGCCGTCGAGGCGCCGGACGTGGTCGATGGTCTCGGACACCTGGTCGAGCCGGTCCTGGCCGGAGCCGTAGGGCAGGCCCAGCTCGTCGGCCGCCTGGCGCATCGTGGGCAGGCCGGTGCCGAGGCCGAGCTCGAAGCGGCCGTCGGTGAGCTGGGTGAGGCTGTGGGCCTCCCACGCGGCCGCGCGAGGCGTGCGCAGCGGACTGGCCAGCACGAACGTCCCCACCCGCAACGTCGTGGTGACCGCCGCGGCGATCGCCAGCGACGCCGTCGGCGAGGGCAGGTTGAGGTTGTCGGGTGAGAGCAGTGTCGAGTAGCCCAGCTCCTCCGCACGCCGCGCCGTGGCCTGCCACTTCGCGCCGCTGCCGTCGGCCGCCGCGACCACTCCGAACCGGAACGCCTTGTTCGCCATGGAAACACCCCCGTAGTCGATGATCCCGATACAACCACCGCCGAGGGTGCGGGTGCCACCACGGCACGTCCTCGCCGGCCCTTGCCGAACCGGCGAGGACGCCGCGGTCAGCCGCGCTGGTACTCCTCCCACGTCGTCTTCGGGTTCACCGCCGGGCCGTCGTCCGCGCCGCGGCCGGCCAGGCCGTTGAGGCCCAGGTAGTAGTCGCCCGTCTGGTGCTGGGCGCCCGAGGACAGGTCCGGGTCGGAGATCGCGACGGCGTGGATGTGGTAACCCCAGTCGGCCTGCTCCGGCGTGCGCAGCCACGCCGCGAACCCGACCTGGCGCAGGGTTTTGACCACGCTCGTGCGGGTCGCGGTGGACAGGCCCGACACCGAGACGTCGAACGTGCCGCCGCCGTCGTGGGTGCCGGCCGACGCGTCGACGCCGCCCGGGTTGTACGAGCCCTGCGTGAGGCTCAGCTGCCGCCCGAGCAGGCCTTCGGCGGCCACCAGCATGGTCTTGGTGCGGGTGTTGAGCGTGACGCCGTGGTAGGTCACGTGGCTGCCCGCGGCGATCACGGCGGTGACGGTGTAGCGGCCGGCGCCCAGCTTCTCCAGCGACGTGCGGCCGGGCAGGCCCGAGGCGTCGATCCCGGTGTAGCCCAGCGATTTCTGGTACTTCGAGTACCCCGTGATGGTCGTGGTGCCGAAGTACCCGTCCACGTACTTCGCGTCGAGCAGCCCCTTGGCCTGCAGTGCCTGCTCGACCAGCAGCACGCTGTCGTGCGCGCCGGGGGTCTGTGTGCTGTCGGCGCGGCGCGGGTCGATCTGCGCGGCCTTGAGCACGGCCTCCATGCTCGCCGCGGGCAGCGCCTGTGTGGCCGCACCGGCCGAAACCGGTGCGGCCACGCCGAGTGCCACCGCCGCGAGCGCGGTCAGTGTGACGACCTTCCTGAGCATCCCTGGTCCTCTCGTCCGCGGATGAATCCGGGCAAAGAATCATGGAACGGGATACAAGGGACGTACAACTCGACGGTCCAGGCCGGGTTCAGTCGGCGATCAGCAGCCGGTTGCGGGCGAGGGTGACGCCGCGCTCCTGCTGGCGGCGCACGAGCCACCGGCCCGGAGCCACGCCGCTGCCGCCGTGCTCGGGGTGGATCAGGTACGCGGGCGCGGTGTTCTCGAACACGACGATGCCCAGGCGCAGCGGGTCGTGCACTGAGATCCACCGGCAGGTGCCGGGATCGGCCACGAGCGTGTGCGGGTTGCGGCCGTCCACGCCGCGCACCAGTTCGACGCCGCCGGGCGGCACCGGCTCCCAGCGCGCCCAGCGGTTGAGCGTCACGGTGCGTTCCACGAGGGCGTGCGGGATCACGATGAGGTCGCCCTGGGCCTGCAGTCCGTCGAGCGCGGGAACGGCGACCTGGCGTTCGAGGTGGTCCAGCACGTCGAGGCCGGAGCGGTCGAGGAGGTCGGCGAGGCTGATGTGCTCAGCGTCCATTGTGGATGTTTCGGTCACGGTGATCACCTTGGGGGTCTCGAAGGGGCGTTCAGGTGCGTCGCAGCAGCCCGGCGTACTGGGCTCCGGTGAGCCCGTAGGACCAGCCCGCGGCGTCGACGGGATCGTCGAACCAGGGCGGTACGTTCAGCCCATAGCGGCGGCGGGTGCCGTCGCGTTCCACGGAACCGTTGACGGTGAGCAGCAGCCGGCGCGCGATCGTGCCGGGTGCGCGGGGCACGTCGTAGAGCAGCAGTTCGGCGTCCCCGTTGCCCGGGTCCGGTGCTCGCGCGACGAACGTGAGGCCGGCCCGCTCGAGGTACCCGTCCCAGCCGAGCCGTTCGACGGCGCAGCGGCGGACCTCGATGTTCCGTTCGGTGTTGACGGCCTCGGCCGTCACGTCTTCGATCACCCACGCCGGCACCGGTGTGCCGTGCCACGCATACGCGCGCCAGCCGTCGGGGTAGGCGATGGCCGGTCCGTCGGCGGCATGCGTTCGCACCTCGCCGTACGCGGAGCCTGGCACGGGTTCGGTGCGGACGACGACCGGACGCTCGGTGAGCACGCACACGTCGTCTCGGGGCCACCACCAGCCGCACGAGCGCACGGTTTCCGCCCACAAGTCCAGCTGCCGTTCGGGTTCGCGTCCGAAGTGGACACCGAGCCGGCGGTGGGCGTCGTAGTGCGCCACCCAGTGGGCTTCGTGCTGGCCGTACCAGCCGAGCCCGATCGGCTCGCGCAGTTCGGCCTTGATCGTGCCGGCGACGGAATCGCGGATGCTGCGCCGCACCGAGCCGCGGATGCCTGAGATCAGCAACGAGTCGAGAGAGCCGCGATCGAGCGCTTCCGAGGGATCTTCGGGCGGGACGAACGGTCGCCACGAGTTGTCGGAGAAGCCGATCCTGCGGTTGAACCGGGCGCGTAGACCCGACAACGAGTTGGCGAGGCGGCTTTCCAGCCAGGTCGGCGACACGGCTGACAGTGGCCGGCTCGGTGGTAAGAGTTTCGCTGCCGCACCAGGGGAATCGACCCACACGAACGTCGGGGGAGGCTGCTCGACGAGCTCGTAGAGCGCGCTGATCGCCGCTTCCGCGGCCGGCCGGTCGGCAGGCTCGCAGGACAGGGCGTGGCCGAGCCATTCCGCTCGGGCGGCCTCAGCGAGCTGCCACCGGGACCGTTGCGGATCAAGGAATTCGGGAGGTGCGGGAACGCGGGCTCCGGGCCCGCCGGGCGCGGTCAACGCGCGAGGGCGAGCACGCCCTTTCCATCAGACATACCGCGATCATGACAGCAATCGTGGTGACCGCGCAAGCGTTTTGGCCGCCACCGCGTCCTCGGGCGCGCGGCAGCGGCCGGCCGGCGTCACTCTTTCCAGTCGGAGTTCTCGATCACGTCGACGAAGTCGGTGTGCTTGAAGCCGGGCACGAAATGCTCCAGCACGTCGGCGTTCACGGTGCCGAAGGTCGAGTCGGGACGGTGGGCGAACCCGTCCTTGAATGCCTGCAGGATCTGCCGCTTGAAATCCGGCCGCGGGTGCGCCGCGGTCACGGCCGCGCGGTCGTCGCCGGAAATGCGGTCCAGGTGCAGGCCGAGCACGTCGGTCTCGACGCCCGCGGTGGTGGCGGCGATCTCGGGCGCCATCCGGTAGGGCACCTCGGGCGTGGTGTGCAGCGCGATCGACGTCCACACGAGGTCGGCGTCGGCGGCCGAACGGCCGTGCGCGAGCAGGAACTCCCGGGCCTGGTCGGCGCCGTCGATCTCGAAGCGCTGCTGCTCGCTGCGCCACGGCGGCACCAATCCCGTGTCGTGGAACAGCGCGGCCACGTACAGCAGCTCCGGGTCGGGGTCGATGCCGAGGGCGCGCGCCTGCAGGCTGCCGAACAGGAACACGCGGCGCGAGTGGTTGAACAGCAGCTCGGTGGACTTCTCGCGGATCAGCGACGTCACCTCGGCGACGAGCTGCGTGTCCGGCACGGTGATCCCGGCGATCGTCTCGGTCATCACGACTCCTTGTTTGAAAGCGGCGTTGAGAAACGGTGTGGTCCTCACAGCCTGTCGCGCGAGGGCCGCTGCGCGCTGTGGCCGGACCGGCCACGAACCCCACCGATAGGGACATCGCTCAGGCGTGCGCGATCCTCCGCAGCACGTCGGTGAACGCCGTGCGCTGCTCCGTGCTCAGCTCACCCAGCAACGCGTCCTCGGTCTCGGCGACCAGCGGCGCGACCCGGCGCAGCACTCCGGCCCCGTCCTCGGTGACCCGCAACAGCTTGCGGCGGCGGTTGCCCGGGTCGACGCGCCGCACGACGTAGCCGCGCTCTTCGAGCCGCGCGAGCAACGGCGTGAGCGTGGCCGTGTCGATGCGCGTCGCCTCGGCGAGCGCCGCCTGGTCGAGATCGGGGGAGGACCGCAACACCCGCAAGGCGACGTACTGCGGCGGCGTCAGCTCGCCCACGGTCTCCTGCCAGCGCGCGGTGTAGGTGCGCAGCGCCTGGCGCAGCAGGTACAGCGGAGCGTCGTCGAGCGGACGTTCGCCGCTCTCGGTGTCGTGGTCCGGTCCGGTGTCCATGGCTCAAGGCTGCCTCATGCCGCGCGGGCGTACGCGGGTGCCAGGGCGAGGTCCACGGTCGCGCCGCCACCGGCCGGCACCGTCAGCGCCCGCGTCTGCGGCAGGAACCCTTCGGCGACGGCGGTGAGCGTCACGTCGCCGGGGGCCAGGCCGGTCAGGTGGAACCGCCCGCGGCCGTCGGTGTCCGACCGCGCCGTGACGGCGCCTTGCGGATCCGTCACGACGAGGACCGCCGGGGCGCTGACGCGACCCGAGATCTCCCCGACCGGCGCGGCCTGCTCCGCTTCCGCGACTGTGCCGCGGCCGCGTTCCCGCACGTGGATCAGGAAAGCGGCACCCGCGGACCACGCCAGCAGCGTGAGGACCGGCACGAGCAAGTGGGCGCCGTGGAAGTAGTCGAGGTCCGACAGCGCGCGCACCGCGGCGCCCGGTGGCAGCACGGCCGACACCCATCGCGCCGGTTCCGGCAGGAGGTTCACCCCGAGCACACCACCGCTGGTCGAGTTGCCGACGGTGAGCAGCAGCAGCGTCGACATCGGGATGCCGATCGCGCCGAACCACGTGCCCAGGGCCTTGGTCGCCAGTGCCGTCGCGGCCGAGAGCAGGCCGAGGGTCAGCGCCAGCGGCACGAACGGCGCGGGCAGCGCGCCGAGCACCGGCCCGGCCAGCGTGGCCGCGGCGATCCCGGACAGCACCGCGAAACCCACGAGCGCCGCCATGCGGTGGCGCAGCCGGACGCGCCGCGCGGCCGCCAGCAGGTTCTGCGCCAGCGCGAACGACGCCAGTGTGACGCCGAAGGCCACGTAGAACCCCGACATGCCTTTGCTGTCGAACGCCGAGAGCGGCAGCACGTCCATGACTGTCAGCGGCTGCCCCCGGTGCTGCGCGAACACGGTCACCAGCTTCTCGGCCGCGGACGCCGTCGAGGCGCCGCTCGCGCCGGCGACGTCCAGCCGCAGGTGCCCGGCCTGGTCGGTCAGCGTCGCGACGGCGTCGCCGTGGCGCAGCAGCGCGTCACCCGCCGCCTGGTCGGCGACGGGCACGACGGCCACGGCCTGCCCGGCCGCCCCGGCGAGCTGCGTCTGCAGCTGGGTCCCGGCCACCGCGACGGGCACCTGGTAGGGCCGCGGGCTGCGCTGGAACCCGACGTAGAGGCCGATGAACACGAGCACCAGCAGCAGCGAGATCCCCAGCGGCTGCCACCACCAGCGGTGCCGGGCGAGCACGGAAGTCTTCATGTTCGGCTCAACTATTCGTGCACGAATAGTATTCCGGCCGAGCGGTGGCGGTGACCGCGCGCACACCTCTTCCCGTAGTGAAAACTACCATGTACTGTCACCTGTCATGAACGCTACAAAGAGGTTGGACGGTCCACAGTGGACGCGGTGACCGTCACCGACTACCACACGGCGGGGGAGCCCTTCCGCATCGTCACCGGTGGGGCGCCGGAGATCCCCGGCACGACGGTGCTGGAGCGGCGTGAAGCCGCGCGGTCGACGCCGGGCATCGACGCGGTGCGCGAGCTGCTCGTGCGCGAGCCGCGTGGGCATTCGGCGATGTACGGATGTTTCCTGGTGCCGCCGCAAACCGAGGGGTCGTTGTTCGGCGTGCTGTTCTGGCACCGCGAGGGCTACTCCACCGCCTGCGGGCACGGCACGATCGCGCTCGGCGCGTGGGCCGTGCGCACCGGCCGCGTCGAAGCGAAGGCCGACGGTGTCACCGAGGTGCCGATGGACGTCCCGTCGGGCCGCGTCACGGCCGCCGTGACGTGCGAAGACGGCGAGGTACGGAAGGTGGCCTTCCGCAACGTCGACACGACCGTGCTCGGCCGCGGCGTCGAGGTGGCCACGAAAAGCGGGCCGGTCAAGGTCGATCTCGCTTACAGCGGCGCGATCTACGCGTGCGTGTCGGCTTCCGCGTTCGGCCTCGAAGTGGTCCCCGAGCACCACACCGAGCTCGTGGCCGCCGGCCGCGAGGTCAAGGCCGCGCTCAGTGGCACCGATTGGGCGCGATACTCCGGAGACAGCCGGCTCAGCGGCGTCTACGGCGTGATCCTCTACGACGACCTCGGCGACACCGCGACCGGGCCGCACCAGCGCAACGTGACCGTGTTCGCCGATGGTCAGGTCGACCGTTCCCCTTGTGGCTCCGGCACTTCCGCTCGGCTGGCGCTGCTCGCGGCCGAGGGCCGGCTGCGTGAGGGCGACGTGCTCACCCACGGCTCGATCATCGGTACCACCTTCACCGGCCGGATCCTCTCGAGCGCTGCGGACGGCAGCGTCGCCACGGAGATCGAAGGCACCGCACACCTGGCCGGCGAGAGCGTTTTCACGCTCGACCCGGCCGACGAACTGGGAACGGGGTTCACCCTGCGATGACGAAACTGGCCATCATCGGCGGCGGCAACATGGGCGAGGCGCTGCTCGCCGGACTGCTCGCCGGCACCGAACCGAGGTTCACGGCGGCCGAGGTCGTCGTGGTCGAGCTCGCCGAGGAGCGCGCGGCGTACCTGCGCGAGCGCTACGGCGTGGCCACCACGGCGGAAGCCGGGCCCGCGATCCGCACGGCGGAAACCGTGCTGCTGACGGTGAAGCCGTACCACGTCGACGACCTGTTCGCCGCGGTCGCGGACGACGTGAACGACAACCAGCTCTTCGTCTCGGCCGTCGGCGGCGTGCGCATCGCGCGCCTCGAAGCGTTGCTGCCGGGCAAGCCGCCGGTCGTGCGCTGCATGCCCAACACGCCCGTCTCCGTCGGCCGCGGGGTGGTGGCGATCAGCGCGGGCACGTACGCGGGCGACGCCGAGCTCGACTACGCGCAGTCGCTGTTCGAGCCGGTGGGCAAGGTCGTGCGGGTCGAGGAAACCCGCATGGACGCCATCACCGCGCTGTCGGGCAGCGGTCCGGCGTACTACTTCTTCCTCACCGAAGCGCTGATCGAAGCCGGGATCCTGCTCGGCCTGCCGCGCCCGCTGGCCGAGGAGCTCGTGAAGGCCAACGCCGCCGGCGCCGCCGAGATGCTCCAGGTCCCGGACGCCGACGCGGTGCGCATGCGCGCGGCCGTGACCAGCCCGGGCGGGGCGACGATCGCCGCGATCCGGCAGTTCGAGGAACGCGGGGTGCGCGCGGCGGTGATGGCGGCGATCGAGGCGGCCCGCGACCGGGCGGCCGAGATGGGACGCTGAGCCCGGGTCACTCCCGGCCGGGCCGGCGCGCTCGCATGTCGCGGGGCACCAGGGCGGTGCGCAAGGCGGTCAGCAGGTCGGTGTTGTCCGAAACGGCCGCCGGGTCCTTGCGCGCCAGCCCGGCCAGCAGGCAGTCGACGACCAGCGTCGCCCCGAGTCCCTCGTGCGTCAGGCCGCTCACGGAGTGCACGGCCGTGAGGACGACGTCGACCTGGTCGCCGAGCGTGGGCCGCAAGGAGTTGGTCACGAGCAGCACGCGTGCGCCGACCGAGCGCGCGTGCTCGACGAGAGTCTTGACGTCGTGCAGGAGCCGGTCGGGCACGCACAGCACCACGACGTCGTTCTCCTTGAGACGCAACAGGTCGTCGGCGAGCCGGAACCCCGTGGCCGACGTGCTCCAGGCCCGCCGGCCGAGCCGGTGTAGCCGGGTCACGAGGTACTGCATCGGCAGCTCGGACGGGCCGAGGCCGTACCCGAGCACCTCGGCTGCGGAGTCCAGCAGGTCGACGGCCGCGGTGAACTCGGGATCGGCCAGCAGCCGGCGCGTCTCCGTGAGGCGCTCGACCGACTCGGTCAGCACCTGGTCGAGCAGGGCGTCGGTGTCGCCGCCGGTCCGCTCGATGCGCTCGCGCAGCCGCGTGGCCGGGTTGGTGTCGCCGACGACATAGCGGCCCACCACGCGCTTGAGCTCCGGCAGGCCGGAGTAGCCGAGGGCCTTGACCGCGCGGACGACCGTCGCGTCACTCGTGCCGCTGAGCACGCCGAGGTCGCCGGCCGTGGACAGCAGGATCGCCTGCTGGTGGCTGCGCAGGTACTCGGCCACGCGCTGCTCGGCCGGCGACAGCCCGGCGAGCCGTTCCTCGACACGAGCGCTGAGCGAGTCGGACTGGTCGTCGTGGGCGGTCACGACCCGACAGCCTACCGAGCAGCGGTTTCGCTCCGCCGCACCGGACGGTCAGTGCACAGTGGACGGTGACGGGTGCTGAATTTTCAGTGTCGCGTTCAGGTGAGCGGTCGGCTGCCCAACGCGGCCCGTACGGCGCGCTCGACCAGGATCGGCACGAACGCCTGGATCGGCGCGTCGGTGAAGCGGGCGCGCTCGCGCTCCACGAGGTCGTGCACGGACTCGGCGCCGACGGTCGCGAAGTCGCGGATGAGGCGGTCTTCCAGGTGCCCGAAGTGGGTGTCCGGCGTCAGGGCTCCGAGGGTCTGCGTGCTCATGAAGCCTCCTGCTGTCACCCGATGGAGGTTTCATTGCAGTACACCTAGGTAAACGAAAGGTAAACGAAGGTCGTCGCCACGGTGTCGGCTGTCGGTGTCATCACGGCGGTGTCATCCCGCGGAGGCGGCCGGCAGGCCCAGCAGCGTGTCGAGCTGCTCGGAGGTGAGCAGGCCGGCGTCGACCACGAGCTCGTGGATCGAGCGGCCGGTGGCCGAAGCCTGCTTCGCCAGCGCGCTCGCCGCTTCGTAGCCGATCACCGGGTTGAGCGCCGTGACGAGGCCGATGGACTCGCGGACCTGCCGGCGCAGGTACTCGGTGTTGGCCGTGATGCCGGTGACGCAGCGGCGCGCCAGCGTCTGCGCGCCCGTACGCAGGTGGTGCAGCGACTTCAGCAGCGAGTGGGCGATGATCGGCTCGAACGCGTTGAGCTGCAGCTGCCCGGCCTCGGCGGCGAGCGTGACGGTGGTGTCGTTGCCGATCACCTCGAACGCGATCTGGTTGACCACCTCGGGGATCACGGGGTTGACCTTGCCCGGCATGATGCTCGACCCGGCCTGCACCTTCGGCAGCCGAAGCTCGTTGAACCCGGCCTGCGGGCCCGAGGACAGCAGGCGAAGATCGTTGCAGGTCTTGGAAAGTTTCACCGCCACGCGCTTGAGCACGCCGGACAGCTGCACGAACACCCCGACGTCGGCCGTCGCCTCCACGAGGTCGGTGGCGGTGACGAGCGGCGTGCCGGTGAGCCGCGAGAGGTGCTCGCACGCCAGGCGCGCGTAGTTGGGGTGCGCGTTGAGCCCCGTGCCGATCGCGGTGCCGCCGAGGTTGATCTCCGTCAGCAGCGTCAGTGCTTCGGCCAGCCGCTGCTCGTCCTCGCCGAGCGTCACGGCGAACGCGGTGAACTCGCGGCCCAGCGTCATCGGCACGGCGTCCTGCAGCTGGGTGCGCCCGATCTTCACGACGTCGGTGAACTCGCGGCCTTTCTCGTGCAGCGCAGCGCGCAGCTCGGCCATGGCGCCGAGCAGCTCGGTCGCGGCCGCGTGCACCGCGAGCTTCACGGAGGTGGGGTAGACGTCGTTGGTGGACTGGCCGAGGTTCACGTCGTCGATCGGGTGCAGCCGCGCGTAGTCCCCGCGCGAGTGCCCGAGGAGCTCCAGTGCCCGGTTCGTCACGACCTCGTTCACGTTCATGTTCGACGACGTTCCCGCGCCGCCCTGGATCACGTCCACGGTGAACTGCTCGTGCAGCCGGCCGGCCTCGATCTCCTCGCACGCGGCGACGATCGCGGCGGTCTTGTCGTCGGACAGCAGGCCGACGTCGTGGTTGGCCAGCGCGGCCGCGTGCTTCACGCGCGCGAGCGCGACCACGAGCTCGGGGTGGGTCGAGAGCGGCAGGCCGCTGATCGGGAAGTTGGCCATGGCGCGGCGGGTGTGCACGCCGTAATACGCGTCGGCGGGCACGGCCAGCTCGCCGAGCAGGTCCGCTTCGGTGCGGGTGGTGGTCATCGGGCACTCCTGGTGAACAACGCGCCGCGGTCGGCGGTCACGGCGCCGGCGACGACCGTCGCCACGGGCCGGTGGGTGAAGGACAGGCCCCCGAACGGGGTGTTGTGCGAACGGCCCGCGGTGTCGGCGGGGTCGACCGACCAGTCGGCCCGCGGGTCGACGAGGGTGAACGTGGCCGGCTCGCCGACGGCGATCGGGCGGCCGGCGGACGCGGCGATGCCGCCGATGCGCGCCGGGGCGTGGGCCATGCGGTCGGCCACGAGCGCCCAGTCGACGCCGCGGCTGGTGTGCAGCACCTCGGACACCACGGCCAGTGCCGTCTCGAGCCCGGTCATCCCGAACGGCGCCCCGCACCAGTCGGCGGCTTTCGCCTCGGCCGGGTGCGGCGCGTGGTCGGTGGCGACGGCGTCGATCGTGCCGTCGAGCAAGGCGGCCCGCAGCGCCCGGACGTCGCCGGGGGAGCGCAGGGGCGGGTTGACCTTGAACTTCGGGTCCGCGCTCGCGGCCTCGCCGTCGGTGAGCAGCAGGTGGTGCGGCGTGACCTCGGCGGTCACGGCCCAGCCCTGCTCCTTGGCCCACCGCACGAGCGCGACCGAGCGCGCCGTCGACACGTGGCAGACGTGCAGCGGCGCCCCGGCGTCGGCGGCGAGCACGATGTCGCGCGCCACCACGGTTTCCTCGCCCGTGGCCGGCCACGGCGGCAGCCCGGTGCGCTCGGCCGCGCGGCCAGCGTTGATCTGGCCGGCGCCGGCCAGCGGGCCCGACTGGGCGTGCTGGGCGAGCACCGTGCCGGTCCGCTTGGTCAGCTCGAGGGCGTCGCGCACCAGCACGGGATCGTCGACGCAGCGGCCGTCGTCGGAGAACAGGCGCGCGCCGGCCGCGGCCATGGCTTCCAGCGGTGCGAGGCGGTGCCCGGCAAGGCCTTCGGTGATCGCGCCGACGGCGTGCACGCGGCAGGACGCGGTGCGCTCGGCCAGGTCGAGCACGTGACGGATCCGCTCGGGCGAGTCGGTGACCGGGCTGCAGTTGGCCATGGCGAAGACGTCGGAGTACCCACCGGCTGCCGCCGCGGCGGTGCCGGTGGCGATGGTCTCGGCGTCCTCGCCGCCGGGCTCGCGCAGGTGCGTGTGCAGGTCGACGAACGCGGGCAGCAGCACGAGACGGTCGGCGTCGAACCGGTTCGGCTCGTCGGCGCTGCCGCGGGGCCGCAGCTCGGCGATGCGGCCGTCGCGCACCACGAGGTCGATCGGGGTGCCGCCGAACGGGGCCACGCCGGTGAGCACCGCGTGGCCGAGCGGGGCCTGCGTGAGCGGGCTCATGCCGTGTCCTCCAGCCGGAACACGGGCCCGTCCTTGCAGATCAACGGTGATTCCTCGGGCCCGCCGCGGGTTCCGGTGGCACAGCCGTGGCAGTAGCCGAGACCGCACGCCATGTGTGCTTCCAGCGACACCTGCACCTCGGCGCCCCAGCGGTCGGCCAGCTCGCGGCACAGCCACGCCAGCCGGTCGGAGCCGCACGTGAGGATCCGTTGCGGCGGCGCACTGTCCAAAGTGGAGGCCAACTCCGCTCGCAGGCGCGCGATCTCGCTGGTGCCCTGAGCGTCGGTCACGGTGAGCACGCGCTCGGCGCCGCACTCGTGGTAGAAGTCCGCGCCGATCACGGCTTCCGGCGTCCGTCCACTTGCGACGGCGACCAGCTCGGTGCCGCTGCCCGCGAGGTCCTGCGCGACGGTGGTGAGCGAGCAGGTGCCGATGCCGCGCCCGACCAGCAGCACGCGCGTGGTGTCGGCGGGCACGTGGAACCCGCGGCCGAGCGGACCGACCACGAGCATCGTCTCGCCGGCGGAGAACGTGGTGAGCTTGCGCGTGCCGTCGCCGACCACGCCGTAGACGACCTCGATCGTGCCGGCGTCGGCGTCGCGGCGGTAGATCGCCATCGGCCGGGGCAGCACGGGCCCGCTTTCTCCTTGGCGCGCGGCGGTGAGCATCACGAACTGCCCGGCCGTCGCGGCCCGCGCGATGCTCGGCGCGTGCAGGCGCAGGTACTGGTAGCGGTCGGCTTCCGGATGGTGCTCCAGCACTTCCGCGTGGTGCCACGTGGGGGTCGGGAGCACGGCGCCGGTCGCCGGCAGGGGCGTCACGTGGTCGCGGACGGCCCGGGTTTCGGTGGTGGTCATGACTGCTCCGATCCCGCGACGGGGAACGCGGTGTCGAGCCGGACGAGGCTGTGGGCGAGCACTTCGGTGCCGACGACGAGGTCGGCGAGGTCGGTCCACTCGTCGGGGCTGTGGCTCACGCCGTCGCGGCTGGGCACGAAGAGCATGCCGGTCGGTGTGATGTGGTTGACCATCTGCGCGTCGTGGCTGGCGCCGCTGGGCAGCACGCGGTGCGCGAAGCCGAGCTCGGCGCAGGTGGCCGCGACGACGTCGGTGACCCGGCGGGGCAGCAGCACGGGGGACGCGTCGGCGAGGGTCTGGGCGCTGAAACCGATTCCGCGGCGCGCGGCGAGGGCGTGGGCGCGCTCGACGATCTCCGCGGCGGTCTGGCGCTGGCGGTCGCTGTCGACGTCTCGGACATCGACGTGCAGCTGCGCCTGTCCGGCGATCGTCGTGATGGAGCCGGGCGCGGAGTCGAGCCGGCCGACGGTCGCGCGGGTGCCGTGGTGGCGGCTGTCGGTGGCGATGGCTTCGATCAGCAGCACGATTTCGGCCGCCGCGGCGAGCGCGTCGGCGCGCTGGTGCATGGGCGTGCCGCCCGTGTGCGACGCGCGGCCGGTGAGGTCGAGGCGCAGCCGGGTGCTGCCGGAGATGAGGTCGACGACGCCGAGCGGCAGACCCGTCGACTCGAGCACGCTGCCCTGCTCGATGTGCAGCTCCAGGAACGCGGCCCAGTCCGCGGGGTGCCAGCGCGCGCGGGCCGCGGCCGCCGGGTCGAGGCCGACCGAGCGCATCGCGTCGGCGAGGCTCGTGCCCCGGGCGTCGAACTTGGTCTCCAGGTCCGCGGCGCCGGTGAGCCCGGCGACGACCCGGCTGCCGGTGCACGCCTGGCCGAAGCGCGCGCCCTCCTCCGCGGCGAACACGACGAACCGCACGGGGTGGGTCAGGCGCACGTCGTGCTCGGTGTAGAGCCGCGCGGTCTCCATGGCCGCGACCACGCCGGCGATGCCGTCGAACGCGCCGGCGTTGGGCACGCTGTCGAGGTGCGAGCCGGTGCCGAGCGCGGGCGCGTTCGCCACGGTGCCGGGGAGCTCGGCGATCGTGTTGCCCGCGGCGTCGGTCCGCACGTCGAGGCCGAGCCCGCTGACGTGCTCGGCGAACAGCTCGTGCGCGCGGCGTTCGAGCGGGGTGTGCGCGAGCCGGGTCACGCCCGGTCCGGAGTCCGGTTCGGACAGTGCGGCGAACGTGTCGAGCCAGTGCGCGATCCGGTCCGGGTCGGCGCGCAGTCGGGCGTCCACAGTAGACGCTGTGGACGCTGTGGACGCTGTGGACGCGGTCATCGTGGCCCACCCGGCAGCTCGGTCAGCAGCGCCGCCGTCGGCGTGCCCGTCACCTCGGCGAGCGCGGGCGTGGCCAGCACCGCCGCCACCGCGACGACTTCGGCGCGTGCGGTCGCGGCGAGGTTGAGCAGCGTCCGCAGCCGAGCGGGTTCCCACGCGGTGCCGACCAGCGCGATCCGCGTGCCGGCGGTGACCGGCGGGTGGAAGCCGACCACGCCTTCGAGCTCGGACGCGCGGGTCACCGTGGCGCCCAGCTGCCGGGCGACGACGTGGGCGAGCACGGCGTCGTCGGCACCGTGCCACACCGCGACCTGGTCGAGGGTGTGCTGGGCGAGCAGCTCCGCCAGCGCCGAGCCGACCACCTCGGTGGCGGCGGGATCGGTGGGCGTGTCGAGCGAAGGGCCATAGGTGTCGGGGCTGACGCCGAGCTTGCGCACCGCGGCGCCGGCGTCCCGGACGGGAGTGGTCATGACAGGTTCTCCGAAGGGGTTCGAGTGCCTGAGAGGGCAGGGGTGCCGTCGGCCGCGAGCACGCTGAGCAGGACAACGGGCTCGGCGCCCGCCGCCCGTACGCGGTCGGCCAGCGCGGCGGCTGTGCCGGTCGGGGTCTCGGCCGGGTCGTCGGCGATCGGCGTCACGACGGCGACGCGGTCGCCCCGGTGCACCTCGTCGGCGTCGACCGCGAACGGCAGACCGGTGTGCAGCGCCAGCGCCGTGGTGACCGCGACGGCGTCGGCCGTGCCCGTGGTGACCAGCCGATCGGTCGCCGTCGGCAGTTCCTCGGCGAGCAGCGCCGCCGCCCGGCGCAGGATCGACGGCCGCGTGGTGAACGCGGCGCCGATCGCCGCGAGATCCGCGCGCAGCTCGCCGCGCCGCCGCTCGGCGTCGAGGAACACGGTGGTGGTGTCGGTGGCCGTGGCCAGGTCGCTCTCGAGGCTCATCGGGCGCTCCTCGCCGGTCCGCCGACCGCCGTGGTGGGTTCGGCGCCGGCGAAACCGAGCTCCGCGGACAGTTCACGCGCGGCGGTGAGGACGGCGTCCGTCGCCACCGTGCGCGCGGCGCCCTCGCGCATGCGGTTGCCGGCCGCGGCCAGCGTGACGCTCGCGGCCACCGCGCCCGTGGAGGTGAAAATCGGGGCGGCCACGGCCCAGACGCCGCGGTCGAGCTCGTCGTCGCAGATGTCGTACCCGCGGGCCCGCACGAGGGCGAGGTGCTCCACGAGTTCGTCCACTGTGGTCGGCGTGTCCGGGGTGAACGCGTCGAGCGACTGGGTTTCGAGCACCCGCCGGGCCGCGGGTTCCGGCAGGTAGGCCAGCAGAGAACGGCTCGACGCGGCGGCGTGCAGCGGCATCTCCTGCCCGATGCGGACGAACAGCCGCAGCGGGTGACGGCCCTCCACCAGCGCGACGCACACCGCGCGGGCGCCGATGAGCTCGGTGAGGAACACCGTCTCGCCGCTGGCTTCCGCGGCGTCGACCACCGCCTGGTGCGGGTTGGCCAGCAGTGCCGTCCGGTGCGGCGCCGGCTCGCCGAGCTGACGCGCGGCCGGGCCGAGGAAGTAGCGCTTGTTGGTGGGGGAGCGGGTCACGAAGTTCTCCTCCATCAGCGTGGTGAGCACGCGGTGCGCGCTGCCCACGGGGATGTCGAGCTCCTCGTGCAGCTCCTGGAGCGTGGCGCCCTTGCCCTTCGTCGCGAGGGCCCGCAGCACGGACAAGGCGCGGATGACGACCTGCATGGTTCTCCTGTCGATTGAGCGCGCGGCTCAGGCGAGCTGCCCGGCGCGACGATCTGGGATGAAGATCATCGCGACCATGTCGAGCAGGTAGATCACGGACAGCACGCCGATGGCGAAGCCGAAGCCGTAGCTCGCGGCGACGAGCGCGACCACGATCGGCGCGAACCCGCCGACCGCGCGGCCGAGGTTGAACAGCACGTTCTGCGCTGTGGACCGGATCGCCGTGGGGTAGAGCTCGGCCATGAGCGCGCCGTAGCCGCCGATCATGCCGTTGGCGAACGCGCCCATGATCGCGCCGCCCACCATCAGCGCCCACGGCGACGACAGCTGGCTGTACCCGAGGACGGAGAGGGCGGCACCGGCCTGGAAGAGCCAGAAGGCCTTGCGGCGCCCCAGTTTGTCGGCGACCTCGCCGAACGCCAGGATCCCGACACCCATGCCCACCACGGTCACGGCGGTCCACACCCCGGATTTCGTGAGGCTGTAGCCGAACTGCGTGGACAGATAGGTGGGCAGCCAGATCATGATGCCGAAGTACCCGAAGTTCTGCACCGACGTGAGCACGAGGACGCCGATCGTCGCGCGGGTGGTGGGCCCGTCGGCCACGAGCAGCTTCAGCGGCACCTTCGGCTTGCCCTGCTGGAGCGCGCGGTGGCGCGTGAACTGCTCGGGCTCGTGCAGCCGCGAGCGGAACACGATGGCGACGATCGCGGGGAACGCGCCGAGCAGGAACAGCCCGCGCCAGCCCCACGCGTTGAGCACCGGAGCGGAGACCAGCGCCGCGAGCAGCACCCCGGCCTGCCAGCCGAGCCCGACCAGCGACGTCGCCCGTGCGCGCTTCTTCGCCGGCCACGCTTCGGCCGCGAGCGTCATGCCGATGCCGAACTCGCCGCCGATGCCGACGCCGGCGAGGAACCGGAAGACCGCGATCTCCCAGTAGCTCGTGGAAATCGCGGTGAGCCCGGTGAACACGGCGAAGAAGATCACCGAGTACGTCAGCATCTTCACCCGGCCGATGCGGTCGGACAGGATCCCGAACGCGATCCCGCCGACCACGGCGCCGATCAGCGTGATGGTGGCCAACGATCCGGCTTCGGCGCCGCCCAGCCCGAGGTCACCGGAGATGGCGGAGAGGGCGAACCCGAGGATCAGCAGGTCGAAGCCGTCCATCGCGTAGCCGAGCGAAGATGCGAACACCGCCTTGCGGGCGTAACGCGTGGTGGCCTTGGTGGCCGGGGTGTCTTCGGACGTGGCGGGTGGTGCGGTGCTGCCGGCCAGCGTTTCGTCGGACATGGTGTGGAGCACTCCTCACAGCGTTGGGGGAAGGGGGAACGGGGATGGGGAAGGGCTTCAGGCGCGCAGGGTTCCGATGAGCTCGTGGACGGCGCCCGCCCCGAGCTCGGCGCAATGGCGGGCGAGGTCGCGCACGATCTCGGCCATCGCGTAGGGGCGGGTGAACGTCGCGGTGCCGACCTGCACGGCGGTGGCGCCGGCGATGAGGAACTCGACGACATCGCGGGCGCTGCTGATGCCGCCGCAGCCGACGACCGGGATGTCGACGGCACTCGCCGCCTGCCAGACCAGCCGCAGCGCGAGCGGTTTCACGGCCGGGCCGGACAGGCCACCCACGCCGTTGCCCAGCACCGCGCGCCGCGAGCGCACATCGACGGCCAGGGCGGGGAAGGTGTTGCTCACGGTCACGGCGGTCGCGCCCGCCCGCTCGGCGGCGCGGGCGATCTCGCCGATGTCGGTGACGCCGGGTGTGAGCTTCACGAGCACCGGCAGCTCCGTCCGCGCCACCACACCGGCGACGACGGCCTCGACCGCCGCGGGGTCGGCGCCGATGGCGAGCCCGCCGTGTTCGAGGTTGGGACAGGACACGTTGACCTCGAAGGCCGCGCACTCCGCGCCGGCCAGCTCGTCGGCGACTTGCCAGTACTCGTCCACGGTCAGCCCGCCGACGCTGGCGATCACCGGGACGCCGAACTCGCGGTAGCGCGGCAGCACGTCGTGCACGAACCGGCTCGTGCCCGGGCTGGGGATGCCGACGCTGTTGAGCATGCCGAGCGCGCTTTCCGTCAGCCGGTGCGACGGGTTGCCGGAGCGGCGCTGCGCGAACACGGTCTTCGTCACGACGGCGCCGAGCTCCCGCACCGGCAGCAGGGGACCGAGCTCGGGCCCGAAGCAGCCGGACGCGGGCATCACCGGGTTGGCGAGCGTGAGCGGGCCCAGGGGAACCGACAGGTCGACGGCCGATCCGGGCGCGGTGGCGAACAGCCGGTCGCGGTCGTCGCGGCCGGTCGTCCGGTCCAGCACCTCCGTCATGCGGAATCACACCCTCCATCGAACGGAAACGAGAGAAGTGAGGATGAGTCCGGCCCAGCGTGGTGTCAAGGCAGCGGCGACCCCGCCTGTCGGCGGTGGTCAGAGCCGGTTTTCACGACACGGCGGCGTGAGTGCGGAGTGTTTCCGCGAGGTGGAAACGTGCCCTCCGCGATGCCGGAGGGTTCCGCAGGTCAGCGCGGGATTCGGCGATTCCGGCGGCCGGGTGCGACCCGCGCCGACAAATGTGCGAATGCGAACGCGAGCACGGAACTCCGGCGCCGTCGTGAGTGGACAGTGTCTACTCGAGCCACTCCGTGACGAACCGGTCGTTCTCGTGGATGTGCACGGCTTCGTAGCGCTCGGGCCCGAGAACCACGAACTTGTGCGCGACCCCAGCGGGGACCGCGAGAACGTCGCCCGCCCGGCCTTCCCGCTCGGCGTCGCCGATGGTGAACAGGGCGCGGCCGCGCTGGATCACGAACGTCTCGCGGTAGGGGTGGCGGTGCAGCCGCGGGCCGGACCCCGCGACGTCGGTGCTCTCGCGGATGATGGACACGCTCGCACCGACCTCGTGCCCCTCGACGTTGCGCGTCAGCGCGCCGGTCTGGTCTTCGGTGCTGGTCGAATCGGTCATTCCCGCAACGGTAGCCCTGACCCCGCGAAGTCGGGACCGGATTCGGTCTGTTTCGGCGTCCGCCGGTGGTCGCAGGGCCAGGACATCCGTGAAGGGAGCAAGCTGTGGATCTTGTGGAGCAGTACTTCGTGGCGCAGGACGGCTTCGGCAAGGTGGTGGCGGAGGTGCCGGCGCAGCGGTGGGACGCATCGACGCCGTGCGCGGCGTGGACGGTGCGGGACATCGTGGGCCACGTGCTGTGGGGCCGCCACCGGCTGTCGGCCTGGGTGACCGGCGCCGACTATCCGGAGACCGCGGGGGAACCCGGTGCACCGAAGCCCGGGGTGCTCTGCGCCGGGGATCCGGCGCGGGAGTGGCGCGTGGCGTTCGAGGCGACCGCCCCGGGTCTGACCCGTGACGGGCTCGCGCGGGCCACGTCGATCGACGACGCCGGGGGCGTGCCGCTCACGACGCTGCTGCCGGCGTTCGTCTCCGACGCGCTCGTCCACACCTGGGACATCGCGCAGGCCGTCGGTCTGACTGTCACGCTCGACCCGGCGGTGGTGAAGGCGACAGGCGAGTGGGTCCGGTCGATTCCGTTGCGGCGGCCGGAGTTCTTCGGGCCCGAGCTCACGCCGCCGGCGGACGCCGACGAGACCACGCGGCTGCTGGCGTTCCTGGGCCGCGCGGCCTGAGCGCCTGCGAGGTCAGGCGGGCGGCTGCGGCCCCCGCTTGGCCTGCCACGGCCACGCGCCGGAGATCTCGACCTCGAGCGCGAAGCTCAGCACGGTCCGGATCAGCACGATCAAGCCGAGGACCAGCACGTTCTCCAGCGACGCGTCGACGATCACGGTCCGGATGATGTCGCCGGCGATCAGGATCTCGAGCCCGAGCAGGATGACGCGGCCGAGGTGCACCCGCAGCTGGTCGTAGCTGCCGCGGCGCCGGGTGGCGTCGACGACGAACCGCACCAGCACCACCACGAGGCCGATGGCCATGATGCCGACGCCGAGGCCTTCGATCACGGAGGCGACGGTCTCGAACGACTCGGTGAAACTCATCCGCGAGACCCCTCTCCGAGGCGGACGTCGGGGAAGGTCCGCGGCTCCCGGTCGGAACGTACGAACCGCCGCGACGGACTGTCAAGGCCCTCGCGGCGGCGGTGGTTCACGGGGAGCTGCCGGTGATCTGCGGTTTTCGGATTCGGTGGGGACGTTTCCGGCGAGGCGTGCGGCGGATCGGCGAAAATAGCCGCACGCCTCGCCGGATCAGTTTTAGGCCTTCGCCTTTGTGCGACCACCGCGGGCGCGTGACTTCGAGCCCGAGGTGCGGCTGTTTTCGTAGGCGGTGACCACGTCGGTGGGAATGCGGCCGCGTTCGGAAATGCTCCAGCCGTTGTCCGCGGCCCACGCGCGGATGCTGCGCGAGCGTTCGCGGTCCTCGGGCGTCGGCGTGCCCGAACCGGTGCCACGGCGGACCTTGCGGCCGCCGGTCCGGCGCGAGGCGGCGATGTAGCGGGCGAACTCTTCACGCAGAGTTCCCGCGTTCTTGTCGGAGAGATCGATTTCGTACTGGACGCCGTCGAGGCCGAAGGGCACGGTCTGGTGCGCGACCCCGCCGTCGATGTCGTCCACCATCTGGACCAGGACCTTGTGCGCCATGGCGGGTGAATCCTCCTCGAACGTTTCCGGCAGCCGCGTTTTCCGTGGCCTGTGAAGAACTGTAACATCGATCCACAGTGGAACGCAGTATTGGGAGTGACCGGAATTTCGTGTCGGTCCCGATTATTTTCCGACATTTCCCCTCGGATGCGGGGAATGGTCAGCGGTGGTACCCGGGCGCGCGGGCGGTGGTGGCGCGCACGACGAGCCGCGTCGGCAGTTCCGTGACCACCCGGCCGGCCGGGTCGGCGTCGGAATGGGCCAGCAGCAGATCCACCGCGTGGTTTCCGGCCGCGGCCAGCGGCATGGCGACGGTGGTGAGCGGGGGAGCGGACACCGCCGCGTAGACGAGGTCGTCGAAGCCGGTCACGCTCAGCTCGCCCGGCACGTCGACCCCGCGCTCACGCAGGCGCGCCAGCACGCCGAGCGCCATCACGTCGTTGTAGGCGAGCACCGCGGTGACTCCGGCGGCGAGCGCCTGGTCGGCGGCGGGCGCGCCGTCCTCGTACCGCGGGGCGAACGGCCCGAGCTCCACGATCTCGATGCCGTGCTCCGCGGCGGCCGGACGCAGGCCGCGCAGCCGTTCGTGGTTGGACCACGAGCTGTCCGGGCCGTTGAGGTAGGCGCAGCGCCGGTGCCCGAGCCCGGCCAGGTGCGCCACGACCTCGCGCATCCCGCCGGCGCTGTCCATCACCGTGGCGCCGATCCCGGCCACGCGGCGGTTGAGCAGCGCCAGGGACGTGAGGCCGTCGAGCTCGGTGATGGTGGCGTCGTCGATCCCCGGCGAGCACAGCAGCACGCCGTCGGCCTGCTTCGCCAGTGTGCGCACCAGCTCCTGCTCGGTGGCCGGGTCCTCGTCGCTGTCGCCGACCAGCACGGCGTGGCCGGTTTCGCGCGCCCGCGCCTGGACGCTCTTGAGCACGCCGGTGAAGAACGGGTTCCCCAGATCTGGCACCACGATGGCGATCGCGCCGGTCTTGCCCGTGATGAGGCTGCGCGCCGCCGGGCTCGGCCGGTAGCCGAGCTCCCGCACGACCGCGAGCACCCGGTCGCGCGTGGCTTCGCTGACGCGATCGGGCGAGCCGAGCGCCCGCGACACCGTGGCCACCGACACCTCTGCCCGCCGTGCGACATCCCGGATCGTGATCCGCACGGTTCTCCTCCGCCCACCGCCGCGGCGCGGCTGGCCCCGATTGTAGGGCCGGGCCCGCCGCGCCCCGCTGTGACGTGCGCCCTTGCGGCTCCCGCTCTTGTCGACCGGCTCACATCGCAGTAGTCATCCGATGAATCGATGAAGAGGCCCTAGCTCGTCTCCCGGGTCATGGTGCTCCAGTCGGGTTGCCTTGCCACGAACTTGAGCAGAGGTCTCGACAACAGAGGTCAGACATCCTATGTTTTGGGCCGACCGCCGCCGCCACTGACCTGGAGGTCGCAGACATGGACGTCTCCCGCAGAACAGTCCTCGGCGGCGCGCTCGCCGGGATCGCGGCGAGCGCGGCGGGCCTGGGCCCGGCCGTCGCCTCGGCCGCGAGCCACCCGCCGCCGGGCGGCGACGACTTCGACTGGGCCGCCTTCCTCGCCACCGCGGACCTGCGGTGGCACCGGATGCCGGCCGCGTGGACGGAAGGGCCGTTCCTCGGCAACGGTTTCCTCGGCTCGGGCATCTACGCCGAGCCGGGCAAGAACGCGGTGCGCTTCAACGTGCAGCACAGCGAGGTGCAGGACCACCGCCCGCAGTACGGCTCGCTGTTCGGCCTCGCCCGGCTGCCGATCGGGTACTTCACGCTCGAACCCGTCGGCGCGATCACCGGCGTCGACTGGCGTCTGGACCTGTGGAACGCCGAGCTCACCGGCACGATCACCACGGCAGCGGGCAGCCTCGCGCTGCGAGCGATCGTCCACACCGGACAGCCGGTGCTCGCGGTCGAGGTGCGCCCGACCGAGGGCGAACGCGGGTTCCGCTGGGTCTTCCACCCGGCCGAGGCCGTGAGCCCGCGCGCCGACCCCGTCTGGAAGAAGGCGCCGCCCGAGGGCTACGTCGCGAACCCGCCGGCGACGGTCCGCGCCGTCGGCGACAGCCACGTCGCCGAGCAGCCGCTGCTCGCGGGCGGCGAGCACGTCACCGCCTGGCGGGAGGTCACCCGCGGCGGCGCGCGGACGCTCTACTCGTCGGTCGCCTGGTCCTACCCCGACCGCACGTCCACCGCGCGGGCGCTGTGGTCCGTGCGCACGGCGGCCGCGTTCGGCGCGCTCACGCGCGAGCACCGCCGCTGGTGGCACGACTACTACCGGCGCAGTTTCGTGTCCATTCCGGACACCCGGCTGCAGAGCTTCTACTGGATCCAGCTGTACAAGCTCGCCTCGGCCGCGCGGCGCGAGGCCCCGGTGATGGCGACCTCGGGCCCGTGGCTGGAGAACACGCCGTGGCCGGCCACGTGGTGGAACCTCAACGTGCAGCTCGAGTACTGGCTCATCCACGGCTCCAACCACCTGGAGCTCGACGCCGTGAGCCGGGCGCTGGACCAGTACCGCGGGCACCTGTCGAGCCAGGTCGGCGCTCCGTACCAGAGCGACTCGGCCGGCATCCCGCGCACCACCGACATGACCCTGTTCAACGGCGTCTCCGACGCGAGCAGCGGCTTCCCCGTGGGCGTGCCGGGCCAGGACGCCCCGACCCCGGAGGTCGGCGATCTCACGTGGGCGCTGCACAACGTGTGGCTGTCCTACCGGCACACGCTGGATCGCCGCCTGCTGCGCGACACGCTGTTCCCGTTGCTGCGCAAAGCGATCAACTACTACTTGCACTTCCTGGTGCCGGGCCCGGACGGGAAGCTGCACCTCCCGCCCACGTTCTCGCCCGAGTACGGCGTGAACGCTCCCGACTGCACCTACGACCTCGCGCTCGTGCGCTGGGGCTGCCGCACCCTGCTCGACACGGCGCGCGAGCTGCGCGTCGCGGACCCGCTCGTGCCGCGCTGGCAGCAGGTGCTGGCGACGCTCGCGCCCTACGCCGTGGACGGCAACGGTTACATGATCGGCGCCGGCGTGCCCTTCGCGAAGTCGCACCGGCACTACTCGCACCTGCTGCAGGTCTACCCCTTGTACGAGATCACCTGGGAGCAGCCGGAGAACCGCGCGCTGATCGAGAAGTCGCTGGCGCACTGGGTCGGCTTCGAGGGCGCGCTGCAGGGCTACACCTTCACCGGCGCCGCGTCGATCTCGGCCTCGATGCGACGCGGCGACCAGGCGGCGGACTACCTCGACCAGCTGCAGAGCCGGTTCATCCAGCCCAACACGATGTACGAGGAGTCCGGCCCCGTGATCGAGACGCCGCTCTCGGCGGTGAAGTCGATGCAGGACATGCTGGTGCAGAGCTGGGGCGGTGTCCTGCGGCTGTTCCCCGCCGTCCCCGCGACGTGGGGCGACATCGCCGTGCGTGACTTCCGCACCGAAGGCGCGTTCCTGCTCAGCGCCGCCCGCGAAGGCGGCAAAACGCGCTGGCTGAAGGTTCACAGCGAAGCCGGCGCCCCCTGCGTCCTGCGCCCGGGCATCGACGGCGCGCTCGCGGTCACCGACGCGCAGGGCCGGGCGAAGCGCTGGCGCACCCTGCCCAACGGCGACGTGCGGGTCGAGCTCGCGCGCGGCGAGGAGGCCTTCGTGTACCGCGCGGGCGACCGGCCGGACTTCGCGGTGCGGCCGGTGGCTTCGAACGGACCGAGCACTCCGTGGGGGCTGCCGGCCTGACCCGGGCGCCGCTGGTGGGTCTCGGGCAGACTGGTTTCCGAGTCCGACGACGCCGACCACGAGAGGGCACAGTGGACACTCGCAGGACCGCCGTCGTGACCGGGGCCGGGCGCGGGATCGGGGCCGCCGTCGCGGAGCGGCTGCACGGGCTCGGCCACCGGGTGGCACTGCTCGACATCGATGCCGGCAGCGTGGGCGCGAAGGCGCGGGAGCTCGACGCCTCCGGCGCCACGGCAGCGCCATTTGCCGTGGACCTGCGGGACCCGGCGGCCGTGCGGGCCGTCGCCGAGGAGGTGCGGCGGGCATTCGGCGAGCCGGACATCCTCGTGAACAACGCGGCCCGCACGCGGAGCCGGTCGGTGTGGGACATCGAGGTGACCGAGTGGGACGACGTGCTGGCGACCAACCTGCGCAGCGTTTTCCTTCTCACGCGCGAGCTCGCGCCGGCGATGCGCGAGCGAGGGTGGGGCCGCGTGGTCAACCTTGCGTCGCTGGCCGGGCAGCAGGGTGGGCAGGTCGCGGGCGCGCACTACGCGTCGTCGAAGGCGGGAGTCCTGGTGCTCACCAAGGTGTTCGCGAAGGAGCTCGCCGCCTCGGGCGTCACGGTGAACGCCGTCGCCCCGGCGGCCACGCGGACACCGGTGATGGACGAGATGGATGCCGAGGAGCTCGAAGCCACCGAGGCCGCCATCCCCGTGGGGCGGTTCGGGCGCGCCGAGGAGGTCGCGGACCTCGTCGCCTACCTGTGCGGCGAGACCACCGGGTACATCACCGGGGCCACGTTCGACATCAACGGCGGCCTGTTCATGCGGTGACTCACACGGTGACTCACATGCTGCGCAGCACCGACACGACCGTGCCCAGCACCACGGCCCGGTCGCCGTCGATCACGTCGTAGGCCGGGTTGCGGGGCTCGAGGTACACGTGGCCGTTGCGGCGCCGGTAGACCTTCACCGTCGCCTCCTCGTCGATCATCGCGGCGACGATCTGGCCCGAGTGCGCCTCGGACTGCTGGCGCACCACGACGATGTCGCCGTCGCAGATTGCGGCGTCGATCATCGAGTCGCCGCGCACGCGCAGGCCGAAGACGTTGCCGCGGCCGGTGAGC
Organism: Amycolatopsis sp. NPDC005232; assembly: GCF_040607795.1. NCBI lineage: Bacteria > Bacillati > Actinomycetota > Actinomycetes > Pseudonocardiales > Pseudonocardiaceae > Amycolatopsis > Amycolatopsis sp. NPDC005232. The sequence continues at coordinate 205,686 of NZ_JBEXHL010000015.1, read as the reverse complement.
CCGCGCGGCAGCTGCAGCATCTCGTCGAGGTGCTCCTCGGCCGAGATCGGCGTGCCGGCGGCGATGTGGCCGACGACCGGAACCGCCACGGAGTCCTCACCGTGCTGCGGCTCGGCCGTGCCGAGGAACGCGCGCACATCGATCGGCCGCGACATCGAGCTGCTGCGCCGCAGGTAACCCTTGTCCTCCAGGCTCGCCAGGTGCTTCGACACCGACGAGGACGACCGCAGCCCCACGGCCTCGCCGAGCTCGCGGCTGCTCGGCGCGTACCCGTGGCGGACCACCCAGTCCCGGATCGTGACCAGGATCTGCTGCTGGCGAAGCGGCAGGGACGAGGCGTCGAGATGGTCGAAGGTGTCGTCGTAGGTGGTCACCCGCCGAATCGTAGAGGTAGGCGCCGCGCGCGCCGGGGACCGGTCCGGTGCGTCGGCGAAGTTCGCCCGGCCGGGGAAGCAACCGCCCGGACCGCCTCGTGGGTGAGGAAGCGACCGGACGTCCCAGGAGAGGGAAATCGCGCATGGACGAAGATCGCTGGTGCGGGATCGACCCGCGCGTACCTGCGGTTTTGTGACGCTCCTGGCCGGGCAGCGGGCTCGGCTGGACCCCGGCCGCGAGGTCGTCGAAAATCTTCCCGATCGGTTTGTCGAATCGTGAGCGGGGCCGTTCGACGCGTCGGTGTGGGCCGGTCAGCGCTTCCGGGAAGAATCCGGATCCCGGCCCGAGGGACAAAGGAGCGGACATGCGGTTTCTCATGATGCACCGGCTGTCGGAGACGCACTCGTCGTGGAACCCCAGCCAGGAGTTCATCGCGAAGATGGGCGAGTTCATCCAGGACTCGGCCGAGAAGGGCATCTTGATCACGGCGGAGGGCGTCCACCCGTCGGAGAAGGGCGCGCTCGTGCGCAAGACGCGCGGCGGTGCCATCAAGGCCACCGACGGCCCGTTCACCGAGGCCAAGGAGGTCATCGGGGGCTTCGCGCTGCTGAACTTCGCGAACCGCGAGGAGGCCGTGGAGTACGCGAAGACCTACGCGGCGCTGTTCGACGACGAGATCGAGGTCGAGGTGCGCCAGGTCGTCGAGTTCGACGAGCTCCCCACCGCGTGACGCCCCGGCCGGTCCGCCCGCCGCGGGCGGACCGGCCGGGTCACCGGTACGAGGGAGCGAACACCGGCACCAGTGCCGGGTCGTTGAACGACGTGATGCGCGCGATGCGCCCGCCGCGCACGGTCAGCACCTGCACGCCGTACGGCTCGTCGGACCCGTCGTCGGTGCGGTGGTGCACGACGAGAGCCGGCTGGCCGTTGGCGCGCGCGGGCGTCATCCGCCAGCGGCCCGGACGCAGCACGCGCGCCGCGAGGAACCGCGTGACGGCGTCGCGGCCGGTGAACCACGTCGGGATCGGCGGCATCTCCAGCTCGACGTCGGCGCGCAGGAGACGGACCAGCGCTTCGGCGTCGGCGCGGGTGAACGCGTCCACGTAGTTCTCGAGCAGCGCCCGGTCGGTCTCGCCGGTCGGTTCGGTCATCTCGTCCTCGATCGGTCCGGCCTCGGCGAGGTGCGTCCGCGCGCGGCGCAGGGCGCTGTCGACGGCCGCCGCGGTCGTGTCGAGCAGCTCCGCGACCTCGGCCGTCGGGAAGGCCAGCACGTCGCGCAGCGTCAGCACGGCCCGCTGCCGAGCCGGTAGCAGCTGCAGCGCGGCGATGAACGCGAGCCGCACCCCGGCCCGCGCCGCGGCGGCCACGGCCGGGTCCCCGGCGCCGAACTCGGGGGCCGGCTGGAGCCACGCGACCGACGGCTCACGCGAGGCCACCGGCACCCGGTGGTCGTCGGCCGGCGCGCCCAGGCCCGACGGCAGCGGCCGCCGAGCCTGGGTCGCCAGCGCCGTCAAACAGGCGGTGGTGGCGATCTTGTACAGCCAGCGCCGCACCGACGACCGGCCCTCGAATCCGCCGAACCCGCGCCAGGCCCGCAGATACGTCTCCTGCACGAGGTCCTCGGCGTCGTGGATCGAGCCCAGCAGCCGGTAGCAGTGCGCGAGCAGCTCCGGCCGGAACGGCTCGGTCAGCGCGCTGAACTCGGCGTTCGACGGCATGGCTTCTCCCGTGGTGCGCAGGAGTCCACTGTAGAGGCCGCTCACGGCAGCGGGCGCACGCCGGCACCGCCGACGACGTGCTCCGGCGCGGCGGTCTCGTCGGCCGCCAGCTCCAGCACGGCCTTGGCCACCTGCTCCGGCGTGAGCACCGGCTGCAGACCCTCGATGAACGCGTCGCGGGCCACGCCCTGGCGGGCCGCGTAGGCGGTGACGCCGGCCGAGCCCACGCCGGCCGTCGGCGTGAGCTGGGGGAGCAGCGTGAGGAAACGCAGGCCCAGCCCGGCGCGCTCGGCTTCGTCGGCCGCGTAGCCGCGCAGGTAGCGGACCGCGGCCTTGGCGCTCGCGTAACCGCCGCTGAGCGGCGACCCGGCCAGCGCCGCACCGCTCGACATCGACACGACCACGCCGCCGGGCGCGAGCGGCTCACGCAACGCCGCGCGGGTCCACTCGAAGACGTGCCGCGTGTCGGTGTGCCAGTTGCGGCTGAAGGTTTCCCAGGTCTGGTCCTGCACCGGCGCCATGTGCGGCGTCGCGCCGGCGTTGAGCACGAGCAGATCGGGCCGGTAGTCGCGGAGCACGGCCGCGGCCAGCGTTTCGTCGGTCGCGTCGGCGGCCAGGGGCGTGAAGAGCTCGCCGGCCTCGTCGCGGACGGCGAGCAGATCGTCTTCACTGCGCGCGATCCCGACGACGCGCGTGCCGGCGGCCACGAGCGCGACGGCGATCGCGCGCCCGAACCCACGGCCGGCTCCGGTGACGACGGCGGTCTGGAAAGACATCGGACACTCCCGGGTGGTGAGGGAATTCGGTCCGCATCAAGACCGCCCGGTGCCGTGAAAACCGTCGGCCTGCCGCTGTGTCTTGGGTCACATCAGGCTCAGCGGTGCAGGTTCCGCGCTTGCGTGAGAATCGTCCTCTCGCGGCCGGCCACCGGATCGTATAACGACCTATACAGTGTCCTTTGTGGACACCCGCGCTCCGCCGTCGGTCTCCCAGTCGTAGACGACCGTGGTCCGGAGGACGACGTCCTGCAGGGACCGGCGGTGGGGGCTCACGATCACCCACAGCAGCCCGATCGGGAAGACCACGCAGAACAGCGCCCGGGCCGCGGCGCGGACCCAGCCCAGGCGCCGGCCGCGGCCCACGACGCGGAGGCCGAGCAGCGCCTCGCCGTAGCTGCGGCCGATGGTGGCCCAGCTGACCGTGAGGTACACGATCGCGACGGCCGCGGAGATTCCGCCGGCCAGTGCCGGCGGTGCCGCGGGCCATCGGAACCCCAGCGGTGAGGCCGCGAACAGCGCCGCCACCACCGCGAGGTAGCCGCCGACCGTGAGCAGCCCGGTCACGGCCGCGTCGAGCAGGGCGGCGACCAAGCGCGTGACGATGCCCGCCGGCCCCTCAGGCGGGCCGGTCACCACGGCGCCGCAGCACGCGGCCGACCACCCGGGCCACGGCGTCGTCGGCGTTCACCCCGGCACCCCGCACGCCCCGGATCGCTTCGCCCGCAACGGTTCCGCTCGACTGCCGCACGACTTCAGGCAGGTCCATCGCGGCCACGAGGTCGCCGAAGTCCAGTGTGGACACCATGGCCGCCACGTCGACCTCGGCGAGTACGGCGTCGAGGTCCACGTGCTCACCGACCAGCTTCGGCAGGTCGACCGCGTCGAGCACGGCCGCGGCGGCCGCGGTCACCACGTCCCGCACCGCGCGGCGCGCCACGTCCTCGGGCACGGCGGTCGTCAGCACGGCCCAGCCCGCCCGCCGCAGCGGGGTGGACGCCCACCAGCCGGCCTTGAGCGCCACCGCGCCCAGCCCCAGCACTGCGCCGACGCGATCGGGCTCGTCGTTCACGGCGTCCCCCTTCAGCCGGTCGCCGCCGGCCGGTCGCCGGGGACGTCGAGGAACTGGATCACGGCGAGGACCACCAGCAGCACGAGGGCGATCAGCAGCACCGCGAGCCCGCTCGGCCGATCGAGGAACAGGAACACGAGCACGGCGATCGCGACGGCACCGGCGCGCAGGGCCACGCGGTAGGTGTGCACCCACTTGCCGAGGCCGGTGGCGCGCAGGCCGCTGCGCGAGCGCAGCCACGTCAGTCCCTTGACCACGCCCTGGCGGATGTGGACGGCGGTCGACGAAGGACCGGCGAGGAAGGCCCCGAGCGCCACCACGATCCCGACCGCGAACAGGGTTCTCAGACCGTCGCGCAGGAACCGCAGCACGATGTCGAACGCCGCCGAGACCGGTGCCGCCGAGCGGCTCGGGACCGCGTCGACGACGATGGTTCGCCCGATCGCGAGCCCGATCGCGAGGACCAGCATGCTGAACGCGAACCCGAGCGCGGCGGCGATGAGCGCTCGCCGTTTGTGCCGGGCGATGTAGACGCCCGCGGCGAGCAGCACGATCGCGATCCACGGCAGCCACGTCGCGAGCCGGTCGAGGGTGGTGTACCACGAGCGGGCTTTCACCAGGCCGGCCGCGTCGGCGACCTGGATCGTCGGGTGGACCTCGGGGATGCGGTTCACGATGGTGAGCCCGTCGGCGGCGAGCTGCTGCTTCGCGTCGTCGATGAACGGCGCGAGGTCGAGCACGACCTTGTCGCCCTGGATCGCGATGGCCGACGCCGACCCGTTGAGCACGGCGACCGCCTGCTGGTGGGCTGTGCGGATCACGCGGTCCCAGGTCTGCGCGATCCGGTCGCTGGCGACGAGGGTCGCGACCCGGCCGTGCACGAAGCTCTGCACGCCCGACGCGAGCGGACCGGTCAGGGCCTCGAGCCGGTCGGTGACGGCCGGCGGGACGCCCTGGGCCGCGAGGGCGCCGACGGCGTCGGTCGCGATGGCCTGCACGTTGATGTTCGTGAAGATCGCCTCGGTGACCCGGTCGGTCACGGCGGCCTGCACCGCCGGGTCGCGGATCAGCGGGCTCATCGTGGCGGTGAACCGGTCGGTGTCGGAGATCTGGTTGTTCACCCACACCGACGCGAGCGCGAGCGGCGCGAGGATGCAGCCGAGCACGATGAGGATCGAGGACACGATCGGCCGCCAGCTGAGGTGGCGGCGTTCGCGGGTGGCCCGCAGCCGGGCGACTTCGAGCCGCAGTTGTTCCAGCTCGGCCCGCTCGTCCGCGGTCGGCTCGGTGAGGTGGTCCGTGCGCTCCGACATGACCGGCCCGGTCCGATCAGCTCGACATCATTTCCCGCAGCGCGGCTTCCTGCTCTGCGGACAGGTTGGACTGCAGCAGCTCCGGCTTGTGGCCGCCGGCCTCGATGGCGGCCTTCACCTTGTCGACCACCGCGTCGCTGGACATCAGGAACAGGGCCGAGGTGCCGGGGGTGATCTTGTCGCGCACGGACTTGATGAAGTCGTCGTCGATGCCGACGTCGGTCAGCGAGCCGGCGAGCGCACCGGTGGCCGCGCCGATGGCGGCGCCGATGAGCGGCATCAGGAAGATCAGGCCGAACAGCATGCCCCAGAACATCCCGCTCATCGCGCCGCCGGCGGTGAGGTTGCGCAGCTGCCGGGTCTTCGGCTTCTTGGCGTCCGGTTTCCACGACACGGTGGCCGCGTCGTGGATCGCGATCAGTTCCTGCTTGGCCAGGCTCCGGAGGGTGTCGACCGCGTTGTCGGCTCCGTCGGGGCTGTCGAACTTCCACACCGTCAGCGTCGTCATCGTGCTCTCCTGTCGGGTTCGCGGTCTGCGCCGAGGTCACCGTCGCCCGGCGCGGCCCCGTGCGCCTCGCCCCTGCGGGGTGAGACCCGCCGCCGCGCCACCGCGGCGCCCAGCCGCAGCTCGGTGCGCCGCACCGCGTCGTGCCGGGCGGCCTGCGCGCCGGCGTCGAGCGCGCGCACGAGGGGTGAGCCGGGGCCGTGGCGGGCGCGGATGCTGGCGATGCGCTCGGCGAAGTCGGTCGGGCGGCCGTCCGGGGTCGTGCGCATGTCGCAGAACCACAGGGCGTCGCGCAGCACGGTGCGCTCGTCCGGGTAGCGGGCGAGGTCGGCCCCGAGCCCGCGCTCCTCGGCGATGAACTGGGCGGCCGAGTGCTGGGCCACGAGGTTGACCAGCCGGGGCGGTGCCGACACCGCGACGAGGAACCGGGCGCCGTCGAGCGGGTGGTAGCCGGACACGATGAGCCCAGGCGCGTAACCGATGTCGTGCAACAGCGCGGCCGCCACGAGCAGCTCTTCCTCTTCGGCGGACAGCAGGCTCGGCCCAATCTGCCGCCCGCACTTCGCGACTCCCTGCACGTGGTCCCACCGGCGGGGCAGCTCGCGCGAAAGGTGGCGCTGCGCGAGGCCCCGGGCCCACGCGATCAGCGCACCGCGAGGGCGCGTCGCCGGTTCAGCGGCGGCTGTGGCGGGTTCGGAGTACATCGGAGGCATGTGCGACCAGCGCCCAGATGACCAGCACGTCGAGGGTGAGCACGACCAGCGCCCAGAACGGCGCGGCGGGCAGGAAAGTCAGGTGTGCCAAGGCACTGAGCCCGGCGATCGCGACGCCGGGGTAACGCGCCCAACTCGCTCGCGCGAACAGCCCGAACGACGTGAGCACCGCGGCCGCGCCCAGCACGAGGTGCACCCAGCCCCAGCCGGTGAGGTCGAACAGCAGGGTCCCGTGCGCGGTCACGGCGTAGTACTGCGGGTCGAGCAGCGCCGTGAGCCCTTCGACCAGGGTGAAACTGCCGAGCAGGAACATCATCGTGGCACCGAAGAAGATCCAGCCGGCCCAGCCGGAGTCCTCGGCGGCGGACTCCTGCGCGGGTGCGGCCGGGCGTACAGCGTGATGGCTCATGGTCGGGTCCCTTCTCCTGGCCGCGGACATCTTCGACGGCCCGGCTCGTGGGCGCTTCGCCCGGTGCGGATGAAAGCGTCCTTTCCGGACGTCAGCCGGCCGGCCGTCCGGCGAGCACGCGGAACAGCACGCGTAGCGCCTCGCCCATGCCTTTGGGCGCGGCTGCCGCGGGGGCGACGCCGGGCGCGTCCAGTGGCACGCGGACGCGCAGCGCGCCGGGCAGCGTGCGGAACCGCAGTGGTGGTTCCAGCCGAAGGGCTTCGCCGTCGACGCCGATGTCCACAAGGGACTGTCCCGAGCTCACCACGAACTCCTCGGCCTGCCACTCCCGGTAGCCGGGGTAGCGGGCGAGCTGGCCCGTGAGCTCCGCGGTGACCAGCGCGGGCAGGTCGCGCGCTCGGTCGACGTTCACGGTGACGATGCCGAGCGCGCCGCTGTCGAGCCGTTCGCGCGAGCCGAAGCCGCTGAGTCGGTCGAGGCGGTAGGCGCCGTTGGACACGAGCACGATGTCGGCCGGCGGCCGGTCGTCCTCGCCGGGCACGCGGTACTGGAGGTCGAAGTGCTCGGAGTCGGGGCCCAGCAGTTGCGGCAGCTGCCCGGCCACCGTCGACACCTTGGCGTCGCGGTAGCCCGGCGACTGGACCACCGTGGCGTACACGCCGAGCGAAGCGTTGTTCACGAACACCCGGTCGCCGATCAGCGCGAGATCGATGCGGTGCTCGGCCGCTTCGCCGTACGCGTCGAGGGCGGCGGTCACGTTCTCGCGGTCGAGCCCTAGGTCGAGAGCGAAGTGGTTGCGCGTGCCGGCGGGCACGCACACATACGGCAGCCCGTGGCGGCGTGCGACGTCGGCGACCAGCGCCTGGGAGCCGTCGCCGCCGGCCATCCCGAGCACGTCCGCGTGGTTGGCGGCCTCTTCGGCGAGCTCCCGCAGGTCGTCGCCGCGGCGCAGCACGACGGGGGTGATGCCGCGTTTTCGCGCCTCGCGTTCGAGGTCGAACTGCGCCACCTTCCCGCCGCCGGAGCGGGGGTTCATCAGCAGCACGCCGTGGCGCGCGGGACCGACGCGGTCGGCCCGCACCCGCCGGGCCAGGTCGTGGCCGATCGCCACCCGGGCGGCCAGCGCTGCGAGCACCATCAGCCCGAGCACCAGCAGCAGCACCACGAATGTGCGCAGGTCCGGCAGCAAGGCGATGGCGGCGAGGGCGAGGACCGCGATGATGCTGAGCACGATCCGCGCGAGCCCGTGGCGGACCAGCGCGGCCCAGGCCGCGATCGTGGCGATCACCAGCAGCACCACGGCGAGCACCAACTGTCCCGGGCTGCGGAGCGCGGCGAGGACCGCCACGACTATCGCGGCGGCCAGCGCGAGGAGGGCGCCGAGCGCGCACGCGCGCCGGGCGAGCGACGGAGCGGGGCCGGTCATGCGCCGACCCTGCGTGGGCGGGCGGCCCCGTGTCGTCACCCCGTCCGGATGATGCCTCGTCTCACCCCGTGCGGGGGAGGAAAGGCGCTCGCCGGCGGGTGAAGCTGCCCCGATGGTGCTGACCTCACGACGTTCGACGTTCGAATCCCGAGCAGACCGGATCGCGCGAGGCAAGGACGCCCGCGCTGCCGCTCCGCGGTCGAGCCACGCCGGGTTCACGCGCGAACGCGGCCGCCCGGATCCGCTGGAACTGCTCGCGCGCCAGGACGAGGCGCGGGTCAAAGAACTGCTGCCGATCCGCTACGGGCGCATGGCGGTGTCGCCGTTCACCTACTTCCGCGGTGCCGCGCTGCCGATGGCGAGCGACCTGTCCGGCACGCCGGTGAGCGGGCTGCGGGTCCAGGCCTGCGGCGACGCGCACCTGATCAACTTCGGCGTGTTCGCCTCGCCGGAACGCAAGCTCGTGTTCGACATCAACGACTTCGACGAGACGCTGCCCGGCCCCTGGGAGTGGGACGTGAAGCGCCTCGCGGCGAGCCTCGAGATCGCGAGCCGGCACAACGGGTTCTCCGCCCGCCAGTGCCGCGGTGTGGTGGTCGCGACGATCGCGCAGTACCGCAAGGCGATGCGGGAGTTCGGCGAGCGCACCGCGCTCGACGTCTGGTACGCCCACGCCGACGTCGATCAGGTGGAGGCCTTGTACGCCAATCGCTTGGGCGGGCAACGGCGCCGGATGATCGAGAAGGGCATGGCCTCGGCTCAGGCGCACGACAACCTCGGCGCCCTGCGCCGCTTCACGTCGGTCACCGACGGCAAGGTGCAGATCAAGCCCGACCCGCCGATCGTGCTGCCCCTGGAGGAGATGGCGCACACCAAGAAGGCCGTGGACGAGGTGCGCAAGCAGCTGAACTCGATCCTGCAGGCCTACCGCGCCACGCTGGAACCCGAGCGGCGCGTGCTGCTCGACCGCTACCGGATCGTGGACATAGCGCACAAGGTCGTGGGTGTCGGCAGCGTCGGCACGCGGTGCTGGATGGTCCTGCTGCTCGGCAACGACGACCGCGACCCGTTGTTCCTGCAGGCGAAGGAAGCCGGCCCATCGGTGCTGGAGGAGTTCGCCGGGCCCAGCGACTACGACAACGCGGGGCGCCGCGTGGTCGTAGGCCAGCGGCTGATGCAGACGGTGAGCGACATCTTCCTGGGCTGGGTCCACGTGACCGGTACCGACGGCCGCCCACGCGACTTCTACCTGCGCCAGCTGCGCGACTGGAAGGGCTCGGCCAACGTCGAGACGATGGACCCGCGCGACCTGCGCACCTACGGCATGCTGTGCGCGTGGACGCTCGCGCGCGCCCACGCCCGCACCGGCGACAGCGTCGCGATCGGTGCCTACGTCGGCTCCGGTGACTCGTTCGACCAGGCGATCGCCGAGTTCACGCACGACTACGCCGACCAGAACGAGAAGGACCACGCGGCGTTGCTCAAGGCCATCAAGACGGGTGCGGTCCTGGCCGAGTCGGGGAGGTGAAGGCGCGGCAGCTGCTCGGCCCGGGTGTGCTGCGCCCCGTGCTGACGGTGGCGACGCTCATCGCCGTGTACTACCTGCTCCCGGTGGACCGGCAGCTCGACGCGTGGACGATCGTGGGGCTCGTCGTCGGGGTCATGCTGGTCGCGGTCCTGGTGGTGGTCGAGGCGCGCGCGATCCTGCGCTCCACGCGCCCGGCGTTACAGGGGATCCAGGCGCTGGCGCTGGTGGTGCCGCTGTTCCTGCTGGTGTTCGCCAACGTGTACTACGTGCTGCAGTACAACGTGCCCCAGAGTTTCAGCACGCCGCTGAACCGCACCGATTCGCTGTACTTCGTGGTCACGGTGTTCGCGACGGTCGGGTTCGGTGACATCGTGCCCGTGACGCAGGCCGCGCGCCTGCTGGTCACGGCGCAGATGCTCGCGAACCTGCTGGTGGTGGGCGTCGCGTTGCGAGTGATCCTGACGGCCGTGCAGCGCAGCCGGGCGCGTCCGGGCCTGGGTTCACCGCTTCGCTTGCCTGGGGATCAGCAGCGCCGTGACGACGCCGATGAGGCCGAGGCACACGAGCATGATCAGGGCGATGCCGAACGGCCCGTTGCCCGGGACGGCCGCGCCGGCGAGCACGGAGCCGACCAGCGCGGTGCCCAGTGACGAGCCGAGGTTCGACACGCTGCGCGAGACGCCCGAGATGTCGCCCTGCGCCTCTTCCGGCGAGCTCGACTGCACGAGGTTGACCGACGCCGTCAGCATCACGCCGATCCCGAGGCCCATCAGCAACAGCCCGGGCGTGAACGTCCAGACGCTCGAGTCTTCCCGGACCAGCACCAGCATCAGCGCCAGGCCCAGCGTCGTGGAGCTGAAGCCGAAGCGGATCAACCTGCGCAACGAGTGGCGCCGCGACATCCGTCCCGCGAGGGCCGACGCGGCGAGGATGCCGATGGTGGCGGGCACGAGCACCAGCCCCGTCTCGATCGCGTTGAAGCCGCGGATCTGCTGCAGGAACACCGACGTCACGAAGAACGCCCCCTGCATGACCAGCCACTGCAGCACCTGGGTGACGAGCCCGAGGTTCGATGCCTTGCTGCGGAAGATCTTCAGCGAGAAAAGCGGGGCTCGCCCCGCGTGCTCCACACGCCGCAGGTGCAGGACGAAGATCGCCAGCAGCACGACTCCGATCGCGACGTAGATCCACACCGGCGACATGCCGCCCTGGGGGATCACCACCGTGCCACCGATCGTGAAGTCCTCACGCGACTTGAGCCACCCGTAGGTGGAGCTCTGCAGCACACCGAAGACCACGAAGAACAGCCCGGCCGCCGACAGCACCGCGCCCCACACGTCGAAGTGCGGCGGGCGCTCGGCGATCGGCGGGTCGACGATGCGCAAGGCGAGGACGATGATCAGCACGATCACGGCCACCTGGAAGAGGAACGACGCCCGCCAGCCGAGGTAGCTCGTGATCAGACCGCCCAGCAGCGGCCCCGCCGCCGCGCCGAGCCCCGCCGCCCCGCTCACGATCCCGAAGTTGCGGGCGCGGGCGCTCACGTCTTCGAACACCACCGTGACGAGGATGTAGATCGGCGGGATCAGCAGCGCCGACCCGATGCCCTCCAGCAGCGAGTACCCCACGATCAGCAGCCCGATGCCCTGCGCGAAGGACGACAGCAGCGCGCCCGCGCCGTAGATCACGAGGCCGGCGATGAAGCAGACCTTGCGGCCGAGGAAGTCCGTGAGCTTGCTGCCGGGGATCATCAACGCGGCCATCGTGAGCGTGAACAGCGTGATCGCCGTCTGGATGCTGATGACCGTGGTACCGATGTCGTCGGCGATCGTGCTGATCGCCACGTTCATGTTCGTCGCCGCGTAGCTCGCGATGAACTGCCCGAGCGCGAGCGGCACTACGACGGCGGAAGCGGAGACGCTCTTCGATCCCGTGGCCATCGGGGGCCCCTCTCCTCGATGCCCCACCTTGTGAACCCGCGGCTTCGACGGCATCACCTGCTGCGGATGACTGTGTCGGGCCGACCAGCAACAACGCTTGCGGGAGTCTGTGGGAGCGGACGGGGGTCCGTCCCGCGCGGTCCCACAGTTCGCAGCTGCGGCTTCTCGCCGAGCGCGGCGAACAGGCGAGCGTTCGCCTCGCGGCCGTCGCGGCACTGTCCAAGGACAACGCGCTCACTTCCGACGCCGTCAAGCAGATCATCACCGCGCCCTGGTGGGCCCGCGACGCGAAGGCGCTGCTTGCCGTCGCGGGCTCGGTGCCGCCCACCGTCGTGTTCGCGTGGCTCGACAGCGCGGGAGTCCACTCGGTGCCGTGGCCAGCCGCCCCGCCTTGTTGACCGAACGCTCCGCCGCCCGCGACGCACTGGCGGAGTCGCTGGAGGTGCTCACTTCCGCCGACGTTCTCACGCGCGACGGACGTGACCAGGTCGCCGGCCTTCACTACGCTCTGCGTCTTGCCGACCGATAAGGGAGAACACCTCATGCCAGACGAGCCCACCGCACTCGCCGCGTTCGGCTACGAGCTCGGGCTGCTCAAGCGCATCCGCCGCACGGGGTGGTGGCACGTCGGCGTCCGCGACCCCGAGTCGGTCGCGGAACACAGCATGCGCGCGGCACAGATCGCGGCGCTGCTCGCCGCGGAGGAAGGCGCGAGCCCGGAGCGGGCCGCGTTCCTCGCGCTCTGGCACGACACGCAGGAGACCCGCACCGGGGACATCCCGCACACCGCGGCCAAATACATGAGCAAGCCCGAGCCCCGCGAGATCACCGCCGACCAGACAGCCTCCCTGCCGGACGCTTCCCGCGCCATGGTTCGGACCGCGGTGGACGAGTACGAGACCCGGCAGACCATCGAGGCGAAGTGCGCCAAGGACGCCGACAAGCTCGAAATGCTGTTCCAGGCCGTCGAATACCGAGAAATCGGAGTCGAGCGCGTCGCCGGATGGATCGACTCCGCCCGCAAGGGCCTCACGACCGAGACGGCTCGGCGTATCGCCGAGGCCGCCGTCACCCTGTCCCCGCTGGCGTGGCGGGACCGTTGAGCGCGGTCGTCGAGAAAAGCGTGGCCTGAGCACGAGAAGGCCCGGCATTGCTTCGCCGGGGCTTTCAGCCGTTCGTGCCTTTTAGCGGACGATGTGGCGGTACAGAGCGACAAGGCCGCTGGCGGCCACGACACAGCCAATGAGCGTCAGCGCGAGAGCCACGAAGACCTCGATCCCCACGTTCGCGTCTGCTGTCGGCGACGTGATGCGCGGAAGGCGGATCGCCCAGTAGGTCAAGAGGATCCCGAGCGGCACCACTATCCGAACGATGATCACGGACAGCGGGGTTTGCCGGGGCGAGCGGTCTTCGGCCGGCATCAGCATTTCCTCCCTGGGTATGTGCTGAGTACTCGCTGCAACCGTGCGCTGCGTTACGGCGGTCATGCGAGCCTCACGCGGCAGGCGAGAGTGTTGGTGTGCTCAAGCGGCACCGGCTCGGCACCTGCAATCACGCGCCCGTCGTAGGTGATGGCGCAGCTCGCTGTCTCGTCGCTGATTGGCGCGGCCACGTACACGAGGATGCTGAGCTGCTCGGCCGGCTTGGCGGTGGCGAAGTGCGCCGAGTCGTACCCGGCCGCCGCCCAGAGGGCGAGCAGAGCCACTCCCACGATCACGACGGCAAGCCCAGCGAGCGCCGCGGCCGCCACGCGTTTCACGGTTGGTAGCTTCGGGGTGTACGGCGCCGACCCTTCACGAGCTCGGTCTCCATCGCGTCCGAAGTGGACAGCGAGCGGGGCTCCGGCGGGTCATCCGCAGCAGCTGATGTGTCAAAACCGTTGACCAGCGTGAACAAGTCGATCGTGGGACAAACGTGGGACGGATGACTGATCATCCGAGGAGTTCCCTTACCGGCCTGCGCCGAGGGCTCAGGGTGTGAAGACGATCCGCTCGCCGGGGTCGGACGGTGCCGTCCAGGTGCTCTCGACGTCGGCGAGCGGGACGGCTTTCGCGGCGGTGGTGAAGGTGCCGGCGGCGAGCTCGTCGAGCAGGGACGGCAGTTCGGCGACGATGCCGGCGGCGGTGAGCGAACCCTGACCGCTGCCCATGATCCGCTGACTAGGCGTCCGAGAGTTCTTCCCGGCCGCGTTCGGTTAGCAGGTAGCAGTGCGGACGAAGCGGATCGGACTTGGGCCATTCGTCGGTGATCCAGCCACGCTGCCGCATCTGCTGCAGCAGGGGGTACAGGCGCGCGTTGTGTACGCCGACCGCTGCGCGCAGATCCGCAGCCGAGAAGCGTGCGCCGTGACCGCCGCCGAGGAACGCCGACGCCAGCTTGTCCATTTCCCGGGCTGTCCGCATGACCAAATGGTAACCGGAGCATGCGCACGCCGTCAGTCTTCGCCGTCCTGCGCCGGCGGATCCGGACGCCACCGGAACCGGCTGGACCGGTAGCCGCCACCCGGGCGTGTGGGCCCGGTCGGCTGCCGGGGCGGCCCACTTTCCAACGGCCCCGATCACCCAGTTGCCCTCCTGTCCTCCGGCAAGGCAGCTACGGGTGTCGCGCGGCCGATTCGGTGGCTTCGTCACCGCTTCGGCCTGTCGTCCGGCGGCGGTGGCTGGATCGGTCGGGGCTGTGGGGTGGAGTTGTTCTCCGTCGGTCGGGTCGTTCGGTGGTTCTTGCCCGATACCGGCCGGGTCGGTCCCGTTCCGGCGGTATTTCGTTCCTTTGCCATCAGCTGTCCTCTTACGGTGTTGTCGAAAAATGGGCAGGTGGAACCCGGCCGCCGCGCGGGGTCGAGGCACAGCGCGGCGGCCGGAGATCGGGTGGTTCAGGTGGGCGGCTCGGCGATCACTCGTCGGTTTCGATCACGGCGCCGGTGTCGGGATCGGTCAGGACCTCAGTGCCGTCGTCTTGGATCCAGACGCCCATCAGCGCGGCCGCGGGAGCGCTCGCGGCCGGCTGCGCAGACCTGGATGGTTCGGCGGTATGGACCAGCCGAGGGCGCGGCGGTAAGCCATATCGCAGTACGGGCACTGGGTCGGCACGCCCTGTGCCGTGCGTTGCTTGAGCGGCTCGAACTCGGCGGCCGCCGACTCGCCGCACAGCATCGTGATGCCGTCGCCCGGGGCCGGAATGGCCGTTAGCGTGGTGCGGTGCCACACGCCGTCGATCACGGGGTGGATCGCCGCTGGGTCGATGTAGATCAGCGCGCTCATGGCCGCCACCGTGTGTCGCCATCTGTCATGATGAGCAGGCAATCAGCATCACCCCGTTACGAGGAGTAGCCGCCGAGGTGGCCATTCGCTGGGGGTGGCCAGAAGAGAGGGCCACGTGCCGTGGCCACTACGCCAGGTGGAGCACAGGGGGTAGACATGGAGCCCGACACGATCGGCGAGCTGCTCCGTCACCTCCGTGCTCAGTCGGGACGGTCGCAGGCAGAGCAGGCAGACACGCTGTCGACGCTGTCCGGCCGGCCGGTCACCCGGAACGAGGTCTCGCGCTGGGAGGCGGAAAGGCGCTTGCTGACGCCGTTCTGGCAGCAGCACTTCGCGGACAGCTTCGACGTTGACGGCCGGCTGCTCCGGGATGCCGTGGTGACCTCACGCACGGCGCGGCGGCGAGCGAAGGGAGACGAAGGCGCGGTGCACAGGCGAGAGTTCATCGGGGCCATGGCGTCCCTCGCGTTGCCGCTCAGCCTCGCGCAGCCGCCGACAGACCTGCGGATCGGGCAGGCCGACATCGACCGCCTGCGACGCCGCACCGCCCGGCTGCGCCGCCTGGACGACGTGCTCGGCGGGGGCGACACCGCGCCCGTCTACGCCGCCGAGGTCACCACGACGCAGGACCTGCTCAACCGCGGCAGCTACACCGGCGATATCGGGCGCGAGCTCCACGTGCTGCTCGCCGAGCAGTTGCAGCAAGCCGGCTGGGCCGCGTTCGACCACGGCGATCACCGGCAGGCCAGCCGCTTCTACGATGACAGCCGTCGCGTTGCCGAGCAGGCCGGCGCCCGGGCCCTCGCCGGCAATGCACTCGCCTACGCGGCCTACCAGCAGACGACGACGGCGAAGGACGGCACCGCGGACGCGGACGCCTCGTACGAGGTCGCACGCGAGGCCGCCACGCCGAAGGTGTCGGCGCTGCTGCTCTCGCGCAAGGCGTGGGCGCATGCGGTCGCCGGGGACGCGCGGCAGGCCGACACGGCGCTCGCCATGGCTCGCGACGCCTTGCACCGCTCCGACGACAGGCCGGAGCCCGACTGGGTGTTCTGGGTCGACGGTGCCGAGGTCGACATCATGGCCGGCCGCTGCTGGACCGAGCTACGCCGCCCGCTGCGCGCGGTCCCCGTGCTGGAACGCGTGCTCGGCGACTTCGACGACACGTGCGCCCGCGACAAGGCCCTCTACCTCACATGGCTGGCGACCTCGTACCTGCAGGCGCACGAAGTCGAGCACTCCGCCGCGACACTACGCCGCGCCCACGAGCTCGCCGTCGGCGTCGCCTCGACCCGCCCGGGTGCTCGGATCGCCGCCGTCGCGCGCAAGCTCGACCGGCACCGTGACGTTTCCGAGGTCGCCCAGGTGCTCGACGAGATCCGCGCGTGACTCAGCTCTCAGGCGCGGTCGCCGTCTCCATCCACCGCAGGTAGTCCGCCGAGCCGCGCGCCAGCACGATCCCGGTCACCTCGGGCTTGTCCCACGGGTGCTCGGCGCAGATGTGCGCCTCCAGCTCGTCGTAGCGCGCGCCGGTCGTCTTGAACGTAACGACCCATTCCTCGCCCTGGCCGGCCTCCCCGAGGTGCCAGAAGTACGACGCGACGGGGCCGCGTACCTGCGACGTGGCGGCGAGCCGCCGCGCCACCGCTGACGAGGCGATCCGGTCCGCGGACTCGCGGTCCGGCGTGGTGGTCGTGACGATCAGGTGGTCAGCCATGCAGCCACCGTAGACAGCAGAAAGCCCCAGCCGCCGCGAGGGTGACCAAGGGCTCGGCCGGTGTCCGGTCCGCTACTGCTGGGGCGCGAACGACGACGTCCACTGCGCGCCGTCCCACCACTGCATCTGCGCGGCCCGTTGCGGCGACGGGTACCAGCCTGGCGGGGGAGGCGCCCACCGCGCCCACCGCGCCCACCGCGCCCACCGCGGGCGCCTGGGGCACTCCCTGCGGCTTTCCGCTTCCGCTCCCACAGCAGATCGCCGACGGACCCCTTCGGGTGGCCGGAGGTTTCGATGCGGGCAGCCTCGGCCTGTGCTTGCGCGAACCGCGTTTGTTCCCGCAGTTCCTTCAGCTGCACCTTTCCCACGCGCTGCTTCTTCGAGGAACCGCGGACCAGCCCGGCGGTGCCGATCATGAGGGACTTGCGGATGACGCCCATCGTTTGGGAGTGGTTAGTAGCTTCGGGCCGTGCAAGGGGACTCCTCGGATGGTCGGTCATCCGTCCCACGTTTGGCCCACGATCTTGGGGTTGATGCTGGTCAGTCAAAGTGACGCGTCACCTGCCGCGGATGACCCGCCGGAGCCCCGCTCGCCGGCACCGGGCGGGCACTGGGGCCGGCCCGAGGAAGGCATCCGGGAGACGCGCGACCCCTGGTGGCTGTCCACTTCGGACGCGATGGAGACCGAGCTCGGAAAGGGTCGGTGCACTGGCCTGCGCCGAGGGCTCAGGGTGTGAAGACGATCCGCTCGCCGGGGTCGGACGGTGCCGTCCAGGTGCTCTCGACGTCGGCGAGCGGGACGGCTTTCGCGGCGGTGGTGAAGGTGCCGGCGGCGAGCTCGTCGAGCAGCGACGGCAGTTCGGCGACGATGCCGGCGGTGGTCAGCGAACCCTGACCGCTGCCCATGATCCGCAGGTTCGCCGCGCGCAGCAGGGCCGAGGGCAGCGTGACGTCGGCGCCGGCGGGGGAGCCGATCTGCACCCAGGCCAGTGGTTTGCTGCGCTCGGCGCGGTGGGTGACGAGCGCCCGCATCGCCAGCTCGGCCGGGGCGCCCCAGGTGTAGTCGAGCACGACCTCGACGTCCGCGGCGAGCTTGTCCGCGTCTGCTGTCGCAACGACATAGGTCGCACCGAGCGCGGTGAGCAGCTCCAGCCGCCGTGGATCCCGCCCGACCGCGATGACCTCGCCGGCCCCGAGGTGCCGCGCGACCTCCACCGCCAGCCGCCCGGCGTTGCCCGTCGCGCCGAGTACCAGCACGCTCTGCCCCGGCTCGAACTCGACCCGCCGCCGCAACGCCACCCACGACGACATCGCCGGGTTCATCGCGGCCGCGACCACCACCGCGTCGGCTCCGGCGGGCAGCTCCACCGCGCGCCGCGGATCGACCACCGCGCGCTCGGCCATCGTCCCGGGCACGTCGTCGCCGGCGACGAAGTACACGCGCCGCCCGTCGGGTAGCCGGCCGACCCCGTCGACACCCGGGACCATCGGCAGGCGCCCGTCACTGGTGTAGTGCGTGCCGCCTGCGCCGGACCGCACGCGCGGGTGCAGGCCGGCCGCGAGCACCTCCGCGAGCAGGTGCCCGCCGTCGGCTTCGGGAGTCTCGAACTCTTCGTAGTGGGGCGGCCGTTCGAACGACCGCACGACAGCTGCGTACACGGCGGTTCTCCTTCGGTTTAGTACGTGACACAAACCAAATTAGTTTGTGCCACGTACTACGTCAAGTACGCTGTAGCCCATGGAGCAACCACCGGACCTGGGCATCGTCGACGGCCTGGCGCAGCTGTCCTTCCTGGTCCAGGGCGAGCTCGCCCACGTCGCCGCCGAGCACGGCCTGTCGCTCGCGCAGCTGCGCCTGCTCGGCATCCTGCGCGACCGCACGCCGGGCATGCAGGAGCTCGCGCGGCACCTCGAGCTCGACAAGTCGAGCACCACGGGCCTCGTCACCCGCGCCGAACGCCGCGGTCTGGTCCAGCGCACCCCGGCCCCGCACGACGGCCGCGGTGTGCTCGTGTCGCTCACTCCCGAGGGGCACGCCCTGGCGCGCGAGGGTGAGGCGGAGGTGGGGCGCCGGCTGGTGGCGTTGACCGCAGGACTTACCGAGGTGCAACGTTCCCGATTGGCTCAGCTGGCCAGTTTCGTGGTCGCCGCGGCGGGATAGCGCGCGTCGCGGGAACTGACTTGCCGGCGGTTTCCGCTGGACCGCCACGGCGAGCCTGCCTGGATGGGCGACGCAGTGCCGCGAGCGGCTGCCGGCGCGCGGGAATGCGCTTGGCTCGGGCCTCGACGTCCGGAGGCGCTGCCGAGGCGGCGGCGGGCCGCGACAAGTCGGCCGGTGATCCTCAGGCGCCGATGCCCTCGAGCACCGTCGCCACCACGTCGTCGACCGACGGTGCCGGGGTCGGGCCCGCGCTGGGGACCAGGGCGGAGAACACCGTCTCGTGACACGCGCCGACGAGCAGGGCCGCGGCGGCGTCGAGGTGGGCGGCGGGGGAGAGCCGGCCCAGGTCGCGTTCCGCGTGGAGGTAGGTCAGGAGGCGGTCGCGCCATTCGGTGCCCGTGGGAGTGAGGGACGCGAAGCGCGTGAGCACCGCCTGGTGGGCGAGCAGGCCGGCGAACGTGGGCAGGATGGCGCGGTGCAGGGCGAGCCCGTAGGCGAGGTGTGCGCGCAGATTGGCCTCGACCGCGCCTTCTCCGGGAGTCGGCAGGTCGCCCAGCTCGCGTTCGGCGTCGCGGACGTGGGCGCGCAGCGCGTGCGCCAGGAGTTCTTCCTTGTCGGCGAAGTGGTTGTACAACACGCCGTCCGCGACGCCGGCTCGGCGGGCGATCGCGCGGACCGTCAGATTCGCCGCGCCTTCCTCGGCCATGAGCGCGCCGGCCGTCGCGATGAGGTGCTCGCGCAGGCTGCGGTCCCCGTCGCGCAGGGCGGCTGCTGTTCTCGGTGACATCGCCGCCATCGTATTCACCGGCCGGCGGTGACGAGCCACGCCGCGCCCCGCAGCCGCACGGCGCCGGGTTCGGCGAACGGGCGCAAGGCCTCCACGAGGGCAGATTCGGCGCCCCGCGCGTGGTGCCGGACCGGGCCCCAACCGGCGATGAACTCCGCCGCGTCGGCCACGTCGCGGCCCCAGACCTGATCGGCCTCGACTCGCGTGCACGTGATGTCGCGGAACCCCGCCTCCGCCAGTATCGAGCGCGTGTGCGCGGGATCGGCGAGCGACGTCGGCCCGCTGCCCGAAGGCAGTGGCGCCAGTGCGCCGAACACGGTCCCGAGGTCGGTTCCTGCCAGCTCGGTCAGGCACACGAACGCGAGCCGCCCGCCCGGCCGAAGCGCATGGCGCACCCCGGTGAACGCCGCCACCGGATCCGCGTAGAACATCACCCCGAACCGGCTCAACGCGACGTCGAACGATCTCTCGGCGAACGGATGAACCTGCACGTCACCCTGCTCGAACACCACGTTCGCCGCACTCCGGGCCCGCGCCGTCGCCAGCATCGGCCCGGACAGGTCGACGCCCAGCACCCGGCCGGACCCGGACCGCGCCGCCGCGAGCCGCGTCAGCTGCCCTGTGCCGCACCCGAGGTCGACCACGTCGTCGCCCGGACCGACCGCGGCCAGCAGAAACGGGTTGAACCCGCTGTTCACCGCGTCGTAGCGATCGGCGTGCTCCGCCCAGTGCCCACCCTCGTAGCCGTTCCACGCCTCAGCCTGCGCCGTGTTGACGATCCCGGTCATGAGCTCCTCCTCGAGCGTAGTGAACACACGTTCATGAACAGATGTTCATAATGACTCGCGGGGCCGGATACTGTCAACTGGTCCGATGTGGACGGTCATGAGCCCGTCAGCGATTCGTAAGGCTCCGCCACCTCGGCCTCCGAGCTGATCTTGGTTACCGTTCGGCCGGACATTCGATCGCGACGAAAGGGGAGCCCGTGGTTTCTCGGGTCACACTGGGACGACGCATCGAGGCCGTGGGCGGGCTCGTCGTGCGCTACGGGCTCGTGCTGGTCGTCGCGTGGATCGCGGTGCTCAAGCTGACGGCGTCGGAAGCCACGCGCATCCAGCAGTACGTCTCGCACAGTCCGTTCCTGAGCTGGACGAACCACGTTCTGGACCCGCAAGCCCTCGCGATCGTCCTCGGCGCGGTCGAGTTCGCCGCGGCCGTTCTCATCGCCGCCGGCCCGTGGGCGCCCCGGGTGTCCGTTGTGGGCAGTGTGCTCGGGATCCTGATCTTCCTGACCACGCTCAGCTTTTTCCTCACCACCCCCGGTGTCGACGACGCGGCCGCGGGCGGCTTCCCCGCGCTGTCGCCGGTCGGCCAGTTCCTGCTCAAGGACGTGGTTCTGCTCGGCGCGTCGATCTGGACCCTGGGCCGGTCGCTGAACCGCGAAGGGTCCTAAGTGGACAAGTAGTTCCGCCCCTTCCAGCCGGCACCACGGCCGGCGAAGTGCCGGCGCGCCGAGTCGAGCGTCATCACCGTGTACAGCAACGCCGTCACCGGCAGCAGCGCGCCGAGCACCGGCCACTGCCGGTAGTAGCGCGCGATGGGCACGAACGTCGCCGCCATCAGCACCCACGCCGCCAGCGCCGGCCACGACGGGCCGGTGAACGTCAGTACGGGGGGAGCGAGGAACACCAGAGCCAGGCCGACCACGGTGCCCGCCAGCACGAGCGGTGAGTGCCGCAACTGCGTGTACGCCGTGCGCGCCACCATCTGCCACAGATCGGAAAGCCGCGGGTACGGCCGGACACTGCGGACGTTCGTCGCGAACCCCAGCCACGTCCGCCCACCCGCCGCGGACACCGCGCGGGCCAGGGCGACGTCGTCGATCACGGCGCCGCGGACGGCCGCGAGACCACCGGCGCGTTCGAGGGCGCCGCGGCGGACAAGCACGCAGCCGCCGGCGGCCGCGGCCACCCGCGAGCGCGGGTTGTTCACGCGCCGGAACGGGTAGAGCATCGCGAAGAAGTACACGAACGCCGGCACGATCAGCCGTTCCCACGGCGTTTCGGTCCGCAGCACGGCCATCTGCGACACGAGGTCACGCTCACCGCACGCCGCCACGAGGGTTTCGAGCGAACCCGGGCCGTGCTCGATGTCCGCGTCGGTCAGCAGCACGAACTCCGCCGTGCCCGCCTCGGCGACGCCACGCGCGGCCGCCCACAGCTTGCCCGTCCAGCCCGCCGGCAACGGATCCGGCGTCACCACGGTCAGCGGCAGCGCGTCCGGCGCGCCCCCGAGCCGCCGGGCGAGGTCGCCGGTGCCGTCGCCGCTGTCGTCGTCGACGAGGATCACGCGTGCCCTGCCCGGATACCGTTGCGCGAGCAGGGCGGGCAACGTCGTCGGGAGCACGGCCGCCTCGTCACGCGCGGGCACCACGACCGCAACCGACGGCCACTCGACCGGCCGCGCCGACGGCGGCAACCGCTGGTCCGTTCGCCAGAACCAGCCGTGGCCGAAGGCGAGTCCCAGCCACACCACGAGCGTGAGCCACCCGAGCACCGTCAGCACTTCGCGGATCCTAGCGCCGCGATCAGGTCCTGGCTCGACGACAGCATCGGCCATGACCCATCGGACGACTGACCTTTCTTCTGCGGGAAACTCAACCCCGAGTGAACGGCGTCAACCAGGCACGAACACAGATTTGCCGGGAAGACAGGGAACGGACAGCCCTGTGCACCTCCCCCGAGTAGGTCTAGACATCCGATGGATCACGCACCTAGTGTGCTGGGCGATCCACCAGCTCGTCGCCGGCCGCCACCGGGGCACGCGGCCGCGCGGACCCGTCAGGAGGAGCACGTGCCGATCTCGACGCGCCGGAACGCAGTTCTGGCCGCACTGTTTTCCCTCGCCGTGGCCGGATCCACGGCCACGCCCGGTGCCGCCGCACCGCCGGACCGCGGCTGCACCGGACCGATCAAGACCGCGGCGATCATGACCGTCCAGCCGTGCGACGGCATGGACCGCGTTCTCGCCAAGGCCGCCGCCGTCGTGCCACGGCCCGGCCAGCTCGCCTGGCAGCAGCGGCCCGTCACCGCGTTCACGCACTTCGGCATGAACACCTTCACCGACCGCGAATGGGGTTCGGGCGCCGAGAAGGAGTCGACGTTCGCGCCACCGGCCGTGGACACCGACCAGTGGATGCGCTCGCTCAAGGCCGCCGGCGTCACGCAGGTGATGCTCACCGCCAAGCACCACGACGGTTTCGTGCTCTACCCGACCCGCTACACCGACCACTCCGTCGTCGCCAGCCCGTGGTGGCTCGGCGCGGGCTGCACCGACCCGAAGGCCGACGCCGCCCGCCAAACCGCGCAGGCCACGCGCTCGCAGGACCCGTCCGCCTTCTGGCAGGCGCGCGACGCGGGCTGCACCAACCCGCGCGGCGACATCCTGCGTGACTACGTGGATTCCGCGCGCAAGGCCGGCCTCAAGGTCGGCGTCTACCTCTCGCCCGCCGACGGCGCCGAGCTGCCCGCGACCTTCTTCGCCGACGAGGTCAAGCGGATCGAGGCGAAGGTCGCCGCCGGTCAGTCGCTGTCCATCGAGGAACAGGCCACCTACGACGACCGCGCGAGCGCCCCGCAGGGCCAGGGCCGCTACGGCACCGGCAGCGCCGTGACCGAACGGACCATCCCCACGCTGGTGGCGCACGACGACCGAGCCGCCGCGCTGGCCGCCGGGAAGCTGCCGCGCTTCAGCGTGAACGAGGACGACTACAACACCTACTACCTCAACCAGCTCTACGAACTGTTCACCCAGTACGGCCCGATCGACGAGCTGTGGCTCGACGGCGCCAACCCGTGGCGCGACCGCGGCGTCAGCGAGAACTACGACTTCACGACCTGGTTCTCGATGATCCACGCGCTCTCGCCGAACACCGTCACGTTCGCCGGTCCGGCCGGCGTGCGCTGGGTCGGCAACGAGGCCGGCCAGGCGCGGACCACGGAGTGGAGCCCGCTGCCGACGACCGGCGACCCGAACACCGCGCACAACGAGGAGCTGTTCCTCGGCGGCGCGACGGCCACCGACCTCGGCTCGCGCCAGGTGCTGGCCGACCCGTCCGTGCGCTTCCTGCAGTGGGCGCCGGCTGAATCCGACGTCTCGATCCGCCCCGGCTGGTTCTTCCACGCGGGCGAGCAGCCGAAAACCGCCGCGCAACTCGTCGACATCTACCGGCGCACGGTCGGGCGCAACTCCTCGCTGCTGCTGAACGTGCCACCCGGCCCGGACGGCGAGTTCGCCCCCGCGGACGTCGCGGCTTTGGCCGCCTTCGGCCGATCCGTCGCCGCTACGCAGGTGAACCAGGCCCACGCGCGGCCCGGCGACAAGGCCGTCGCCGCGGTCACCGACGGTTCGCTGACCACGTCGTGGACCCCACCGCACGGTGCGCTCGCGGGCACACTCGACGTGCCGCTCGCCCGGCCCGCGACGTTCGACCAGATCAGCCTGGGCGAGGACATCAGCCGCGGCCAGCACGTGGAGGGCGCGACCGTGCAGGCCGAGGTCAACGGCGCGTGGCAGACGCTCGGCACCGTCACCACCATCGGCTACACCCGCCTGGTCACGCTCTCCGCACCCGTGACGACCAGCCACCTGCGCGTGGTGATCACCCAGGCGCGGGCCACTCCGTACCTCTCGACCTTCGCCCTGTACCGCACCGTGGCGCCGGCCGCCTGACCCGAGGGATCCCTTCATGACTTCACGAAAGCGCCACCTGGCCGCCGTGCTCGCGGCCGGGGTTTCGCTCGCCGCACTCGTCACGCAGCCGGCCACGGCCGCGCCCGGCCACCACCAGCCACTGCCTGTCGTCACGCCCACGCCGCAGTCGTTCGCCCGCGACTCGGCCGACCTCGCCGTGCCCGACGAGGTCGTGCTCGTCACCGACGGCACCACCGACGCCGCCGCGAAAGACCTCGTCACCTCGCTGTTCCGGCAGCACGGCGCGCGCAAGGTCACCGCGGTCACCCGGGAACCCCGTCAGGGCCACGCGCTGGTCGTCCGCCTCGGCGCCGGCGCCACCGCACCGGCCCAGGCCGAGGGTTACTCGCTCACCACCACGCGCGGCGAGATCGTGATCGCCGGGCGCGACGGCTCGGGCCAGTACTACGGCGCGCAGACGTTGCGGCAGCTGTTCGTCCGGTCCGGTCACGGCTGGGCCGTCAGCGGCGTGGCCGTGCGCGACTGGCCGAACATGGCGTTGCGCGGGTCGATCGAGGGCTTCTACGGCCCGCCGTGGAGCACCGCCGACCGGCTGCGGCAGATCGCGTTCCTCGGCGAGGTCAAGGCCAACACCTACGTCTACAGTGCCAAGGACGACGCCTACCTGCGCGCGCAGTGGCGCGATCCGTACCCCGCCGACGAGCTGGCCACGCTCGGGCAGCTGGTGAAGTCGGCGACCGCGCACCATGTCGACTTCACCTACGCGCTCTCGCCCGGCGTGTCGATCTGCTTCTCCTCGCCCGACGATCTCGCCGCGGTGAAGGCGAAGCTGCAGTCGGTGTACGACCTCGGCGTGCGGTCGTTCTCGATCCCGTTCGACGACATCTCCTACACCAAGTGGAACTGCGCGGCCGACCAGACGGCGTTCGGCACGCCAGGCCAGGCCGCGGCGGGCAAGGCCCAGGTGTCGCTGCTCAACGCGATCACGAGTGGCTTCGTCGAGACCCACGACGGTGCCCGTCCACTGCAGACGGTGCCCACCGAGTACAGCGACCTCAAGGACTCGCCGTACAAGACCGAGCTGCGCGAGAACCTCGACCCGTCGGTGGTCGTGCAGTGGACCGGCACGGACGTGGTGCCGCCGAGCGTGACCACCGACGAAGCGCGGCAGGTGTCCACTGTGTACGGCCGTAAGGTGTTCCTCTGGGACAACTACCCCGTGAACGACTACGAGCAGTCCGCCGGCCGGCTGCTGCTCGCGCCCTACGCCCAGCGTGAGGCCGGGCTTTCGCAGTACCTCAACGGGATCGTCGCCAACCCGATGAACCAGGAGGCGGCCAGCGAGGTCGCCGAGTTCGGTGCCACGGACTTCGCGTGGAACG
Source organism: Amycolatopsis sp. NPDC005232 (assembly GCF_040607795.1). Classification (NCBI taxonomy): domain Bacteria; kingdom Bacillati; phylum Actinomycetota; class Actinomycetes; order Pseudonocardiales; family Pseudonocardiaceae; genus Amycolatopsis; species Amycolatopsis sp. NPDC005232. The sequence continues at coordinate 179,891 of NZ_JBEXHL010000015.1, read as the reverse complement.
ACGCGGGGTACTCGCCGGAGCGCTCGTGGCCGCAAGCGCTTGCGCGGCTCGCGGGCGGCGACGCCCGGGCCACGGCCGCGTTGCAGGTGTTCGCCGATCTCGAGCACCTGGCCCCGACGTTCGGCCCGACGCCGTGGCAGCCGCAGGCCCCGGTGCTGGCGGCGAAGACGAAGGCGTTCTGGCAGCGGTGGAACGCGGGTGACCACCGGGTGACCGACCTGCGGGCGTACGCGGTGCAGATCCGCGATGCCGCGAAGGTCATCCGCGGCGGCCGGGTGGAGAGCGCGTTCGTCGACGAGGCTTCACCGTGGCTCGATGCGACGGCTCTGTGGGGTGGCGCGATGGTCGACCAGCTCGACGCCCTCGCTGCGGCCGGGCGTGGTGACACCAAGGCGGCGCAGCGGCTCACCGCGTCCGCCGACGATCTCGTCACCCGGGCCCAGGCCGTGAAGACGGGCGACACCAACCGGTGGGGGGTGCGGCAGGCACTCGTCGGCGACGGTGTCCTCGACGCGTTCATCACCCAGGCCCGGGCCGCGACGCTCGGCTGACCCCGAAGGACGGAGAGCTTCGTGAATGCAGTGAGCAGGAGGAGTTTCCTCGGCGGGGTCGCCGGGCTGGCCGCGGCGAGCACGGTGTTCGCCGGGCCCGCCGACGCGGCGGGCCGTGGGGGACTGACCGTGTCCGGCGAGCAGTTCCTGTTGGACGGCAAGCCGTTCCAGATCATCTCGGGTGCCGTGCACTATTTCCGCATCCACCCCGACCAGTGGCGCGACCGGCTGGAGCGGCTGCGGGCGCTCGGCCTGAACACGGTCGAGACGTACGTGGCGTGGAACTTCCACCAGCCGAAGCCGGGCCCACCGGACTTCAGCGGCCGGCGTGACCTGCCGAAGTTCATCCGCACCGCCGGCGAGGTGGGGCTGCGGGTGATCGTGCGGCCGAGCCCGTACATCTGCGCGGAATGGGAGTTCGGCGGCCTGCCCGCGTGGCTGCTCGCCGACCGTGACCTCGAACTGCGGTGCGCCGATCCGAAGTACCTCAAGGCCGTGGACGCCTGGTACGACCATCTCGTGCCGCGCCTGGCCGTGCTGGAGGCGCACCGCGGCGGGCCGGTGATCGCAGTGCAGATCGAGAACGAATACGGCAGTTACGGCAACGACACCTCGTACCTGGCGCACCTGCGCGACAGCCTGCGTTCGCGGGGGTGCACGAGCCTGCTGTTCGCGGCCGACGGCGCGTCCGACTTCTTCATGCGCTTCGGCTCGCTGCCGGGCACGCTCGAAGTCGGCACGGGCGACGGCAATCCGGTGCCGAGTCTCGATGCGCTGAAGAAGTTCCAGCCCGGCAAGCCGGTGATGATGGCGGAGTTCTGGGACGGCTGGTTCGACCACTGGGGCGAGCAGCACAACACGCGCGACCCCCAGCAGATGGCGGGCTACATCGACACGGTGCTCGCCTCCGGCGCGTCGGTGAACCTGTACATGGCATGCGGCGGCACGAACTTCGGCTTCACGAGCGGGGCCAACACCTCCGGCACGACCTACCAGCCCACCGTCACGAGCTACGACTACGACTCGCCGGTGGGAGAGGCGGGCGACCTCGGCGCGAAGTTCACCGCGCTGCGGGCCGTGATCGGCAAGTACACGAAGCTGCCCGACGGGCCGATCCCCGGCCGTTCACCGCGGCTGGCGCCGCAGACGGTGAAGCCGGACGCGACGGCGTCGCTGCTGGCGTCGCTGCCCGCGTTGTCGAAGGTGGTTCGCTCGCCGCAGCCGTTGCCGATGGAGAAGCTCGGCCAGGCCACCGGGCTCATCCACTACCGGACGAAGGTGCAGGGCCCGCACAACGGCACCCTGAGCATCCACGGCCTCGCCGACCGCGCGCTGGTCTTCGCCGGGGGCAAGCAGGTCGGCGTCCTCGACCGCAACACCCCCGACGCCACGGTGGACCTCGTGTTCGAGGAGGCGGAGAACCAGCTCGACATCCTCGTGGACACGATGGGCCGGATCAACTACGGCCCCTACCTCGCCGACCGCAAGGGCATCGACGGGTGGGTCGCCATGAACACCCAGCAGAAGCTCTTCGGCTGGGAGATCCGGCCGTTGCCGCTCGACGATCTGTCCACAGTGCACTTCACGCCGGGTGCTCCGGGCGTGGGCCCAGCCTTTCACCGGGCCGCGGTGAGGATCGGGGCGCCCGCCGACGGGTTCGTCGCGCTACCGGGCTGGGAAAAGGGCATCGTCTGGCTCAACGGCTTCAACCTGGGCCGCTACTGGAGCCGCGGTCCACAACGGACTCTCTACGCCCCGGCGCCGCTGTGGCGCAGCGGGCGCAACGAGCTCGTCGTGCTGGAGCTGCACCAGCCGGGGGAGACGCTCGAGATCCGCGCGGAGGCCGATCTGGGGTGAGACGCAGGTCACATTTGCCGGTGTCACAACTTCGCGCGCCCACCCGTCAAGAGTGCGTAACCAGTGGAGAAGGGCGAAGGAGCAGACCAGTGGAAGCACGACTCAACCTCTTCGAGAACGCGGTCGCCGGCAAGTTCATGAAGTACCTCAACGCGGCGAACAAGCCGATCTCGGACTCGGGCCTTCCCGCCGCGACGCAGGAGCTCGTGAAGCTGCGCGCCAGCCAGATCAACGGCTGCGGCTTCTGCACCGACATGCACTACAAGGAAGCCGTGGCCGCGGGCGAAGAGCCCACGCGCCTCAACCTCGTCGCGGCCTGGCGCGAAGCCACGGTCTTCACCGACGCCGAGCGCGCGGCCCTCGAGCTCGCCGAAGAGGGCACCCGCATCGCGGACGCCGCGGGCGGTGTCAGCGACGAGGTCTGGCAGCAGGCCGCGAAGCACTACGACGAGGACCAGCTCACCGGCCTCACCATGCTCATCGCGCTCATCAACACCTACAACCGCATGAACGTCATCACCCAGCAGCCGGCGGGCCACTACGAGGTGGGCATGTTCGGCTGACCCCGGGTCGCCACCGCTCCCACCGCTACGACGCCCCAGGCACCGGACCTCCGGAGCCTGGGGCGTTGTGCTGTCCGGGGCCGGATCTCTCGCGGTTGCCCCCATGTTCGGTTCAGGCGAACCCTCCCGCCCTGTCGCCGTCCACCATCCGGGCCACTGAGTCTCCTGCCACCCTCACTTGTCAGGGCGGCCGCCCGTCCCGCACCCTCCCACCTGCACGGATTCCACGGGAAACGGCTCGCGCTGCGCTCACCAGGCGCCGCGCACCGTGATCCCCAACGAAATCGTCCCCACAATCTTCTACGAGATTGTTAACAATCGTGTATGGTCCCGGTCTGCCGGAGCGCGCGGGCTCCGAGCCGGGTCGCCGAGGATCCGGTGCTGCGCCGAACCCCCGGTTCACAGGAGGTCACATGGACATCATCGACTCGCACACGCACGTCATCTCCCCGGACGCGGGTCAGTACCCGGTCGACCCCATCGGCGGGAAGCAGAGCGAGTGGTCGAAGGCGCACCCGGTGGACATCGACGGCCTCGTGCGGGCCCTCGACGCGGCGGGCATCGCGCAGGCAGTGGTCGTGCAGGCGTCCACGGTGTACGGCCACGACAACCGCTACGTCGCCGAAGCGCTGCGCCGCCACCCCGACCGCTTCGCGGGCGTCTACTCGATCGACGCGATGGCTCCCGACGCCGTCGAGAAGATCGACCACTGGCAGGGCCTCGGCCTCTCGGGCTTCCGCCTGTTCACCACCGGCACGACCATGCCCGGCCAGGCCGACTGGCTCGGCCACGAGGACTCGTTCCCCGCCTGGGCCCACGCCGAGAAGCACGACATCCCGGTGTGCCTGCAGATGACGATCCAGGGTCTGCCGAAGCTGCGCGAGATCCTCGACCGTTTCCCGCGCGTGCGCGTGCTGCTCGACCACTGCGCGCGCCCCGACCTGTCCGACGGGCGCCCGTACCGCCTGGCCAAGGACCTGTTCGACCTGGCCGCCTACCCCGGTGTGCACCTCAAGCTCACCCACCGCGCGCTGGCCGCGTCGGCGAAGGGCGCGTCCACGACCGAGGGCTTCCTCACCGACCTGGTCGCGGCCTACGGCGCCGCCCGCATCGCGTGGGGCTCCAACTTCCCCGCGGCCGACGGCGTGCTGCCCGACCTGCTGGCCGAGGCCCGCGAGACGGTCTCCGTGCTGCCCGAAGCCGACCTCGACCAGATCTTCGGCGGGACCGCCGCCGCCTTCTACCCGTCGCTGAAGGGTGCGAGCCGTGCCTGAACCCACGATCCTGCGGACCGTCCTCGCGGACTACCCGCACACCAAGCCGCTCAAGAACGGCGAGGTCACCAGCCCGTCGGTCGAGCTCGACTTCACCGCGGTGTCGCCGGTGCACAAGGCGTTCGCCCCGATGGTGCGCGACGAGGCCTACGACCTGAGCGAGCTGGCCATCGTCACGGCGCTGCAGGCGATCGCGTACGGCCGCCCCGTGGTGCTGCTGCCGGCCGTGGTCGCGTCGCGGTTCCAGCGCGGCTGCCTCATCGCCCACGCGTCGCGCCCGGTGGACCCGGCCGAGCTCAAGGGCAAGCGCATCGGCGTGCGCGCCTTCACCCAGACCACGGGCATGTGGGTCCGCGCGCACCTCACCGAGGACTTCGGCCTCGCCTCGCGCGACATCCACTGGCTCACCCGCGACGGCGCCCACGTCGCGGAGTACGAAGACCCGGACTTCGTCGAGCACGGCGTCGGCGAAGCGAGCCTGCCCGACCTCCTGCGTGAAGGCCGCATCGACGCCACCATCCTCGGCAACGACCTGCCCGAGGGCGACGAGTTCGTGCGGGTGATCCCCGACGCCGCCGCGCGCGACGAGCAGTGGTGGCGCGAGCACGGCTTCATGCCGATCAACCACATGGTCGTCGCGGGGGAGTCCGTGAGCCGCCGCGACCCCGGTGCGGTCCGCGAGGCGTACGAGCTGCTGCGCCGCGCCGACGCGACCGTCGAGCGGCCCGACGGCGCGCCGGTCCCCACGGTGTTCGGCTTCGAGCGGCTGAGCGGGCCGATCGAGCTGATCGTCGACGCGTGTCTTGAACAAGGCCTGCTCCCACGCCGCCTCGACGCCGACGAGGTGTTCGCGCCGGCGCGCCGGATCCTCGGCTAGCCGCCAGCTTTCCCCACCGGAGATTCAACGGAGAAACCGGAAGACGATGAGCGAAACCACGTCCACGGGCGCCCCCGGGCAGACCCGCAAGCGCAAGCCGTTCTACCAGGACCTGACCTTCCAGGTCCTCGCCGGCGTCGTCGCCGGCGTGCTCGTGGGCGCGCTCGCGCCCGCGGTCGGCCACCACGTCGACTTCCTCGGCGACATCTTCATCCACCTCATCCAGATGGTCGTCGGCCTGATCATCTTCTGCACGGTCACGCACGGCATCGCCAGCGTGCGCGACCTCGGCAAGGTCGGCCGCATCGCGGTGAAGTCCATTGTGTACTTCGAGGTGATCACCACGATCGCACTGGTGATCGGCCTCGTGGTGGTCAACGTGCTGAAGCCCGGCGTCGGCATGAACATCGACCCGTCGTCGCTGCACGCGCCGGCTTCGGCGGCGCCGGCCAAGTCGGAGGGCTTCGACGACTTCCTCGTGAGCCTCGTGCCCACGTCGGCCGTCGACGCGTTCGCCAAGGGTGAGATCCTGCAGGTCCTGGTGTTCTCGGTCCTGTTCGCCTGCGGTCTCGCCGCGCTGGGCGAGAAGGCACAGCCGGTGCTGAACATCGTCGGCACCGTGCAGCAGTCGCTGTTCTGGATCATCAAGAAGGTCATGCGGCTCGCGCCGTTCGCCGCGTTCGGGGCCATCGCGTTCACGGTTTCCAAGTACGGGCTGAGCACGCTGTTGCCGTTGGGCAAGCTGGTCGGGGTGTTCTACCTGATCGTGGTGCTGTTCTTCGTGCTCGTGCTCTGGCCGGTGTCACACTACGCCGGGGTCAGCCTGTGGAAGGTGCTGCGGTACTTCCGCGCGGAGCTGGTGCTGGTGCTCGGCACGAGCTCGTCGGAAAGCGTTTTTCCACAGCTCACGGCGAAGCTCGAAAAGCTGGGCGTGGACGAGCCGGTGGTGGGGCTCGTGCTGCCCACCGCCTACAGCTTCAACCACGACGGCACGTGCCTGTACTTCGCCGCGGTGAGCGTGTTCCTGGCGCAGGCCACCGGCACGGACCTGAGCTGGCAGGCGCAGCTGGGCCTGCTGTTCGTGCTGCTGCTGACGTCCAAGGGCGGCGCGGGCGTGTCGGGTTCGGCCATCGCGGTGCTGGCGCTGACGTTGGCGGCCACGCACACGATCCCGGTCAGCAGCATCGCGCTGGTGCTGGGTGTCCACAGTGTCCTGTCGGCCGCGTTCGTGTTCACCAACATCGCGGGCAACTGTGTGGCCACACTCGTCGTGGGCAAGTGGGAGAAGGCGATCGACCGCGTGACACTCCATCGGGAGCTCGACGCCGGTTACGTCGCGGCGTGACGAATCCGGGGCGGGGCCTGCGCGCAGTGCCCCGCCCCGGATTCAGCCGTCGAACGAACCGTGGCGGCCCGCGCCGCGGGCGAAGCGGGTGGCGCCGGCGACGGTGTCGCTCGACAGGGAGACCAGACCGTGGCTGAACTCGTTGGCCATGGCGGATCCTTCGGTGGCGCCGTGTTGTTCGAGCACCGATGCGCGGTCTTCGCGCAGGCAGGTCTGCGGGAACGCGGCGAGGCTGTTCGCGAGCTCGACCGCCGCGTCGAGTGCCTGCCCGGCGGGGACGACGCGGTTGGCCAGGCCGATCCGCAACGCTTCGTCGGCCTCGACCGGGCGCCCGGTGAGGATGAGGTCCAGCGCGTGGCTCTGGCCGATCAGGCGTGGCAGGCGCACGGTGCCGCCGTCGATGAGCGGCACGCCCCAGCGCCGGCAGAACACGCCGAACACAGCGGTTTCGTCGGCCACGCGCAGGTCGCACCAGATCGCCAGCTCCAGCCCGCCCGCCACCGCGTGGCCGCTGACCGCGGCGATGACCGGTTTGGTCAGGCGCAGCCGCGTCGGTCCCATCGGCCCGTCTCCCGAGGGTTCGGTGCGGTTGCCCCGGCCCTCGCTGACGGCTTTGAGGTCGGCGCCCGCGCAGAAAGTGCCGCCGGCGCCCTGCAACACGGCGACGGAGGCGTCCTCGTCGGCGTCGAACGCGCGGAAAGCGTCGGCGAGCGCTTCGGCCGTGGCGCGGTCGACGGCGTTGCGCCGTTCGGGCCGGTCGATCGTCACGATCGTGACGGGGCCGCGCTTCTCGACCAGGACGTTCATCGGTCCTCCCACAGGGGATCACGCAGGGCGCGGCGCAGGATCTTGCCCACCGCCGACTTCGGGATCACATCGACCACGTGCACGCTCTTGGGCACCTTGTACCCGGCGAGCCGGCCGCGCACGTGCTTGCGCAAGTCCTCCTCGGACACTGTGGCTCCGGGGCGCAGAGAGACGAATGCCGTCACGGCCTCGACCCACGTCGGATCGGGCGCACCGACCACGGCGGACTCGGCCACGGCCGGGTGCGCGGCCAGCGCGTCCTCGACCTCACGGGGGTAGACGTTGTAGCCGCCGGTCACGATCATGTCGCTCGCGCGGTCGACCAGGTAGAGGTAGCCGCGCTCGTCGGCACGGGCGAGGTCGCGAGTGCGGATCCAGCCGTCCACGAGCGTCTCCGCGGTGAGCTCGGGCGCGTCGAGGTACCCGCTCATCGTGAACGGCGCGCGCACGCGGATCTCGCCGATCTCCCCGCGTGGCACGGGATTCCCGTGGGGATCGGTCAGCAGGAGCTCCGCGTCGACGGCCGGGTGACCGCACGAGCCGAGCAGGTCGCTGCGCAGGTGGTCGGCCTTGTCGAGCGCCGTCTGGCACAACGGAGCCTCGGTTTGGCCGTAGTACTGTACGAACTTCGGCCCGAAGCGGTCCAGCGCTTCCTGGATCAGCGGCTTCGGCATGGGGCTGGCGCCGTAGACGATGGTGTCGAGTGTGGCCGCCGAGTCCATAGTGGACCCGGCGAGCAGCAGGCCGAGCATCGTCGGCACGAGGTTGATGTCGGTGACGCGGTGCCGGGTGATCGAGTCCGGATAGGACTCGGGGTCGAAGCCCGGCAGCACGACCGCGCGGCCGCCGCGGATCCAGTACGGCAGCACGAAAGTCCCGCTGGCGTGGATGAGCGACGCGGCGTGCAGCATCGCCGAGTCGCGGCCGGGGGAGAGGATGTTGGCGGTGATCGCGGCGTAGCCGACCTGGGTGTGCTGCGCGGCCTTGAGCGTGCCGGTGGTGCCGGACGTGTAGAGGGCGAGCATGACGTCGTCCGGAGCGAGGGGGACGCGCGGGTCGGCCGCCGGAACGCGGTCCAGTTCGGCGACGAGGTCGAGGTCCTGGGCGCGTTGCCGGTCACCGAGTCCCGCCAGTCTCAGGCCGCCGAGGGCTTCGGCGAGTGTCGCGGCCCGTTCGGCCAGAGGCTTGCTGTACACGAGCAGGGCCACGCCGGATTCGGCGAGCATCCGGGTCTGCTCGGCCACGGCGAGGCGGGCGTTGAGCGGCACCCTGGTCACGCCGGCCTTGAGACACGCGAAGTCGAGCGGGATGGACCACTCGCCGTTGTCGACCAGCAGCCCCACTCTCGTGCCGCGGCCGGCGCCCGCGGCGAGCAGGGCGTTGGCGAGGCGGCTGGCGCGCTCGTCGACTTCGGCGAAGGAGAACTCCCGGTCGCCGACGACCACGGCCGTGCGATCCGCGAAGCGCCGGGCACCCCGGCGCACCAACTCCACAGCGAGCATGTCCGGAGGTTTTCACAGTCCGTCTGGACTGTCAACGAGAACGGTAGGCTGCCCGGGTGACCCGCAGCGAACAACGAGCGCGCACCCACCAGACCCTGCTGGACGCCACCGTCGGATGCCTGGTGGAGTTCGGTTACGCCGGCACGACGACGCAGCGCGTGCAGGAGCGGGCGGGGGTGTCGCGGGGTGCGCTGCTGCACCACTTCGGGTCGAAGGCGGACCTGTTCGTCGCGGCGATCCACTACATCGCCGAGCAGCAGCTGGCGCAGGTGCGCCTCGCGGGCGCGGATTCGCGGCGGCAGCTGGTGACGGCGTTGCGGGAGGCGATGTCGGGGCCGTTGTTCCTGGCGGGGCTGGAACTCTGGCTCGGCGCGCGGACCGACCCGGCGTTGCGGGCGGCGTTGCTGCCCGCGGAACGCGAGCTGGGGCGGGAGCTGCGCAAGGCGTTCGAGTCCACAGGAGACGATCGGGTCGGCTACGAATCGCTGCTGATGGTGTTGCGGGGCCTCGCGCTCACCAGCATCCTTCGCGACGACACCACGGTCGCCGACGCCGTCGTGGACCGGTGGTTCGACCGCCTGGGCTGAGTTTCAGCGTGACCGCAGGTGGTCCCGCATCGTGCGGGCGACCCGGGCCATCAGGATCTCCGCCTCGGGCTGGATCGCCGCCGGCACCCGCGACTCGGTGAGCGCGGCGACCGCGAACACCTGCCCGTCGGCGTGCTCGGCCACGCCGACCTCGTGCCGCAGGTTCAGCAGCGTGCCGGTCTTGGCCGACCACTTCGTCGAGTCGGACGCGAAATCCGGCGTGAGCCGCTGGCGCAGCAGGTTGTGGGCCATGAGGTCCCGCGTGCGCGCCGCCACCTCGGTGTCTACTTTGGACGGCCGCCACAACGCCTCCAGCAGCGCGACGTATGCCCGCGCCGAACCGGCACTGGCCCGGCTGACGTCCAGCTGCGACACCGGGTGGCCCCGCCCGGCCGTGCCCGCGCGAATGGCCAGCGCGTGCGCGAGGTGCACCTCGCCCGGCTCGAACCGTTCCGCGGGGGTGTCGGCCAGCTCCGCCGTCGGGTGCCGCACGGAGACGCCGTCGATGCCCCACTCGCGCAGCATCCGCGTGACCTCGGCCGGCGGCGTGAGCTCGAACAACGCGTCGGCCGCGGTGCCGTCGCTGACCGCCACGCTGAGGTAGAGCAGATCGTCGATCGCCACGTGCGCCGGGTGGCGGAAGCGCGCCAGCCCGGCCGGCCCGGCCGTGGTGACCCGCCCGGGCTCGACCTCCAGCTGTGTCGCGCCGTCGAGCTCACCTCGCCGGATGCGCTCCAACGTCGCCGCGGCGAGCGGCACCTTGACCAGCGAGGCGCTGGGGAACTCCAGGTCCGCGTCGAGGCCGAGCTCCTGGCCGGTGTTGAGGTCGCGGACGAGGAACGAACCGCGCAGGCCGCCGTCGTCGAGGTCCTCGCGGAGGTCACGGAGCAGGGATTCGGTGTTCACACGTTCTCCTGGTCGGGGGCGCCGAGGCAGCGGGCGATGCCGGGGCGCAGGCGGGTGCGCAGGTGGTGGGCGTCTTCGCCGAGGGCGGCGGCGACGTCGAAGCCGCGGGCGAGGGGGCCGTCGCCCAGGGGGCGCCAGCCCAGGCCGAGCTCGGTGGCCTGCGTGGGGGAGCACAGGAGCAGGTCGGCGGAACCGTAGACGGCGGCCGCGGCGGCCGTCAGGGAATCGGCGACCGAGACCTGTGCGGGTCGCAGTCCCACGGCGTCGCGGACGCGGAACACGCGGTCGCGGATGTGGGGCACGTCGTCCTCGGGCTGGATCCACACGCGGCGGCGCTCGGCATTCGTGGCGCGCCCGGCGCGCAGCGTCTCGAGGTGGACCACGGGTGGCAGCTTCTGACGGTCCGTGGCGGCGACGCCGAGCGGCACCGTCCACACGGATTCGGTCTCGGGCACGGCGACGAGGGCGGCGCGCACCTCCTGCGTGCGCACGAGCTCGGCGCGCTCGCCGGGCGGCGCCGGGCGGAACTCGAGGAAGATGCCGAGCGCGCGGGCCTCGGCGTCGAGCTCGGCGAGGTCGCGGGTCGGGCAGGTGCCGGGCACGGCGAGACGCAGGGGACGCAGTTTGGCGCGCTTGGCGTCGTGCTCCATGGCGTCGGCCAGGTGGACGAGGCGCCGCGCGGACGGCAGCATGTCGCGGCCGAAGGGCGTTAGCTGGGCCCGCCGCGTCGCGCGGTCGAAGAGGCGCTCGCCGAGGTGGCGTTCGAGCGCGGCGATCCGGCGGCTCGCCACGGGCTGGGGGATGCCGGCCACCGCCGCCCCGGCCGTGAAGCTCCCGGTTTCGCTCACACCGACGAACGCGCGGCAGCTTCCGATCAGGTCCACGACCACACTGTATGCCCATCGCGCATGGAAGTGGCCACTTCTGTCTTGGACAGCATGAGCGGCCTTGGTGAGACTGCGGATGTCGATCACTTCCAAAGGGGGAATCCGGTGTTCAGCAAGTCTGCGGTGGCGGTGGCGGCAGTGGCTGTGGTGGCGTTGGCGGGATGTGGCGCGCCGCCGGCCTCGCAGGCTCTGCCGCCCGCCGCACCGCCCGCCACCTCCGCTTCGCCGACGGTCTCGAACCACGACTTCGAAGACCTCGAGCGGTCTTTCGGCGCCCGGCTCGGCGTGTACGTCGTGGATACCGGCTCGGGCCACGAAGTCGCCTACCGCGCCGACGAGCGCTTCGCCTACGCGTCGACGCACAAGGTGTTCAGTGCCGCGGCCGTGCTGCAGAAGGTGGGGATGGCGGGGCTCGACCGCGTGATCAAGTACGGCCCGGCAGACGTCGTCGCGGACTCGCCGATCACCCAGAAACACGCGGGCGCCGGCATGACGCTGAGCGCGATCATGGACGCCGCCCTGCGCTACAGCGACAACACCGGCGGCAACATGCTCTTCCGCGAGCTCGGCGGGCCGGCCGCGCTGAGCACGTGGCTGCGCTCGATCGGCGACACCACCACCCACGTCGACCGCATCGAACCCACGCTCAACGAAACCGCCCCCGGCGACCTGCGCGACACGACCACCCCGCGCGCCTGGGCCCGGTCGCTGCGCACGGTGGTCCTCGGCGACACCCTGTCCGCGCCCCTGCGCACCGTTCTGACGAACACCATGCGCGCCAGCACCACCGGCACCCACCTCGTCCGTGCGGGCGTCCCCGCCGGCTGGCAGGTCGCCGACAAATCCGGCACCGCCGACCACGGCACCCGCAACGACATCGCGATCGCCTGGCCTCCGGGCCGCGCGCCGATCGTGTTCGTGGTGTTCTCCGACCGCCCCGCCGCCGACGCCCCCACGGACGACGCCCTCGTCGCCCGCGCCGCGGCGGCCGCGGTGAAGGCGCTGGGATGAGACGTTCTCCTGGGGGAGTCATGCGGCTTTGCCTGTCCACTTCGGACCACGCGGGCCGGCGGCGCGACGTCGGCTACCGCGTGATCACCCGTCTGCTCGCCTTCGTGTTGTGGCCACTGGCCTCCCTGGTGGCTCCGGGCCTCGGGCGATCCGTCGCCTGCTCCTGGGCGCTCAGGGTCCGCTTCCCGTCCGAGGACCTCACCGGCCTGTCGACCGGCACCCACGCGGCTTTCGTCGCGGCCCGCACCAAGGCCCTCTGGCGCCACGGCACCCTCCTCGGCCTCACCTCCGGCCACCGCGACGCCGGTACCCAGGACCGCCTCTTCACCGCGGAGGTCCGCCGCACCGGCTCGGTGGCCCGGGCCCGCAGGCGCGCCCTGCCCCCGGCGAACTCCCGCCACGTCACCGGCACCGCCCTCGACATCCGCCCCCGCGACGGCGCCCACTGGCTCGAACTCCACGGCGCGGCCCACCACTTGTACCGCGTCTACGACAACGAATGGTGGCACTTCGAATACCACCCCGAAGGCCGCCCACGCCGAGTCCCGCACCCAGGGTTTTCCTTGGCGGAAGCGGAAACATGAGAGGAACTCCCGTGGCGGACCGACGTCGCATGACCAGGCGGACCCTTCTCGCCGGAGTGCTCGCGGCACCGATCGCCGGGTGCGTGAACCCGGTCCCACCACCGAGCCCCGCACCACCACCGAAAACGACAACAACCCCACCATCAACCGCGCCGCTCGAAGCGCTCGAACGCAAGTACAGCGCCCGCCTGGGTATCCACGCACTCGCCACCGGCAGTGGAGCCACCTTGGACTACCGGGCAGACGAGAGATTCGCCTTCTGCTCCACCTTCAAGACCTTCGCGGTCGCCGCCGTGCTGCAAAATCACCCACTGTCCTACCTGGACACACAAATCCACTACACCCAAGCCGACGTCAACTCCGTCTCTCCGATCACCCAGGAGCACGCCGGCACCGGGATGAGCGTGCGGCAGCTGTGCGACGCCGCGATCCGGTACAGCGACGGGACGGCCGGCAACCTGCTCATGCGCGACGCCGGCGGGCCGGCCGGGCTCACCGCGTACCTGCGTGGCCTGGGTGACGCCACCAGCCGCATGGACCAGTACGAGCCCGACCTCAACCGCGATCCCCTCGACGACCCGCGTGACACCACCACCCCGCGGGCGCTGGCCGCCGACCATCGAACGATCGTGCTCGGCAACGCGCTCCCCGCCACCAAGCGCGCGCTCGTCGAGGACTGGCTGATCCGCAGCACCACGGGCGCGCAGGCCATCCGCGCGGGCGTGCCCGCCGAATGGCGCGTGATCGGCAAAACCGGTCACGGCGACTACGGCCGGGTCAACGACGTCGCCGTCCTCAGGCCACCGGGCGCAGCCCCACTGGTCTTCGCGATCATGTCGGACCGCACGGCCTACGACGACGAACCCCGGTACGCCCTGATCGCCGAAGCCGCGAAGTACGTCGCCTCTACGCTGCGCTGACTCAGCTCCAGCGCGAGCGGAAGTCGTCGAGCACCCGGCGTTCCCGTTTCGTCGGACGGCCCGCGCCGCGCTCGCGGTGCGCCACCGGGATCGCGGCCTCCGGGGGCGGCTTCGGTGTGCGGTCGATGATGCACTTCGCGGCTTCGGGCGCGCCGACGCGTTTCTGGATGACCTGGACGACCTCGACGACGCGGGTGGTCTGGCCGATGCGGGCGCGGACCTCGTCGCCGGGGACCACGGTGGTGGCGGGTTTGGCCGGGCGGTCGTTCACGCGCACGTGCCCGCCCCGGCACGCGGCGGCCGCGTCCGAGCGCGTTTTCGCCAGCCGTACGGCCCACAGCCAGCGGTCCACCCTGGTCGACTCCACGGGTCCATCATGCCCCAGTCGCGGGTCAGCCGCGGCGCATAGGCCGCGCCGCCGACGTGCCCAGCACGCGCCCGACCACCCAGGCCAGCGCGTCGGCCGTGCGGGCGGGCGTGTCGGACGGCTGCATCACGTGGCTGAGCACGGTGCGCACCACGAGGTCGATCACCACGGTGATCTGCTCGTCGTCCAGCGGCGGCCCGTACGTGCGCACGCGCTCGACCAGCATCGTCTTCGCCTCGGTGAGCAGCGAGCTCGCACGCGTGGTGAGCAGGGGCAGCAGTTCCGTGTCCGTGCCGTGGGTCGCCGACGCGATGGCGCGCAGCAGCGTGTTGTCGTCGGCGAGGTCGAGCACGGCGCGGATGGCCTCGTAGATCGCCTCGACCAGGTCGTCGGGGTGCCGGTCGAACGCGGTGCGCACCACGGCGAGGAAGCGGGCCAGCTCGTGGGAGATCATCACCTCGGCCAGCGCGGCCTTGGAGCCGATCTCGTTGTACACGGTCTGGCGGCTCACGCCCGCGGCCTCGGCCAGCCGCGCCATGGTGACCGCCGACCAGCCCTCGCTCGCGGTCAGCTCGATGGCCGCGGTGACGATCGGCTGCCGGTGCTGGCCGCCCTCGGGCGGTGCGGCCCGGAGTGCCCCGCTCATGATCGTCATCCTAGGCCGCCTCCCGTGTGGTCCCGGCGAGCTGGAGAACGCATCCTCAGTCCCGCACCTTCAGCGCGAGCACCGGGCACGCGTCGGCCGCGGCCGTCACGTCCAGGCGGTGCTGCTCGGCAGGGCTCTCCTCCAGAAGCACGACCGTGCCGTCGTCACCGACCTCGAAGAAGTCCGGCGCCATCGCCTCGCACATGCCGAACCCCGCGCACAGCTCGCGGTTCGCCTCGATCCGCATCACGCACCCACCCTTCCTGGAGCCACGAAATCGACCTTCTCGCGCACGCCGCAGTCGGGGCAGCACCACGAGTCCGGGATCGCCGACCACGGCGTGCCGGCCGGAAAACCCTCGCGCGGATCGCCGCGCTGTTCGTCGTAGACGTAGCCGCACCCGGGGCACATCCCGCCCTCGGCCGCGTCGCCGCGGGTGTCGACGGTGATCGGCTGCTCGGCCGTCACGCGGGTGCCGTACCGGGCCAGGACCTTGCCGCGTTTGCGCGGCCGGATGTTGGCGCGGGAGATGTCGCCGTCGAAGTGGGCCAGCACGCGCGGGTCCATCACCCGCCGCCACAGCGGCGGCACCAGCGCCAGCACGATCATCCCGGCGTACCCGGTGGGCAGTACCGGCGATTCGGCGAAGTCCCGCAGCGTTTGGTAGCGGCGCGTGGGGTTGGCGTGGTGGTCGCTGTGGCGCTGCAGGTGGTAGAGCAGCACGTTGGTCGCGATGTTGTTGGAGTTCCAGCTGTGGCTCGGGTCCACGCGCTCGTGGCGGCGGCGATCCGGCGGGCCCACGCGCCGGCGCAGCATCCCGTAGTGCTCCATGTAGTTCACGACTTCCAGCAGCGAGAAGCCCACCACGGCCTGGATCGCCAGGTACGGCAGGATCCCGACCCCGAGCCACACCAGCATCGCCGCCCACAGCACGGCCGACATCAGCCACGCGTTGAGCACGTCGTTGCCGATCCGGAACGGGTGCTTCGCACGCCGGGCGTAGCGCTTGCGCTCCAGCCGCCACGCCGACTTCAGCGAGCCGCCGACCGTACGCGGCCAGAAGCGGTAGAAGCTCTCGCCGACGCGGCTCGAAGCGGGGTCCTCGGGCGTGGCCACGCGGACGTGGTGGCCGCGGTTGTGCTCGATGTAGAAGTGGCCGTAGAAGCTCTGCGCCAGCGCGATCTTCGACAGCCAGCGCTCGTGGCTCTCCTTCTTGTGCCCCAGCTCGTGGGCGGTGTTGATGCCGATCCCGCCGATGCACCCGATGGACGCGGCCAGCCCGATCTTGTCCACCACGCTGAGGTCGCCGCGCCCGATCAGCCAGAACGCCGCCACGAACCCGACGTACTGGATCGGCAGGAAGAGGTAGGTGATCCAGCGGTAGTAGCGGTCGTTTTCCAGCCGTTCGAGCACGTCGTCGGGCGGGTTGCTGCGGTCGAGCCCCGCGACGAGGTCGATCACGGGCACGATCACGAGGATCACGATCGGCCCGATCCAGAACCACACGCCCCAGCCGGTGGCCGCGTGCAGCCCGATCGCCACGAACGCGAGTGAGGGCACCACGAGCCCGATCAGCCACAGGTACCGCTTGCGGTCCGTCCACGACTCGGTCGAACCGGCGGGCACCGTCCCCGCGACTTCGCTCATCTCGTCCTCCTCCGTCAACGACGCTGTCCGACGTGGTGGACAAGACGGTAGGTGATGTACACCTAGCTTGACAAGTTGAATCGAAATGTAAAGCCGCGAGCGCGGCCTGCTGCCGGGTTGTGACCGCCCTGTCCGCCTCGGGTGTACCGCGTTCACTGCGACCCGTCATCCGTTCGAAGTGAAATTCTTCGCGGCCCGTTCCGGTGCACCTGGGCTGAGTGCTCATTCGCGAGTATTTCGCCGCGTGGTTCCGGTGAATTGCCTCCGAACGCGTCAGTCCGGTTCTCGAATGTCGTAATTCGGCTTCGGTGGTGGCTCGGCCTCTTCGCGAGTGACCCGCATGGTCTATCGCCCGATTCGATTTCTCGCCGTCTAATCATTCAGCCACCTCCTCGAGGGAATGAGGTTTCATGTTCCGAAGAATTGTTGTCGCGGTTGCAGTTCTGGTTCTCACCGGGTTTGCCGTGACGCCTGCGTCGGCGCGGCCGGCGGCTCAACCGCCGGCGGCTGCCGGCACGAGCAGTTGTGCCGCGATCCGTGCCCTGCTGCCGATCGCGGGCGACGGGAACTATGTGCTGAACACCGGATCCCACCTCGTTCCCGTCTATTGTCACGACATGGCCGGCACGCCGCGGGAATACATCACGCTCACCGCCCCCAACTTCTCGCAATACACAGTCGGTGGCGTGACACTGGGCACGAATGTCCGCACCACGTTCACCCGGGTGCGGATCGACCCGGCGACCCTGCTGGTCGACATCAACGACGTCACGTTCGCCACCAGCACCGGATCTGCCGTGCAGCCGGGGCCCTTCGTCATCGAGTCCATGCCTTACGCGGTGGCCGGGTCGTGTGACCACGCGGCCAGTGGTGTCGGCCGGGTCGACCTCGGCGGCACAGCCTTCGTGCTGGCCGCCACGTGGGTCGTCGGCGGGTTCGTCCCGCAGGGCGGCGCCACACTCGGCGCCGACGGACGCAGCGCCGACCTCGCGGGTGGCGGCTACTGCGGCTCGATCACTCCGGCGCCCGCCATCTACAACCCCGTCAACCCCACCGTTCCCGACTTCCACCTCCAGCTCGCGTGCGGCCCCCACACGCTGGTCGACGTGCTGCTCGGCCGGGCGTGCGTGAACCTCACCTGAGCCCGCCGACCCGGGCGGGCCGTGCCACGCGGTTCGCCCGGGCGCGGGTGCCCGCCCGGCGGCGTAGGTTCGGACGATGAGCGACTGGTCGTCGGGAGAGGCCTACGAGCGGTACGTCGGCCGGTGGAGCCGCCGCGTCGCCGCGGCCTTCCTCGACGGCACGGTCGTGCCGCCCGGGGCGCGCTGGCTCGACGTCGGCTGCGGCACCGGCGCGCTGACATCGGCGGTGCTGGCCACGGCCGATCCCGCCGGCGTCCTCGGCGTCGACCAGGCCGCTCCGTTCGTGGCCCACGCCCGCCGCCTGGCCGCCGACCGGCGGGCGAGCTTCGTGGTCGGCGACGCGCAGGCGCTGCCCGTGGCCGGCGACGCGTTCGACGCCGCCGTGAGCGGGCTGGCGCTCAACTTCGTGCCCGACCCGCACCGGGCGGTCGCCGAGTGGGTCCGGGCCGTGAAGCCCGGGGGAGTGGTGGCCGCGTACGTGTGGGACTACGCCGAGGGCATGGAGCTGATGCGCTGGTTCTGGGACGCCGCGGCCGAGCTCGACCCGGTGGTTGCGGACCTCGACGAAGGTCGCCGCTTTCCGTTGTGCCGACCGGATCCGCTGAGTCGACTGTGGACGGACGCGGGCCTGGGCGGCGTGGTGGTGCGCGCGGTCGGTGTGCGCACCGCGTTCGCCGGCTTCGACGACTACTGGCTGCCGTTCCTCGGCGGGCAGGGCCCGGCGCCCGCCTACGCCGTGCGGCTGCCCGAACACCACCGCCGGGCCTTGCGCGACCTGCTGCGCGCCCGGCTGCCGATCGCCGCCGACGGCACGATCACCCTCACCGCGCGGGCGTGGGCCGTGCGGGGCAGCGTGCCGCACCGCTGACTCGCGGGAAATCCCGTTTTCTCAAGCTATTCTCGGTTTCGTGGGCGGACGGCGAGTCGACTGGGCGGCGTTGCGGACCCCGCGGGACGAGGCTCCCGCGGAGGGCCTGCGCGAGCGCAAGAAGCGCGAGACGCGCCGCCTGCTCGTCAACACCGCCACGGAACTCTTCCTGGCGCGCGGCTTCGACACCGTGCGCGTCGCCGACGTCGCGCAGGCCTGTGGCGTGTCGGAGAAGACCGTCTTCAACTACTTCCCGGCCAAGGAATCCCTCATCCTCGACCGGCCCGACGCGACCCTCGCCGCACTGCGCGCCGAGCTCGGCGACCCGGCCCGCACGCCCGTCGAGGCCGTGCTGCGCATCCTCGCCGGCGAGCTGGCCGCGGTCACCGGCTGGCTCGCCGACCAGCACGACCGCCGCGCCGCGAGAGCGGGGTTCCGCCGCTACGGCGAGCTGGTCCGCTCCACGCCGGCGCTGGCCGCCTACCAGCGTGACCTGCTCGACGAGCTCGCCGACGGCGCCGCGCAGCTGCTGGCCGTGCGCGCGGGCCTGGCCACAGCCGACCCGGAGCCGCAGCTCGCCGCGACGGCGCTCGTCGGGCTGTGGCGCGTGCAGTTCGGCAGCCTCGCCAAGCACGTCGACGCGAGTCGCACGCCGGCACGGATCCGCGGCGCCGTGACCACCGACGTGCTCCGCGCCGCCCGGCTGCTGGAGTCGGGCCTCGGCAGCTTCGCGCGCCCGCGGCGTCCGGCGGTGAAGGACACCTCGAAGGACGTCTGAACCGCCCGGCGAGTACGAAACTGGCACAGACCTCGCGCCGTGCGAGTGCGGCACCTGAACGTCCAGAGTGGGCGCCAACGGCGGAAACCCCCACGCTCACCCGGGGTTCGCGTGAAGTTTCTGTGACTGTAAATTTACGGCGACCCCGCAGCGTGTGACGGTGAGAGCGGGTCATCCGGTAGGTTCACGACGGCGAGTCATTCTTGATTGATTCCAGAAGCTGCGGCACACTGCCAGGCGTGCCAACGACTTCGGACTTCGAGCGCATGCTTCGCGGAGCGGCTCTGCGGGTGACGCGTCCTCGGATGGCGGTGTTGTCCGCGGTGCACGATCATCCCCACGCCGACACCGCGTCGCTCATCGGTGCCGTGCGCGCGGATCTCGGCGAGGTGTCCCACCAGGCCGTCTACGACGTCCTGGGCGCCCTGACCTCCGCGGGTCTCGTGCGGCGGATCGAGCCCGAGGGCTCGGTCGCGCGGTACGAGGCACGGGTGGGGGACAACCACCACCACGTCGTGTGCCGGTCGTGCGGTGCGATCGCCGATGTCGACTGCGCGGTCGGCGCCGCGCCCTGCCTGACCGCGTCCGACGACCACGGTTTCGTCATCGACGAGGCCGAGGTCGTCTACTGGGGCCTGTGCCCCGACTGCAACACCGTTACCCACACTGATTCCCGGAAGGATTCCCGTGTCTGACACCCCCAACGCCGAAGTCGGCGAGATGAACGTGGAGAGCGCGGGCGGGTGCCCCGTCCACACGGGGCGCTTCGCGCACCCCACCGAGGGCGGCAGCAACCGTGACTGGTGGCCGAACCAGCTGAACCTCTCGATCCTCCGGAAGCACTCGGCCGTGGCGAACCCCATGGACGAGGACTTCGACTACGGCAAGGAGTTCCAGACCGTCGACCTCGACGAGCTGGCGCGCGACGTCGACGCGGTCCTGACCACCTCGCAGGACTGGTGGCCCGCGGACTTCGGCCACTACGGCGGCTTCATGATCCGCATGGCGTGGCACAGTGCCGGCACCTACCGCATCGAGGACGGCCGCGGCGGCGCGGGCGCCGGCATGCAGCGCTTCGCGCCGCTGAACAGCTGGCCGGACAACGGCAACCTGGACAAGGCCCGCCGTCTGCTGTGGCCGGTGAAGAAGAAGTACGGCAAGAAGATCTCGTGGGCCGACCTCATGATCTTCACGGGCAACCGCGCCCTGGAGACCATGGGCTTCAAGACCTTCGGCTTCGCCGGTGGCCGCGCCGACGTGTACGAGCCCGACCAGGACGTGTACTGGGGCCCGGAGCGCACCTGGCTGGGCGACGAGCGCTACACCGGTGACCGCGAGCTCGAGGCGCCGCTGGCCGCCGTGCAGATGGGCCTGATCTACGTCAACCCCGAAGGCCCGAACGGGAACCCGGACCCGGTGGCCTCGGGCCGCGACATCCGCGAGACCTTCCGCCGCATGGCGATGAACGACGAAGAGACCGTCGCCCTGATCGCCGGTGGTCACACCTTCGGCAAGACCCACGGTGCCTCCGACGCCGACGAATTCGTCAGCGCCGAGCCCGAGGGCGCGCCGCTCGAGGAGCAGGGCCTGGGCTGGAAGAACAGCTTCGGCTCGGGCAAGGGCCGCGACGCGATCACCAGCGGCATCGAGATCACTTGGACCCCGACGCCGACCAAGTGGAGCAACTGGTTCTTCCACAACCTGTTCACCTACGAATGGGAGCTCGAAACCGGCCCCGGTGGCGCGAACCAGTGGAAGCCGGCGAACAACGCGGCCGCGAACACCGTGCCGGACCCCGAGACCGGTGAGCTCAACCGCGCGCCCGGCATGCTGACCGCGGACCTCGCGCTGCGCTTCGACCCGATCTACGAGCCGATCTCGCGCCGCTTCTACGAGAACCCGCAGGAGTTCGCGGACACCTTCGCCCGCGCCTGGTACAAGCTGACCCACCGCGACATGGGTCCGGTCCAGCGCTACCTCGGCGCGCTGGTCCCGGACGAGGCCCTCATCTGGCAGGACCGCGTGCCGGCCGTGGACCACGAGCTGGTCAGCGCCGCCGACGTCGCGGACCTCAAGGCCAAGCTGCTCGACTCGGGCCTCACCGTCGCGCAGCTTGTCTCCACCGCGTGGGCGTCGGCCTCGACGTTCCGCATCGGTGACAAGCGCGGCGGCGCGAACGGTGCCCGCCTGCGCCTCGAGCCGCAGCGCGGCTGGGAGGTCAACAACCCGGACGAGCTCGCGCAGGTGCTGACCACGCTCGAGGGTGTCCAGGAGGCCTTCAACGGCGCCCAGTCGGGTGGCAAGAAGATCTCCCTGGCCGACCTGATCGTGCTGGGCGGCGCCGCGGGTGTCGAGAAGGCCGCGAAGGACGCGGGCGTCGAGATCACCGTGCCGTTCACCCCGGGCCGCACGGACGCGACGGCGGAGCAGACCGACGTCGAGTCGTTCGTGCCGCTCGAGCCGAAGGCCGACGGCTTCCGCAACTACCGCGGCAAGGGCAACCGCCTGCCGAGCGAGTACCTGCTCCTCGACCGCGCGAACCTGCTCGACCTGAGCGCGCCCGAGATGACCGTGCTCGTGGGTGGCCTGCGCGTGCTCGACGCCAACTACCAGGCGTCGAAGCAGGGCGTGCTCACCTCGACGCCGGGTGCGCTGACCAACGACTTCTTCGCCAACCTGCTCGACATGGGCGTGGAGTGGAAGACGGTGTCGGAGGACGGCGAGGCCTTCGAGGGCCGCGACCGCGCCACCGGCGAGGTCAAGTGGACCGGCAGCCGCGTCGACCTGCTCTTCGGGTCGAACTCGGAGCTGCGGGCCGTCGCCGAGGTCTACGCCGCGGACGACGCCAAGGCGAAGTTCGTGAAGGACTTCGTGGCCGCGTGGGACAAGGTCATGATGCTGGACCGGTACGACCTGGTCTGAGCGTGACGTGGGGGCCCTCGGGCTCCCGGTGACGTCGGAGAAGGGGGCGGGGACTGCGGTCTCCGCCCCCTTTCTCGTGCCCGGAAAACCGCCGAACCGCAGGTCGCGGCTGTCGTGTGGACTCGCGGGTCACGGTGTGGTGTACCGCTGGTTGACACGGCGGCTCTGTGGGGTGCATTATCGTGATTAATCCCGTTGGAAACGTTTCCAACTCTCGGATCGCGAACTTGGAAACGTTTCCAAATCGTGAGCCGACACAGACCACTACCGAGGTTTGAGCGACGATGACGTCAACACGGGCCACGCTGATCCAGGTGGCCGAGCGCGCCGGGGTGTCCCTGGCCTCGACCTCCCGTGCGCTGCACGGGGTGGGCGCGAGCAGGGCGATGGTCGAGCGCGTCCGGGCCGCCGCCGAGGAGCTCGGGTACAGCGCCGACGCGATCGGCCGATCGCTGCGGATGAAGAAGACGTTCCAGGTCGCGTTCGCGGTGGCGGACATCGGCAACCCGGTCTACGTCGAGATGATGCGGGCGATCCACGAGGTGCTCGCGCCCCACGGCTACCGAGTGGTCGTCATGTCGACAGGGGACACCTCCGACTCGACGATCGAGCTGGTGCGCAGCCTGGGCAGCGGCTTCGTGGACGGCATGATCGTGAGCCCGCTGCGCACCGACGACGGCCTGATCACCGAAATCCAGCAGGCTCCCGTGCCGGTCGTGGTGATCGGGCGCGCGATGGACGACCGCGGCATCAGCTCCGTGTCCACCGACTCCGCGGGCGGGATCGGCGAAGCGGTGCGCCACCTGCGCGCCATCGGGCGCCGCCGCATCGGCTTCCTCAACGGTCCGGCCGACACCACGCCGGGTGCCTCGCGCCAGCGCGGTTTCGACGCCGCGGTCAACGCCGGTGACCTCGTGGCCGAGCGCATCGAGCGCGAGACCGCCGAGGACTTCACCGTCGGCGCCGGCCTCGAGGCCGCCCGCCGGATCCTGGCGCGCGTGCCCGAGGGCGCACCACAGCTCGACGCGCTCGTCGCGGCCAACGACCTGCTCGCCATCGGCGCCATCCGCGCCGTGCGGGAGCTGGGCCTGTCCGTGCCCGAGGACGTCGCCGTGACCGGCATGGACGACACCGAGATCGGCCGCGTCTTCCAGCCCAGCCTCACCAGCGTGTCCCTCGGCGCGAGCGAACGCGGGCGCGCCGCGGCCCGTCTGATGCTGCAGCTCGCCGACGACCCCGACCAGCCGGCCCAGCAGGTGTCGGTCGGCGCGGAGCTCGTGGTGCGCGAATCCACCACAACGGCCACCGAACGGGGTGAGCGATGACAGTGCGGCTTGTACACATGCGGCTTGTGCCCATGAAAAAAGGCCCGGTTGCGGCCCGGTCCTCCGCAGGCGAACGGCCGGCGCCCGGGACGACCGACCCGACTGTGACCACCGGGACGACCGGGACCGAGCGAGGTGACCGATGACGACCCCGTCGCTGACCGAGCCGAAGCGCGGCACCGCGCAGCCCCCGGCCCCGCGGTCCAAGAAGCGCGTGAAGCCGATGGCGCGCACGCGCCGGCGTGAGGCGATCGCGCTGGTGCTGCCGTCGTTGATCCCGATCCTGGTGCTGAGCGTGGCCCCGCTCGTGGTCGGCGTGTTCCTCGCGTTCACCAACGCCCGGCTCGTGCGCCACCCCGACTACAGCTTCGCAGGCCTCGACAACTTCGCGCGCCTCGGCGGCAACGCGTTGTTCTGGGACTCGCTGCGGATCGGCATGATCTGGACCGTCGGCGTGACGTTGCTGCAGCTCGCGGCGGCGATGGGCCTGGCGCTGCTGCTCAACTCCGGCCTGAAGCTGCAGGGGCTCACACGGGTGCTCGCGCTCGTGCCCTGGGCGATGCCGCCCGTGGTCGTGGCGATCATGTGGCAGATGATCTACTCCGCCAACGGCGGGCCGCTCAACGCGTTCCTCGGCGCGGTCGGTCTGCCGAGCGACATCAACTGGCTCGGCGACTTCTCCACGGCGCTGCCGGCGGTGATCGTCGTCGGCGTGTGGGTCGGGATGCCGCAGACCACGGTGACGCTCCTGGCCGGGCTGCAGCAGATCCCCGGCGAGCTGCTGGAAGCCGCGGCGGTCGACGGCGCGAGCGCGTGGCGGAAGTTCACGGCCGTGACGTGGCCGGCGATGCGCCCGATCGTCACGTCGATCACCTCCCTCAACTTCATCTGGAACTTCAACTCGTTCTCGCTGGTCTACGTGCTCACCGCCGGTGGGCCGGGCGGCAAGACGATGGTCCCGGTGCTGTTCATCTACCTGGAAGCCTTCAAGAACCGCGAGATCGGCTACGCCGCGGCGATGGGACTCGTCGTCGTGATCGTGGTGGTACTGATCCTCGCCGTGTACCTGCGGTCGCAGTTCCGCACCGAAGACCGCGCGGAAAAGGGGCGCTGAGCCATGCGCTTGCTCGTTCGTCCGGCCCAGTACGTGGCCCTGGCGCTGTACATTCTGTTCCTCGGGTTCCCCCTGCTGTGGCTGATGTCGGCCTCGGTGAAGTCCTCGGGTGAGCTCAACTCGCTCACGGTCAGCCTGCTGCCGCAGGAGTGGCACTGGGAGAACTACACCGAAGCCCTGACACGTCAAGGACTTCTGCACTCGGCGTGGAACAGCCTGCTCGTGGCGCTGGCCTCGACGGTGCTGTCGATCATCATCTCCGTGCCGGCGTCCTACGTGCTGGCCCGGCTCAAGGGCAAGGTCCGCATCGCCGGCGTCGGCTGGATCCTGGTGAGCCAGGTCTTCCCGGTGGTGCTGATCATCCTGCCGCTGTTCCTGATCCTGCGGACGCTCGGGCTGGCCGACAACCTCGTCGGGCTCACGCTCGTGCACACCACGTACATGCTGCCGTTCGCGTTGTGGATGCTGCAGGGGTACGTGGCCGCGATCCCCACGGAGCTCGAAGAAGCGGGCGCGATGGACGGCGCGAGCCGGTTCACCGTGCTGCGCACGATCGTCTTCCCGCTGCTGGCCCCCGGCGTGGTCGCGACGGCGATGTTCAGCTTCGTGTCTTCGTGGAACGAGTTCTTCTTCGCCTTGGTGTTGTTGCAGTCGCCCGAGAACTACACGCTGCCCATCACCTTGAACACGTTCGTGGGCGGCGAGGGCAGAACCGCCCTCGGACCGCTCGCCGCCGGGGCCGTGCTCGCCGCGATCCCCAGCATCGTCTTCTTCAGCATCCTGCGGAGGAAGCTCACCAGCGGGCTCATGGCCGGGGCGGTGAAGGGATGACCCCTGACCGCCCGAACCCCGCGAAACCCTTGATCCCCCAACAGAAATCCCCGAAAGGTCGGTCGATGAAGACACGACGCCTGCTGGCCGCGGCCAGCCTGATGGTCACCGCCTTGCTCGTCGCCGCGTGCGGCAGCGGCAGCGGTGACGCGAGTGGCCCCGTCACCCTCACGTTCCAATCCCTGTCCGACCAGCCGGCCGCGATCGCCGAGACGCAGAAGATCGTCGGCGCCTGGAACACCGCGCACCCCGACGTGCAGGTCAAGATCGTGCAGGCCGGCTGGGACAGCGTCTACGACAAGCTGATCACCCAGTTCAACGCCGGCACCGCGCCGGACATCGTGCACTACGAGGCGGCGGGCATCGAGCCGTTCGCGGAGGACGACTACCTCGCCGACCTCACGCCGTACCTGTCGCAGGCCAAGCACGACGACTTCCAGAAGGGCGTGCTGGACTCGGTGACGTTCGGCGGCAAGGTCGTCGCGTTCCCGACCGAGGTGCAGTCCTATGTGGTCTTCGCGAACAAGAAGCTGCTGCAGCAGGCCGGGGTCGCCGTGCCGACCGGCAAGACCATGACGTGGGACCAGCTGCGCCAGATCTCCAAGGCCACGACCAAGGGCAGCACCTACGGCCTCGGCTGGGGCCTGTCGAGCCCGACGGCGGCGTTCGTCGCTCTGGCCCCCGGCTTCGGCGGCAAGTACTTCCAGGGCACCGGTGACCAGGCCAACCTGACGGTGGGCGAGGGCGAGACGGCACTGCCGAAGCTCGTCGACGAGATGGCGTACCAGGACCACTCGATCCTCCCGGTCACGCTGACGCAGTCGGGTTCGAAGGCGCTGGCGCCGTTCTACGCGGGCCAGACCGCGATGACCGTGCAGGGTTCCTACCAGGCGGCCAACATCGCGAAGGACGCGCCGAAGGGCTTCGACTGGGTCGTGCTGCCGCCGCTGGCCGGCCCCGCCGGTCCCGCGCAGGCCGCCAGCCCGCAGACGCTGTCGGTGAACAAGGACTCCGCGCACGTCAAGGAAGCCGCCCAGTTCATCGACTACTTCACCAACACCGACAACCTGGCCGCCATGAACGAGGCCGACGCGCTGATCCCGCCCACCAACTCCGCGCGCCAGGCGCTGGCCACGAAGCTCGCCGGCAAGACCGGCTGGGACCAGATCCTCGCCTCGGGCCAGTACATCACTTCGGCGCCGTATCTGTTCGCGAGCAAGTACCCGCAGTGGAAGGACACCATCGCCACCCCGGCGTACCAGCAGTTCCTGGCCCAGAAGATCGACGCCAACGGCTTGACGACCCAGCTGCAGAACGGCTGGAAGAGCGTCACCACCAACTGAAGTAGAACTGGAGCGGATTCTCTTGACCTGGCTGGAAGACCGGGCCGTCGCGGTGATCACCGGCGCGGCCGTGGGTGACGCCCTCGGCGGGGCCGTCGAAGGGTGGACCCCCGAGCAGATCGAGGAACGCCACGGCGGCCGCGTGACCGGCATCGTGGGCCCGTGGTACCCGAACTGGCGCGACGCGCGTCCCATCGCGCCGTACCACAAGGGCGACGGGCACATCACCGACGACACCCTCATGACGCGGGCCCTCGTGGAGGTCTACGCGAAGCGCCGCGAACACCTCGACGCGTTCGCGGTGGCCGAAGACCTCGTGCCGTTGATGATCGGCGAACCGCAGTGGGTGCCGGAGCTGGAGTCCACGGCGCTGCTGCTGCAGCGCGTGTTCCTCGCGGAGAAGTGGATCGTCACTCGGCTCCACTACGGACACGTGGACCCGCGCGAAGCGGGTGTGGGCAACGTCGTCAACTGCGGTGCGGCGATGTACGTCGCGCCGGTGGGTGTGGTCAACGCGGGTGACCCCCGTGGTGCCTACGCCGAGGCGATCGACCTCACGGGCGCGCACCAGTCGAGCTACGGCAGGGAGGCGGCCGGCGTCCTCGCGGCGCTGGTCGCGGCCGCGGCCGCCCCGGGCGCGACGCTCGACGACGTGACGGCGTCGGCGCTGGAGCTCGCGCACGACGGGACCGCGGTGGCTCTGCGCGCGGTGATCGACGCCTTCGGCGGGACCACCGCGGCGCCGGTCACCGACGAGGAGGAACGCGGGCTGGCCCGCAAGGTGCGGGAAGTCGTGGCGCCGTTCGACTCCGTGGGGCCGGAGTACCGGCAGATGTCGCTGGACGCGCGGCGTCCGTCGCGGACCAAGTCCATCGAGGAGCTGCCCGCGGCGCTCGCCTTCGTGCTCGCGCACCGCGGCGACTTCCGCGGTGCAGTGCTCGCGGCCGTGAACTACGGCCGCGACGCGGACTCGATCGCCGCCATGGCCGGGGCGATCTGCGCGGCCCTCGGCGGCGCGGAGGTCGTGCCGGTGGAGTGGCTCGACCCGATCAGCGAGGCCAGCCGCATGGACATCGTCGAGACCGGCCGCGTGCTGGCCTCGGCGGCGGCCGACATCATGCGGGCCGACCGTGAGCGGGCGCAGGCTCGCGTCAAGGCGCTGGACGGCCTCGACGGGGCTCTCGCCGTGGAGGCGCGGGCGTGAGGCTGACCTGGGCCCAGCCCGAGGACCTGCTCGCCCACGAGCTCGTCCAGTCCTCCGTGGAGGGTCGCGACATCGCGGACGTGCGGATGCGCTGGGTGGCGGCGGGCGGCGACCCCGTCCCCGCTGTGAGCGGCGCCGGGCCGAACCCGGCGCCGCCCGCCCTGCGGGCCCTGGCGCGCACGCTGCTCGGCGAGCTCGCGGCGGTCCCGGCCGCGCCGGCGCCCGACGAGCCGGACGAGTGGGACGCGATCGTCGCCACGCTGCCGGCCGCGCCGGACCTGCCGCCGGACCTGCCGCCGGGCCTGCGCGACGGGCGGGTGCTCGGCGCGTGGACCGGGCGCGCCGCCGGGTGCCTGCTGGGCAAGCCGGTGGAGAAGATCCCTCGCGAGGGCATCGAGGAGATCCTGCGCGCCACGGGCCGGTGGCCGCTCGAGAAGTGGTTCACCGCCGTCGGCCTGCCCGAGGACGTCGCGGCGCGGTGGCCGTGGAACAAGCGCTCGGCGCCGACGTCGCTCGAGGAGAACATCCACGGCATGCCCGAGGACGACGACCTCAACTACCCGATGCTCGCGCTCACCCTGCTCGAGACGCGCGGGCGCGGGTTCACCACCGAGGACGTCGCGCAGCTGTGGCTCGACAACCTCCCGGCCGGCCGGGTGTTCACGGCCGAGCGGGCGGCCTACCGCAACATCCTCGACGCCCGCCCGGTGCCCGAGACCGCGACGCACCTCAACCCGTTCCGCGAGTGGATCGGCGCGCTGATCCGCACGGACGTGTTCGGCTGGGTCTCCCCGGGCGACCTGCGCGCGGCCGCGCGTCTCGCGTGGACCGACGCCCGCCTGAGCCACACCCGCAACGGTGTCTACGGCGCCATGTGGGCCGCGGCCCTGGCCTCGGCGGCGATGGTGTGCGACACGGTGGACGAGGTGCTCGACGCCGCGGCCACGGTGATCCCGCCGGGCAGCCGCCTCGCGGAGGCGGTGCGCCTCGGCCGTGCGGCTGCTTCGTCCGGTGACCTCCGCACCGGCCTCGACCGCCTCCACGCCGCTTACGGTGACCTGCACTGGGTCCACGTGCTCGGCAACGCGGCCGTGATCGCCTACGCGCTGGCCAAGGGCGCCGGTGAGTTCGGCCCGAGCGTTTCCATCGCCGTCACGGCGGGCTGGGACACCGACTCCGCCGCCGCCACGGTCGGCGGCGTGGTCGGCGCTCTGCGCGGCGTGCCCGGAATCGGCGAGCAGTGGGTGACGCCCTTGGACGGCCGCATCGCGACGTCGCTGCCGGGTGGCGAGCAGAAGATCACCGACCTGGCGGCTCGGACGGTCGCGCTCGCGGAGCGTGTGTCGTGAGGGGAAGTGTCGTGGTGGTCGGGTCGGCGAACGTCGACCTGGTCGTCGACGCGCCGCGGCCGCCGCGGGCCGGGGAGACGATCCTCGGCGGGCGGCTGCGGCGCAGCCCCGGCGGCAAGGGTGCGAACCAGGCGGTGGGTGCCGCGCTGGCCGGGGGAGCGCACACGACGTTCGTGGGCGCGCTCGGCGAGGACGAGGCCGGGGATCTGATCCTGCTGTCGCTGGGCGGCGCGGGCGTGCGGACCGACCTCGTCGCGCGGACGAAAGCGGCCACGGGCACGGCGTTCATCACCGTGTCGCCGGACGGCGAGAACGCGATCGTCGTCGCGCCGGGTGCGAACGAGCGCGTGCGGATCGGAGAGGTGGAGGCCGCGCGGATCGCGGCGGCCGACGTGGTCTTGGCACAGCTGGAGATCCCGCTCGCGGTGGTGCGCGCCGCCGCGGCCGCGCGCAAGCCGGGCGCGCTGTTCGTACTCAACGCCGCGCCGTCGCGGGAACTGCCGGCCGACGTCTGGGCCGCGCTCGACGTGCTCGTGGTCAACGAGCACGAAGCCGCCGACCTCGGCGGCCTCGAAACCCTGCTCGACCGCGTGCCCGCCGTCGTGGTCACGCTCGGCGGCGAAGGCTGCCTCGTCGCCGAACGCGCCCGGGAACCCGTGCGAGTGCCCGGGATTCGGGTGACCACAGTGGACACCACCGGGGCCGGCGACACATTCTGCGGAGTGCTCGCAGCCGGCCTCGCCGAGGGGCGGCCGCTCGCCGACGCCGCACGGCTCGCGTGCGTGGCCGGTGCGCTGGCAGTCACGCGGCCCGGTGCGCAGGCCGCCGTTCCCACCGCTGAAGAGGTCGCGGCTCTCGCGGCCGGAGAAAAGGTGCGATGACCACCCCGTTCGACCCGCTCGTGCCGCGCCCGATCGACCGGCCGGCCGAGGTTCCCCTGACCCCGCTCACCGCCGAGCAGCTCGCGGCGCTCGACGAAGCCAAGATCTTCGCCGCGCCGAGCGACCCCGCCGACCGGCCCGCATGGCGCGCCCGCCTGCGTGAGTGGCGCGAGGATTCCCGCCGGCGCCACGACTACACCGGCGAGGCCTACGAGCGCCCCGGTGCCGCGTGGGCGGCCCGGTGCCACACCGTCGCGCAGGTCTGGCTGTGGGACGAGCTGCTGTACTCCTTCGCCGAGCACAAGTTCACGCCTGAGGTGTTCCTCGCCGACGCCCGCGAGCGCTTCGGTGGCCTCGACGCCGTGGTGCTCTGGCACGCCTACCCCGTGATCGGCCTCGACGACCGCAACCAGTGGGACTACTACCGCGACGTCCCAGGCCTGGCCGAGCTCGTCAAGGCGCTGCACGACGCCGGCCTGCACGTGTTCGTGGACTACAACCCGTGGGACGTCGGCACCCGCCGCGGCGCGGACGACCTCACCGAGCTGGCGGACCTCGTCGCGGACTTCGAAGCCGACGGCGTTTTCCTCGACACGCTCAAGAAAGCCGAACCGGGTTTCGTCGAACGGCTCGAAGCCGCGCGCCCCGGGATCGTGCTGGAGGGCGAGTCGAAGCTGCCGGTCGAGCGCATCGCCGACCACACGGCGTCGTGGGCCCAGTTCTTCGCCGACTCGCCCGTGCCCGGCGTGCTGCGCGCGCACTGGTACGAGCGGCGCCACATGCAGCACCACGTGCGCCGCTGGCACCGCGACCACTCCAAGGAACTGCAGTCGGCGTGGCTCAACGGCGTCGGCGTGATGGTGTGGGAAGTCGTGTTCGGCGTGTGGGTCGGCTGGTCGGCCCGCGACGCCGCGACCGTGCGGCGCATGGTGACCGTGCAGCGCGCGGCCGGCGACCTGCTGCTGGGCGGCGAGTGGACCCCTCTTGCCGAGCTGACGCCCGAGGCTGAGGCCGCCGGCGTCTACGCGTCCGGCTGGGAGCTCGACGGCGTGACACTGTGGACACTCGTCAACCGCGGCGAGACGGACTACGCCGGTGAGCTGCTGCCCGCCGGGCCCGGCAAGGTCCTCGACCTGCTCGGCGGTGTGCCCGCCCGTGGCATCGGCGCGGTGCTGCACCTGGCGGAAGGCACTCCCGAACCCGCGTGGCTGCCGGAACTTCTCGACGCGGTGAAGTCCGCGCCGCACGACGCCCACTCCCGTTTCCCGCACCGGATCGCGGAACGAGTCAGTCCACAAAGGACCACTGGCGAACCCGAAGCGGACGCCGTCACGGTGCCGGCCGGGCCGTACGTGCTGACCGTCCGATACCAGGCTCGCGAAACCGGCATGTACCAGGGCGCGCCCTATGTCGACGAGTGGAAGCCCCTCCCTCCGCGGTTGCACGACGCCCGCACCCTCCAGCGTGACGGCTCGCTCGTGACCCCGGTCGCGGTGGCCGCCACCGAGGTCACCAACGCGCAGTTCGCCGAGTTCCTCACCGCCACCGGCTACCGGCCCGCGTACGGGCACCGGTTCCTCGCGCACTGGACCGACGGCGTACCAGGCAATCCCGATGAGCCCGTGACCTTTGTGGACCTCGACGATGCCCGCGCCTACTGTGCGTGGCGCGGCGGTCGGCTGCCCACCGAAGACGAGTGGCAGCTGGCGGGCGAGACCGGCGGCCTGACCGGTGACCATGCCGGGGAGCCTGCCGTGTGGAATTCAAGCCTGTGGAACTGGACCGAGAGCGAGCACTCCGACGGGCGGACCCGCTTCGTGATGATCAAGGGCGGCAGTGATTATCGGGCCGAGGGCTCCGAGTGGTACGTCGAGGGCGGCCGCCACGCGCCCGACGTCAGCGTGAAGCTGTTGCTGCCCGGTTTGGGTCTCGCGCGCGCCGCGACGGTCGGGTTCCGCTGCGCTTGGGAGGTGACGGCATGACGACGTCGCGGGATTCCGCCGGTGGCGCCCTGGCCGGGCTGCGGGTGGTGGACGCGTCCACGCTCTTCGCCGGCCCGATGGCCGCGATGCACCTTGGCGACATGGGCGCCGAGGTGATCAAGGTCGAGCACCCGAGCCGCCCCGATCCGTCGCGCACGCACGGCGTCGCCAAAGACGGGGTGAACCTGTGGTGGAAAACGCTCGGGCGCAACAAACGCACCATCACCGCGGACCTCAGCAGCGAAGGCGGGCGTGAGGTGTTCCTGGCGCTGGCCGCCGAGGCCGACGTGGTGATCGAGAACTTCCGCCCGGGCACCCTGGAACGCTGGAACCTCGGCTACGACGAGCTTTCCGCCCACAACCCGCGGCTCGTGCTCGCGCGCGTGACCGGGTTCGGCCAGTTCGGCCCGTACCGCTCGCGCCCCGGCTTCGGCACGCTCGCCGAGGCGATGAGCGGGTTCGCCGCCACCACGGGCGAGCCGGACGGCCCGCCGACGCTCCCGCCGTTCGGTCTCGCCGACGGCGTCGCGTCGCTGGCCACGGCCTACGCGATCATGGTCGCGCTTTCGGCCCGCACCACCAGCGGGCGCGGGCAGATCGTCGACACCGCGATCATCGAGCCGATCCTCGCGATGCTCGGCCCGCAGATCACGCGGTGGGACCAGCTTCAGACGGTGCAGCCGCGCACGGGCAACCGGTCCATCAACAACGCGCCGCGCAACACCTACCGCACCGCCGACGGGCAGTGGGTCGCCGTGTCCACCTCGGCGCAGTCCGTCGCCGAACGCGTGGTGCGGCTCGTCGGCCGCCCCGACCTGGCCGACCAGCCGTGGTTCGCCCGCGGCGCCGACCGCGCGCAGCACGCCGACGAGCTCGACGACGCCGTGGGCGGCTGGATCGCCCAGCGCAGCCGCGCCGAGGTCGTCGCCGCGTTCGAAGAGGCGCAGGCCGCGGTCGCCCCCATCTACGACGCCGCCGACATCGTCGCCGACCCCCAGTTCCGCGCCCTCGGCACCATCCACGAGATCGACGACCCCGAGCTCGGCCCGATGCGCATGCAGGGCCCGCTCTTCCGCCTTTCCGACAACGACGGCGTCATCGGCTTCACCGGCCGCCCCCACGGCGCCGACACCGACACCGTGCTGAAGGAACTGGGCTTCTCGGCCGAGCGCATCGCCGAACTGCGGGACGGGGGCGCGGTATGAGCGCGACCCCGCCGTTGACCTTCCTCTACGCCCCGGCCGACCGGCCCGATCGGGTGGAGAAGGCGCTCGCGTCGGAGGCCGACGTGGTGCTGGTGGACCTCGAGGACGCTGTGGCGCCGGCGCACAAGGAGGTGGCGCGCGAGAACGTCGTGCGGTTGCTGGCCGGCCTGCCCGAGGGGCGCCGGGTGCAGGTGCGCGTGAATCACCCCAGCACGCCGTGGCACGAGGCGGACGTGGCGGCGCTCGCGGGGCTGCCGGTGGCGGTCGGGGTGCGGATGCCGAAGGTGGAGGCGGCCGAGGAGGTGCTGGCGCTCGCGGCGGCGTTGCCGGGGCGGGAGCTGCACCCGTTGATCGAGTCGGCGCTGGGGGTGGAGCGGGCGTTGCAGATCGCGACCGCTTCGCCGCAGGTGGCGTCGATCGGGCTCGGGGAGGCGGATCTGCGGTCGGACCTGGGCGTGGACGACGAGGCCGGGCTCACGTGGGCGCGCAGCCGCGTGATCGTGGCGGCGCGGGCCGCGCGGCTGGCGCCGCCGGCGATGTCGGCTTACACCAACGTGCGCGACCTTGAAGGGCTGGCGGCGTCGTGCCGGGCCGGGCGTGCGCTCGGGTTCCGTGGGCGCACGGCGATTCACCCGGGCCAGCTCGCCACGATCCGCGCCGCGTTCCTGCCGAGCGCGGAGGAGGTGGCACGGGCCAGCGAGGTCGTCGCGCGCGTCGCCGACGCCACGGCGGCCGGAGTCGGGGCGATCGCGCTGGCCGACGGGACGTTCCTCGACGTCGCAATGGTCGAGCGTGCGCGCACGGTGCTGGCGCTGGCCCAGCCGGATCCCGCGTAAGCGATCTCGAAAACAGGAAAGCCCGCCCCGTCTTCGACTACTCTGGGCATCGACGAGTCCGGAGGGAGGGGCCATGACCGACGAGGAGCTCGTGGTCGAGTTCGCGCTGCGGCGCCTGGACAACCCCGACCTCGAACTGGAGGAGATCGCGGCGCTGGTCGTACGGCGGCTGGGGCCCGAGCGCATGCTGGAGTTCGCGTCGCAGAACCTCGCCACGCGCGGTGAGCTGCGCGCGGCGATCTTCCCCTCGGCCGTCGAGCACGTGCTCCGCGTGGTGCTGACCCTGCGTGGCCGCAGCGACTAGCCGCCCACCGCGGCGGCGGCCGGAGCCTTCCGGCGCAGCCACGCCCAGGGACTGCGCCCGCCCGTGAAGGCCCACAGCGCGATCACCGGGTCCGTCAGCGCGCACCCGAACGACGAGTCCGCCGCGAACGGCAGGATCGGCGCGCCCTTGAAGTGGTGGACGACGTCCCACGCCGTGTGCAGCAGCCACCCGATCCCGATGAACGTCCACGAGTCCAGCCCGCGGAAGGCGACCAGCGTCAGCACGGCGCAGAACACCAGTTCCCACACTCCCAGCCCGCCGCCGGACAGGTAGGCCGCGCCCGCGCCGGCGACCATGAGGGCGTTGAACTTCCGCCGGTGCGGCTCGGGGATCAGGGACGAGAGCAGCACGTACACCAGGCCGATCGCGATCGGCAGCAGCACTTCGGTCATGGTCGTCACGCTAGGAAGCCCGAGGCGCGCCCACTACCGGCCTCCGTGCCAGACAGCAGCGGATTCCCGCCAACCGACGGGAATCCGCTGCTGCGTACCGGGTTCAGCGCGGCTTCGGCGCGGTGTGCCGACGGTGTGGCCAGAAGGGCAGCGGAGCGCCCTGCCGGGTCACGTAGATGCCCGGGATGAGGCCGAGTGCCGGGCTCAGCGCGCCCGTGGTGTCGATCTCGGCCGGGGCGGTGGTCTTGGTGCTGGTGTGAGCGGACATGACTTCCTCCGGGTGTCTCGAGTGGACAGGTCTCTTGTGGACAGTGCTCAGGCCGCGGCGGCCTCGATCGCCGCCGCGGGGGCGAAAGCGGCCACGCGGCTGCGGGCGCCGGTGATCACGGTGGTCAGCGTCGCGAGGTCCTGCCGGCCGTCGTGGCGCTGGTCGTTGACGAAGAACGTCGGGGTCCCGGCCACGCCGCTGAGGTCGGCCGACTCGACGTCCCGCTCGACGTGGCCGGCGAAGCGGCGGCGCAGCAGGTCGTCGCGGAACCGGTCGACGTCGAGGCCCAGCTGCTCGGCGTAGCCGACGAGGGCGTCGAAGTGCAGGTCGGTCTGGTTGCCCAGCAGCAGGTCGTGCATCGGCCAGAACGCGCCCTGCGCGCCCGCCGCCTCGGCGGCCTCGGCGGCCAGCTGTGCGTGGGGGTGGATGTCGTGCAGGGGCAGGTGGCGCCACACGTAGCGGATGTCGCTGTTCTCAGCCAGCAGCTCGCGCGCGGTCGGCGCCGCCATGCCGGTCCACGGGCACTCGAAGTCGCCGTACTCGACCACGGTCACCGCGGCGTCCGCCGGTCCGCGCACGTGGTCGCGGCTCAGGTCGACCGGAGCGACGAGGTCGGTCAGCAGGGGAGCGTCGCCGAGCAGCGCGCGGGTCCGCACCTCTTCCGGCAGCGCGGCGGTGAGCTTCTGCACCAGGAAGGTCAGCAGCGTCGCGCCCGCCGCGGCGGCGAGGACACCGAGCTTCGCCTCCTCCAGCTCCCGCCCGGTGAAGGCGAGGTCGGCGATCAACAGCGACACGGTGAACCCGACGCCCGCCATCGCGCCGCCGCTCAGCACACCGGCCCAGCCGACCGGCGGCCGCAGCGCGCCGCCGCTGAGGCGGGTCAGCAGCCACGAGGTGCCGAACACCGCGACGGGCTTGCCCAGGACGTAGGCGAGGAAGATCCCGACGGTGATCGGCGCCGTGACCGCGCTCGCCAGCACCTCGGTGTTCACGGTGATGCCGGCGTTGGCCAGCGCGAACAGCGGGACGACGACGTAGCTCGTCACCCGGTGGAAGGCGTGGCGCAGCCGGGCGTTGGCCGACAGCGTCGCGCTCAGCCGTTTGCTCGCCGAGCTGGCCGTCTCCGCGGTGGGCTGCTCACGGAACAGGCGCACCAGCGTGGTCGCCTCCTCCAGCGAATCGCGCTTCGGCACGTACGCCGACGTCGCCAGCCCCACCGCCAGACCGGCCACGACCGGGTCGATCCCGCTGGTCAGCAGCGCACCCCACACCGTCAGCGCCAGCGCGGTGAACACGGGCTTGCGGTAGCGGTAGTCGAGCCTGCGGCTCGCCAGCACCCCGGCGTACGCGGCGGCGGCGATCCCGACGGCCATGAGGTCCACATGCCCGCTGTAGGCCAGCGCGATGACCACCAGTGCCACGATGTCATCCACCACGAACACGGTGAGCACGAACGTGCGGATCCGCTCGGGCGCGCCACGCCCGACCACGGTGAACACGCCCAGCGCCAGCGCGGTGTCGGTCGACATCGCAGCGCCCCAGCCGTGCGCGCCGGGCCCGCCGCCGTTGAGTGCCAGGTAGATCAGCACGGGCACCGCCATGCCGGCCAGCCCGGCGACGGCCGGAAGGATCAGGCGGCGCCGTTCGCGCAGGTCGCCGAGGTCGAACTCGCGCCGCGCCTCCAGCCCCACCACCAGGAAGAACAGCGTCATCAGGCCGCTGTTGACCCAGTCGCGCACCGGCAACGCGGCGCTCAGCGGCCCGATCCGCACGCTCAGCACCCAATTCCACACGGCGTCGTACGCGCCGGGCGCGAGGTTCGCCCAGGCCAGGGCCACCACGATCGCCGCGACGAGGATCCCGGCGCTGCCGGACTCGGTCCGCAGGAACGTCCGCAGCGGGCTCGACGACGACCCGGACATCGACATCCGGCCCATCGACATCTCGGACTGGCTCATCTCCGACATCGACATGGCTTCGCTGGTACGCGGGTGCATCGGCGTCACGTTCATGTCTAACCCTTAAAGTCGCTGGTGGTAGTTAGAACTCAAACATGGTAGAACTAACCTGTCAAGAGAGAGTTTGAGGGTTAGATCAATCGGAGGGCAGACCGGTGGAGAGAACGGTGGAGAACGACGAGACGCTGGTCCTCGACCTGCTCAACACCACGGCACTCGTCGACGGCACGCCGCACGACGACCTGGCAGAAGCGGCCGACGCCCTGCGCTGGCTGTCCGCCCACGGGCAACCCGCGACGGAGGGGGAGTGGCGCACCCTGCTCGACCTGCGCGCGACGCTGCAGGAGGTGGTGCGCGGCGACGCGGAACCGTCTTCGGTCGGGCGCTTCGTCGAGGGCGTCGGCTACCTCGCGACCCTCGGCGCCGACGGCATCGGCTGGACCCTCGACGCCCCCGCGGGCCGCGCCGCCGCGGCGCGCGCGGTCCTCACCTGGGACAGCCTCCGCGAGTCCGGCCGCCTGCGCCCGTGCGCCAACCCGGAGTGCTGCCTGTTCCTCATCGACCACAGCAAGGCCAACACCGCCCGCTGGTGCTCGATGGCCACCTGCGGAAACCGCCTCAAGGCGCGCCGGCACTACCGCCGCGACCGACAGTCCGAAGTGGACTGAAGCGGGCCCTCCCCCCCCCCCGGCGACAGGGCCCGCTCCAGGGCTTCATTCGTTGTGCAGCACCGTCGCGATCGGCAGCCGCGCCGCGCGTGCGGCGGGGATGAGCGCACCCAGCACGGCGATGACGACCCCGCCCAGCCCCAATAGCACGAGCATCGGCGCGCGGTAGACGTCGATCACGAACCCGAAGACGTCCGACTGGGCGGCGCGCAGCATGGCCGGCCCGACCAGCCGGTGCACGAAGAAGCCGAGCGGCAGCCCGAGTAGCCCGCCGACGATGCCCAGCGCCCCCATCGAGGTGATCATCATGACCGTCACCTGGCGCGGCGTCATCCCGATCGCCTTGAGCATCCCCAGGTCGCGGCGGCGTTCGTGGGCGTTGAGCACCACGGTGTTGAACACCCCCAGCGCCGCGACGATCGCGAGCACCAGCGTCAGGATCGACGCGCTGCTGACGAGGAGCACAGCCTGCGAAGACGTGCCGTCACGCGGGGGAGCGGCCTCCAGCCCGGGGTCGCGGGCGTGCACCGCGCCCACGAGCGCCTCGCGGTCGGCGTCGGGAGCCAGCTGCACGTCGTAGGTCTCCGCGCGGGTGCCCGGCGCGAGCACGTCGAGGGTTGACCAGTCGGCGTAGATCGTGTCGGCGTTGTTGGTCAGCGTGACCCCGACGAACGTCAGCTGCGTGCGATTTCCGCCCAGCTCCACCGTGATCGTGTCGCCGAGGGTGAGCCCGCGCTGGTTGAGGAACCGCGACGGCGCGGCGGCTTCCCCGGCGCGCGCCGCCCACCGGCCCTCGACGATCTCCGGGCCCAGCGCCGCCGAATCCCCGCGCGAGAAGACGACCGACGGGTTCTCCTGGCTGCCGAGCAGGTGCACCGTGCGCTCGGCCGAAGCGGCGACGCGGGCGGAACCGGGCACCGAGCGCAGCATCGCCTCGTCGGCGGAGTCGGTGAGCGCCGCGTCCGGGTGCGGGCCGGGCGCGTCGGCGGGCAGGGTGAGCCCACCGGTCAGGCCGGCGAGGAACTCGACGCGGTCGGGGTGCGCGGGCCGCATCGCGTTGTTGTACGCGTTCACCGACAGCGTGACGCCGATCGACAGCGTCACCGTCATGACGCCGAGCACGATCGCCGCCAGCGTCAGCGCGCTGCGCGCCGGGCGGGCGAACGGGACGCCGAGGCCGAGGCTGACCGAGCGCGGCAGCCGGGTGCCCGCGAGCCGGCGCTGCACGGTGAGCGCGCGCCCGAACCGGGGTCCGCTGCCGGCGCTGATCGCCGCGGTCGCCGGCAGCCGGCGGGCCCGCAGCGCGGAAACCAGCGCCGCCAGCACGACGACGAGCGGCAAGCCCACCAGCGCGACGACGTCGACCCACGCGTCGATCCCGGCGTCGCCCACGCCGAACGCGCTGAACGCGTCCGCGAGCAGCGGCTTGGCGACGAGGTTGCCGCCGATCGTCCCGACGACGCAGCCGAGGGCGGCGGGGGCGAGCACCATCAGCAGGTACACGGCCATCACCTGGTTCGGCGTGAACCCGAGCGACTTCAGCACCCCGATGTTGCGGAACCCCGACACCACCGCGCCGCTCACGACGTTGGCGACGATCAGCACGGCCACCGCGAGCCCGAGGATCCCGAACGGGACGAGGAACGGCACGTACAGGCCGACGTCGGAGTTGAGCCGTTCCTCGACGGTCAGGTAGGACTGCTCGCCGAGCACGGACCTCGCCGGCAACCCGGCTGTGACCGCGGTCTGGCCCGCGTCGACCTCCGCCGCCGTGGCGGCGTGGGTGAAGCGGTAGAGCACCTGCGCGGTGGTGGGCCGCAGTGCCGTCAGCTGGGCCGGCGTCACCCACGCGTCGGCGGAGGCGCTCACCGAATACGCGAATCCGACGACGGTGAGCACGGGCTTGCCCGGGATCTCGATCCGCGAACCGAGGGGCATGAGGTCGTCGGAGCCGCGCGGGAAGTTCAGCACGATCTCGCCGGGCGCGGTGGCCCATCGGCCCGCCCACACGTCGAGCCGGTCGACGGCGCCTTCGGGGTCCGCGCGCCCGACTGTGGTCAGGCTGCTCGCCCGCGCCGCGACGCTCTTCGCCGTGTCCAGCGTGACCTGCCCGAACGGCCCGGCCGACGCCTCGACGCCCGGCCGGGCGGAGGTGGCGGCGAGCTGCTCGCCCGACACCCGCGTGGTGTCGTAGGCGACGACGAGGTGCGCGCCGTTCTGCTCCGCGTGCGCCCGCTGGAACGGCCCCGACGCCGACACCAGCAGCCCGAGCGCGAGCACGATCGTGCCGGTCGACACCGCGACCACGACGCCGATCACGGCTGTCTGCACCCGCCGGCGCCGGACCGCGGCGCGCGCGACCCGCCACACCGCGCTCACGACGTGCGCTCCACACCCGAGGTCGCGGCGATCCGGCCGTCGACGACCTGGACCACGCGGGTGGCGCACTGCTTCGCGAGCCGCTCGTCGTGCGTGACGAGCAGCAGCGTCTGCCCGATCTGGTTGAGGTCGAGCAGCAGGTCCATCACCTGCTCGCCGGAGCGGCTGTCGAGCGCACCGGTGGGTTCGTCGGCCAGCAGCAGGGCGGGCCGGTTCATCAGCGCCCGGGCCACGGCGACGCGTTGACGTTCGCCGCCGCTGAGCTGCGCGGGGTAGATGTTGCGCCGGCCGGCGATACCGAGCTCGTCGAGTAGCTCCAGCGCGCGAGCGCGGGCCTGCGCGGCCGAGGTGCCGGTGAGCTGCGCGGCGAGGGCGACGTTGTCGAGCGCCGGGAGGTCGTCGAGCAGGTTGAAGAACTGGAAGATCATGCCGATGCGCCGGCGGCGGAACAGCGCGAGCCCCGTCTCGCTGAGCTTGCCGAGATCTTCGCCGTTGACCACGACGGACCCGGACGTCGGCCGGTCCAGCCCGGCCACCATGTTCAGCAGCGTCGACTTCCCGCTGCCCGACGGCCCCATCACCGCGACCGCCTCGCCGGCGCGGATCCCCAGCGAGACCCCGTCGAGGGCCACCGAATCGCTGTACTCCTTGCGCACGGCGGTCAGCTGCACCACCGGGTTCGCTCTGCTCTCGTCACTGGTCACAGCACGCAATCCTGAAGCAGCTTCGCCGCCGGGGCATCAGTCCGGGGAGGTAACCGCCGAACGTGGTCATCCTGGGGATGTAGGCGCCGGGTTGATGCGGCGGACGCGGCGGCCTGGGAGAGTCAAGGCGTGTGGGAACTCGGGGTCGCGGCCGTGGCGTGCCTGGTCGCGGTGGTGCTGGCCGTGCGGCTGATTCGCGCGCGGCGCGCGGCCGCCCGTGCGCTGGAGCAGCGCGGGTGGCTGCTGGAGCGGGAGCGGGAAAGCGCCGCGCAGCAGGCCGTCGACGCCGAACGCGCGCGGATCGCCCGCGAGCTGCACGACATCGTGAGTCACAACGTGAGCGTGATGCTCGTGCAGGCCGGCGCCGCGCGCCTGGTGGTCGAGACCGAGCCCGCGCTGGCGGCCGCGGCGTTGCGGGAGGTCGAGACCGCCGGGCGCGACACGATGACGGAGTTGCGGAACCTGCTCGGCCTGCTCGCACCGCCCGCCGACGGCGAGGAGCCACCCGACCTCGCGCCGCAGCCCAGCCTCGCGCGGCTGAGCCCGCTCGTCGACCGGATCGCGTTCGCCGGGCTGCCGGTGGAGGTGCGCGTGTCGGGCGAGCCGCGGTCGCTGCCGTCCGGAGTGGACTTGACGGCGTACCGGATCATCCAGGAGGCGCTGACCAACGCGCTCAAGCACGGTGACGGGGGGAAGGCCGAGGTGACGGTGCGCTACACCGACCACTACCTGCGGGTCGAGGTGGTGAACAGCGGGCCGAGCGTGCTCACGGGCGGTTCGGCCGCCGCGTCCTCCTCTCAGGGGGAGGGGCGTGGCTTGCTCGGGCTGAGGGAACGCGTCGCGGCCTTCGGCGGTGACCTCGACGCGCGGCGCCGCCTCGGGGGCGGGTTCCGCGTGCGCGCCCGGATCCCGCTGGAGCGCCCGTGACCGCCCCGCGCGTCGTCATCGCCGACGACCAAGGCCTGGTCCGCACGGGCTTTCGCATGATCCTCACGGCCGGCGGCATCGACGTGGTCGGTGAAGCGGCCGACGGGGTGGCCGCGGTGGAGCTGGTACGGGAGCTGCACCCGGACGTCGTGCTGATGGACATCCGCATGCCCGCCATGGACGGTCTCGAAGCCGCGCGCCGCGTCTTGGCCGACGACCCGCGCTGCAAGGTGCTGATGCTGACGACGTTCGACCTCGACAGCTACGTCTACCAAGCCCTCGCCGCCGGCGCGAGCGGGTTCCTGTTGAAGGACGTGACGCCGGAACACCTCGTGGCCGCCGTCCGGCTCGTCGACACCGGCGACGCGCTGCTGGCGCCCTCGATCACGCGGCGGCTCGTGGAACGGTTCGCCGCGGCCACCGCTCCCGCTCCGGCCGCGGCAGCTCCGCCGACGCACCGCGACCTGTCCGCGCTGACCCCGCGCGAGCTCGAAGTCCTGACGCTGCTGGGTCGGGGCCGGTCCAACACCGAGCTCGCCGCCGACCTCACCCTGAGCGAGGCGACGATCAAAACCCACGTCGCGCGCATCTTCGCGAAGCTGTCCTTGCGCGACCGCGCCCAAGCGGTGGTGGTGGCTTACGAAACCGGCCTGGTGTCGCCCGGGGACCCGCCGGCTTAGCCCTCGACCGCCTGCCGGACGGCCGGCACGACGTCTCGCGCGAAGCGCAGCACCTGGTCGATCGTCTGGTTCTCCGGCCAGAAGACGAACGTCGTGAAGGGCAGGTCGGTGGCCGAGCGCGTCAAGAACTCGGCCCACTGGGCCGCGTCGCCGCGCACGGGCTCGGCTCCGGCGGCGACCTGGAGGGTGCCGGGCGCGTCGGTGATCGTGCCGACGACCTGGCAGATCCGCCGCACGTCCGACGGCTGCCGGCCCGCGGCCGCCGCGGCCTCGTCCAGGATCGCGTGGGCCGGACCCCACTGCTCGTAGGGCAGGTAGGACGGGATCGGCGCGGCCCAGCCGTCGGCGACGCGGCCGGTCAGGGCCAGCGCCTTCGGTCCCTGCGCGCCGGTCCAGAGCTCGATCGGGTGCGCGGGCCGGGGCCCGGGCACGAGACCGTCCACTGTGTAGTGAACGCCGCGGTGATGGAGGGGCCGGCGGTCGGCTCGCCAGATCGCCCGCATGAGCTCGAAGGCCTCCTCGAGCGCGGCGTTGGCCTCGGCCCGCGAGCGCCGTTCGACGCCGAGGCGCTCGATCGCGTCCCAGTAGCCGCCCGCGCCGACGGCGAGCTCGAAGCGCCCGCCGGACGTGAGGTCGAGCGAGGCGGCGGCCTTGGCGAGCATCGCGGGCGGGCGCAGCGGCAGGTTCGTCACGTCGGGAAACACATGGATGCGGCGGGTGGCGGCCAGCAGAGCGCCCGCGAGCACGAAGGTGTCGAGGTACTCCGGCACGTACGGGTGGTCCTGGATGCCCAGGAACTCCAGCCCGTGCTCCTCCGCGGCCACCGCCTGCTCGCGATGCGCGCCGACGTCGAGCGTCGGCACGAGCGAGAACCCGAAAGCCAGGCGAGTCATGGCGGTACCTTCCGGTCGAGGTGGTCACGCATTCTGACTATCATCGAGAATGACCACTGTCGGGACGGAGCATACCGCGGGGAGAGGCTTTACTCCGGCGAGCCGAACGGTGCGTGCACCATCCAGACGCCGACAGCGGGCTCGTCACCCGCGTTGAACAGGCGGTGCGGGGTGGTCGAGTCGAAGCAGACGGAGTCGCCCGGGCCGATCTCGGTGGTGTCGAACCCGACGGTGACCCCGAGGCGGCCGCTGAGGACGTAACCGAACTCGTGGCCGGGGTGAGTCTGGCGCCGGCCTTCGGGGCACGACGCGCCGCCGACGTCGTAGGTGATCTTGAGGAAGTCGGCGCCGGGCACGTCACGCGGCGTGAGCCGCTCCCACGTGATGCCGCCTTCGAGCTTGAGCGTGCCGCGGGTCTCGCCCAGCTGCACCAGCGGCGCGCTGATCAGCTTCTGCAGCACCGGGAACTCGCCGGCCGCCACGGATCCGCCGTTGCTCGACGACAGGGCCGGCCGTGCCTTCTTCGGCTCTGGAGCCTCGGCCCGCTCGCCGGCGGGGTAGAACAGCTCGTCCACGGAAAGGTTCAGGTGCTGCACCAGCGCGTACAGCGACGCGACCGACGGCCGGGCCTTGCCGTTCTCGATCTGGCTCGCCAGGCTCACCGACACGCCCGCCTTGCGCGCGAGCTCGCGGGCGCTGATGCCCACCTCGGTGCGCGCCTGCCGCAGTCGTCCCCCGATCCCCGCGAGAACATCCGCCTGATCGCCTGCCGCCTGTGACGGTCGCACAGCATCGTCTCCCTCGAGGTCGAGGCGGTCACCTTCGTTCAATCGCAGTGGACACCAGGCCGGGTGTTCAGTGACCGTTAACCTCGCTTCAGGACGGGACGGGAACCGCGAACACCTCCGGGTGCCTCACCAGCTCCACCCGCGTCCGGCGGATGTGCAGCTCCAGGATGCGCTCGGCCGACGCGTGATCGCGCTGGCGCAGCGCCTCGATGAGCAGCCGGTGCTCCGCGCGGATGATCCAGCTGCGGCGTTCCCCGGCCAGCCGCGTGAAGGCCCGGCGGTAGTGCTGCGTGGTGTCCCACAGGCGGTTGAGGATCGCGGCGAGATCGTGGGCGTCGTGGTGGCGGTAGACCGTCCAGTGCAGCTGCCGGTCGAGCACGAGGAACTCTTCGACGTCGTCGGTCCGCTCGATGCGGTCCTCGAGCGCCTCCAGCTCGTCGATGTCCTCATCGGACAGCCGGGGCGCGGATTCGGCCAGCAGCAAGGGTTCCAGGCGCTCGCGCATCTTGTACGACAGCTCGCACTCGCGCACGTCCATGGACGTGACCCACGCGCCGGAGTTGGCGCGCAGGGTCACCAGCCCTCGGGACTCCAGGATGCGCAGGGCTTCGCGGACCGGTAGACGGCTGGTGCGCAGCTCCTCGGCCAGCTCGTCCTGGATGATGCGCGTGCCCGGGGCGAGGCGGCCGTCGAGGATCCGCTCTCGCAGCTCGTCGGCGACGCGCTGGCTCGCCACGCCCGCGGGTACGGCCACGCCGGTTCCTCTCAATCGAACGCCTCCGGACGGTGGTCGAAGGC
Organism: Amycolatopsis sp. NPDC005232; assembly: GCF_040607795.1. Classification (NCBI taxonomy): domain Bacteria; kingdom Bacillati; phylum Actinomycetota; class Actinomycetes; order Pseudonocardiales; family Pseudonocardiaceae; genus Amycolatopsis; species Amycolatopsis sp. NPDC005232. Next base: position 135,000 of record NZ_JBEXHL010000015.1, on the reverse strand, counting down.
CTTTCCGTTCGGATAGGACACTAGCTCACACTGCAGGCCCCACGGTGACAGGAAGTACACCCACCGCTGCCCTTCGCTCGCGCCGCTGCTGGCGGTCGGCTCCCCGAGCACGCGCAGGCCGCGGCGGTGCAGATCGGCGACGGCGGCGTCGAGATCCTCCACGTACAGCGCGATGTGGTGCCCGCCGACGTCGGAGTTGCGCGGCGGTACGGTGTTGCGCTCCGGCGCCTCGTACTGGAACACCTCGAAGATCGCCTTGCCACCGAGCCGATAGAAGTGCAGGCGCCGCATCACCGCTTTGTCGTCGACGCCGAGGTGCTCGCTCATCCAGTCGTCGTCGTGCTCGTAGGGCCCGAGCCGGTACAGGTATTCGCAGCCCAGCACCTCGGTGAAGAACTCGTGGGCCTGGTCGAGGTCCGGCACCGTGAGGCCGAAGTGGTCGACGCCCGTCACCCCGGGGATCGGCATGAGCACACCTCCAATGGATCCATTCGCTTGCTTTTCATGGCTACTTGACGGCATAGTCTCCGTCAAGCCTTTCGCAATGGATCCATTCGAAGATGAGGAGCCCTGATGGCCACTCACGAGTCACTGGTCGCCGGCGCGCCCTGGATCCGCCTGCGCGCCACGCCGGAGGACTGGGACGAAGCCGCACCGGACCTGCTGTTGAGCCTGCTCGGGCGGGCGCAGTGGATCCGGTCGTTCGAGGAGTACGTGCTGGAGCTCGCGGGCCGGGGCCTCGTGCACGGCCCGGCGCACTCGAGCATCGGCCAGGAGGGCGGCGCGGTCGGCTCGATCTCCCCGCTGCGCAGCGACGACTTCGTGAACGGCTCGCACCGCGGCCACCACCAGTTCCTCGCCAAGGCCTTCGGCCACGTCGCCCCGGAGCCCACCGGGTTGCCGGCGATCGACGACGAGGTGCGCACGGTGCTGCGCCGCACGCTGGCCGAGATCTGCGGCCTGGCCGAGGGCTACGGCAGCGGGCGCGGCGGGTCGATGCACCTGCAGTGGCGCGAGGCCGGCGCGATGGGCACCAACGCGATCGTCGGCGGGGGAGTGCCGCAGGCCGCGGGCTTCGCGTGGAACCAACGTCACACCGGCACTGACGCCGTCACCGTCACCTACTTCGGCGACGGTGCCGTGAACATCGGCTCGGTGCTCGAGACGTTCAACCTCGCCGCCGCGTGGAAGCTGCCCGTCTGCTTCTTCATCGAGAACAACCAGTACGCGGTGTCCACGCCGGTCGACACGGCCACAGCCGAGTCCCGGCTCTCCGCACGCGGCCTCGGGTTCCACATCCCGAGCTGGCAGGTGGACGGAATGGATCCACTCGCCGTGCACCTGGCGATGAGCGAGGCCGTGGCCCACATGCGCGCGGGCAACGGCCCGACCATCGTCGAGGCCGAGGTCTACCGCTACTTCCACCAGAACGGCCCGTACCCGGGCAGCGCCTTCGGCTACCGCACGAAGGAAGAGGAGAAGTCCTGGCGCGACCGCGACCCGATCGACCTGTTGCGCGGCCACGTCGTGCGCCGCGGCCTCGCCGACGACGACCAGCTCAAGGCGTTCGACGAAGAGATCACCCGGACGCTGCACGAGATCGGCGACAGCTTCCTCGAAGACGGCCCGGACGGCAAGCGCCGCATCAAGGAGTCCGCGTGGCCGGACCCGGCCTTCGTCGACGTCGGCGTGCGCGGAGATCTGTCCGAACTGGACGGAAGCCGTTACGAGGAACCCGAGTCCTTCAGCGGGGCGGTGAAGGAGCGCCGGTTCATCGACGCCGTCAGCGATGTCCTCGCCCGGCGGCTGGAGACGGACGAGCGCGTGGTCGTGCTCGGCGAGGACGTCGACCGGCTCAAGGGTGGCACCAACGGCGCCACCAAAAGGGCCATCGAAACGGCACCCGAGCGCGTGCTGGGCACCCCGATCAGCGAGAACGCGTTCACCGGACTCGCCGGCGGCATGGCCATCGACGGCCGCTCGCGCCCGATCGTCGAGTTCATGTACGCCGACTTCATGTGGGTCGCCGCCGACCAGCTGTTCAACCAGGTCGCCAAGGCGCGCCACATGTTCGGCGGGACCGGCAGCGTGCCGTTCGTGCTGCGCAGCAAGCTCGCCGCGGGCACCGGCTACGGCTCGCAGCACTCGATGGACCCGGCCGGGATCCTCACCACCGCACCGGGGCTGCGGGTCGTGGCGCCGTCGAACCCGTTCGATTACATCGGCCTGATGAACACCGCCCTGGCCTGCGACGACCCGGTCGTGGTGCTGGAACACGTGGACCTCTACGCCACCACGGGCACCGCGCCGGTCGACGACTTCGACTACCGCATCCCCGTCGGCAAGGCCGCGCTGCGCCGCACCGGTGACGACCTCACCGTGATCAGCTACCTGTCCATGGTCGGGCACTGCCTTGAGGCCCTGGACGAGACCGGCGTGAGCGCCGACCTGATCGACCTGCGCTGGCTCGACCGCGCGAGCCTCGACTGGGACACGATCGAACGCAGCGTCCGCAAGACCAACCGCGTGCTGATCGTGGAGCAAGGCGCCATCGGCACTTCGTACGGCGGGAAGCTCGCCGACGAGATCCAGCGCCGCCTGTTCGACTGGCTCGACGCGCCGATCGAGCGCGTCACCGGCGGCGAGGCGTCGCCCAGCATCAGCAAGGTCCTCGAACGCGCGGCGATCGCGCGGACCGAGGAAGTGACCGCGGCGCTGCGGCGCCTGTCCGACTGACCGCAACTGCGACCGGCAGCGAGGAGTTCCAACGATGGCAACGCTGTTGCGGGTGCCCGAAGTCGCCACGGGGTCGACCGAGGCCGTGCTGAGCGAGTGGCTGGTGCCCGAGAACGAGGCGTTCGACGCCGGCACGGCGCTGGCCGTGCTGGAGACGGACAAGGCAGCCGTGGAGGTCGAGGCCGAAGCCGGCTCGACCGTGCTGCGGCAGCTGGTGGACCGCGGGACGACGGTGGAGGTCGGCACGCCGATCGCCGTGCTGGGTGCCGTGGGAGAGGACGTGAGCGGGCTGCTGGCGGAGCTGGGAGGTTCGGTTGCGCAGAACGGTTCGGCCCGGTCCGAGCCGGCCGAGTCCGAGCCGGCGCCGGCCGCGTCGAACGGTTCGCGTGAGCGGATTTTCGCGAGTCCCCTGGCGCGCAAGATGTTGAAGGAAGCCGGGATCGGGCTCGAGGAGGTGGCCGGGACCGGGCCGAACGGGCGCATCGTGCGCAAGGACGTGGAGGCCGCGATCGCGCGTGCGGACCGGCCGGCACCGGCGACGCCGCAGCCCGAGCCGACGCCGGAACCGGCACGCGAACAGCTCGCGGCCGAACCGGCTCCCGTCCGCCGTGAACAGGCGGCAGGCGCGGCCTTCACCGAGATCCCGCACACCCGGATCCGCCGCGCGATCGCGAGCCGGCTGACGATGAGCAAGCAGACCGTGCCGCACTTCTCGGTCCGGCGCACCGCGCGGATCGACGCGCTGCTGGCTCTGCGCAAGCAGCTCAACGAGGTGTCGCCGGCGCGGATCTCGGTCAACGACCTGATCATCCGGGCCGTGGCCGTCGCGCACACCGAGGTGCCCGACGCCAACGTCATCTGGACCGAGGACGCGCTGCGCAAGTACGACTCGGTCGACGTCGGCGTCGCGATCGCGTCCGAACGGGGCCTGGTCACGCCGGTCGTGCGCGGGGTGGAGAAGCTGGCGCCGAGCGCGATTTCGCGCCAGGCCAAGGGTTTCGCGACCCAGGCCGACGAGGGCAAGCTCAAGCAGCAGGACCTCGAAGGCGGCTCGATCGCGGTGAGCAACCTCGGCATGTACGGCGTGGACGACTTCACGGCCATCATCAACCCGCCGCAGTCGGCGATCCTCGCGGTGGGTGCCGGGAAATCCGGTGCGGTCGTGGTGGACGGCGAGCTGACGGTGGCGACGCAGCTGGCGCTCACGCTGGCGGTCGACCACCGCGCGATCGACGGGGCGCTGGCGGCCTCGTGGCTGGGCGTGCTGGTCGACGCGCTCGAACAGCCGCTGCGGCTGGTCGCCTGACCCGGCCCGGTTCCGCCCGCCCGATGTTCCGGCGGGCGGAACCGGCTCCGGTCGATCACTTCGGCGGTGGCCGACTTCCGAGTGTCGACACTCGCGCTTCGCCCACGCGCGGTTTTCCGTTCAACGGGTGGCTTTAGCTTGCAGCGCATGCCTGCTTGCGATTTCACCCGCCGCGACCTGTTGCGCTGGACCGCGTATGCCGCCGCTGCGGCGGGTTCGACCACGTTGCTCGACCCCGCCCGCGCGCTGGCCGCGACCGACTCCCAAGGTGCCGGCCCGGTGACGCCCGTCAACCTCGAACTCGTGACGCTCGCGGAGGACCGCGCCGTGATCACGTGGTACACCGGCCGCGCCGGCACCGACGACGGGCTCGGCCGCATGGTCCCGGCCGACTCCGACGGCGAAGTCCGCTACGGCACCAACCCCAACCGCCTCAACCGGGTGGCGCACGACATCACGGGCCACACGCCGTACCACTACGTCGAACTGCACGACCTCGAGCCGGGCCAGACGTACTACTACCAGGCTCGTTCCAACGGCAAGCTCGCCGCGCCCACCGCGTTCACGCTCATCGCCGGCAACGCCGTGGGCACCACGGACCGCGGCCTCGGCACGACGGGACCGTTCGAGTTCACGACGCCGCAGCCACCCGAGGGCAGCCACGTGTTCTCGGTGGTGCTGTGCAACGACACCCACATGGGCGAGACGCAGGCCGGGCTCGTCGGCGGGCAGCCGCAGTACATCGGGATCTCGCAGGTGCCCGGGCTGCCACCGTACCCGGAGGTGATGCTGGAATCGCTGGTGCAGGACGTGAAGCGCTTCGACCCGCGCTACCTGCTCGCCGCCGGTGACATCTCCTCCGAGGCCGTGCCGACCGACCTCAGCCGTGCCGGGCACCTGCTCTCGCACTTCGGCCGCTACCAGGAGGACTACTTCGTCACGCGCGGCAACCACGACCGCGCGCACATCGGCGACGCGTACTCGACCTGCCGCGTCGGGCAGTGGCAGGGCAACGACTGCTTCCACGACGCGTACTTCCCGCACACCGAGCGCACGTACTTCTCCCGCGACCTGTCCGGCCTGCACGTGATCGGCCTCGACACCTACGACAAGCCCGGCAACGGCGGCGACGCCGGCGGCCTGTCGCCCGAGCAGCTCGACTGGTTCCGCACCGACCTCAAGAAGCACCGCGACCAGCCGACGCTCGTCTTCGGCCACCACCCGCTCGTGATGCAGGACTCGGCGTTCCCGATCACCGCGGGCAGCTCCGTCGACGCCACCCAGGCCGCGCAGATCCTCGACTGGTACTCGCAGACGCCGGGCGTGTTCCTGCACCACGCGGGCCACACCCACCGCAACCACCGCACGATCAGCCCGAAGGCGCCGCGCGTGACGCTGCAGGAAGTGGCCGCGGCCAAGGAATACCCGGGCGGGTTCTCCATCCTGCGCCTGCACACCCGCGGCTACGCGCTGAACTTCTACAAGTCCCGCAGCGCGCTCGCCCGCCAGTGGAGCGAGCGCAGCCGCCAGGAGATCATGGGCTACTGGCCGCAGTTCGCCTTCGGCAACACCGTGGGCGACCGCAACACCGTGGTCAAGCGCGACCTGACCGGGCTGAAGCGGCCGCACCACTGACGGGGTCGGTGCCACTGCCGGGTTTCCGGCGGTGGCACCGTCGTTTGTGGATTGTGGTTCAGTGTCGGCCGGGACCACCCCGGCTGCTGTCGCCACCGTGGTCGTCGTGCCGGCCGCCGTGATCGTCCCCGGGCTCATTGTGGCGTCCGCAGTCGTCACCCGGCTCGAGGTGACGACCGTGGTCGTCTCCGGGCTCGACGTGGTTGCGGTGCGTTTCCGGGTGAGTCGTGGAGGTCGACGCTGCGGAGGCAGTCGCCGCCGCGGTCCGGTCCTCGGGATGCGGATTGTCTTCAGCGGACACGAAAGCGGCCGGCCTGGCCGCGGGCTCCGGCGACCCCGCGGCCGCTCCGCCGCCCACGACCGCCGTCACAATCCCGGCTGCCGCCACCGTCGCCGCGGCCACCCCGACGACCCGGCGCCGGGTCCGCCGCGTCCTGTTCTGCGGTGAGTTCGTCATGCCCTCGATCGTCACGCGGCCCCGGGGCCGGTCACCATCGTCCGGTGGTCCTAGTACCGCGGGTCACCGGCTTTCGACCCGGACGCCGCGGTGCTCCCCGTCGGACAGGAACAGTGCCACCGCCGCACCTTCGTCGCACACGGTCGTGCGCTCCGTGCGAGTCAGCCGGCGCAGCGGCGTCACCACCACCGTGCCCTCCTCGACGGTCCACGTCGCCGTGACGTGGCCGTCCACGAGGAGGACGCGGGAGCCCGCGACGGAGAGGTTGCGGTGGGCGTCATCGACGATGCGGGTGCGGTCGGAGTAGCCGAGCAGCGCGTTGTCGAATGCGGGGAGGAAGCGGACGGGCGCCGGGGTGTCCGGGGCGGGGCGCGGGGCGTCGGGGAGGTCCAGCAGTTCGCGGCCGCGGTCGTCGCGGAAGGACACCAGTTCGTCGCGCACCGAGGTGACGGCGGCGGGCAGCCCGGCGAGGCCGGACCACACGCGCAGGTCGGCGGTGGCGGCGGGGCCGTAGGCGGCGAGGTAGCGGCGGACCAGTTCGGCGCCGACGACGTCGTCCGGGGGAGCCGGGACGTCGCGGCCCAGCCAGGCGGACAGCGGCAGGTACCGCACGCCCGCCTTCTGCCGCCACACCCCGCGCGGCGGCAGCTGCACCACGGGCACGAGCGCGGCGACCAGCATCTCGCCCAGCGCGCGTGGCCCCGGCGCGGGCCAGCGGTCCGCCACGGCCCGCGCGAGCTCGGGCATGGACCGCGGTTCGCCGTCGGCGAGGACGGCGAGGCCCGCCGCGGCGAGCTCCGCGAGGTCGACGCCGTCGAGCTCACGCCGGTAGACGCCGAGCACGCGCTGGCGCAGCATCGCGTCGTGGCGGGTGCGCCAGGCGAGGGCGTCGTCGGCGGTGACGAGGTGGACGGTGCGGCGCATGAGATGGGTCCGGACCACTTGCCGCCCGACGAGGAGGTCCGACAGTTCCGCCGGCTCGAACGCCCGCAACCGCGACCACAGGCCCGTGAACGGCTCCTGCGGCTCCTGCGCCTGCAGCCCGCACAGGTGCGCGACGGCGTCGAGCGCGGGCAGATCGGCGCGCTCCAGCAGCAGCTGGCGGGCGAGTGTCGCGCGGTTGAGCGCGCGACTGTCCAGCACGGTCACGACGCCTCGAGCGTTTCGCGCAGCAGGTCGGCGTGGCCCGCGTGCTGCGCGGTCTCGACGATCACGTGCAGCAGGACCCCGCGCACACTGCGCTCGGCTCCGGCCTCGTGCCACGGTGCCTCCGGCAGCGAGTGCGCCGCCGCCAGGTCGGGCGCAGCGGCGACGATCTCCTCGGTCCGCGCCGCGACCTCGTCGTAGCGCTTCAAGATCGCGGCGAGCGTGTCACCGGGCTGCATGCTGAACTCTGCCTGGTGCTCGATCGCCCACTTCGGATACTCGCGCGCGGTCCCGGCCGCGAAATCGGCCCACGTCACGCCGTCGGGCAGCTCGTAGCTCATCGCTGAAGCGCCTTCGACCGCGAAGCGCAGCCACTGCTCCTCCATCGACGCGACGTGCTTGACGAGCCCGCCGAGACACAGCTCGCTGACGGTGGGGCGCTTGCCCAGCTGCTCGTCGGTGAGGTCGCGGACGCTCGCCTTCAGCGTCTCCCGAGCGTGGGCGAGCTGGACGAGGAGTTCGGTCTTTTCGGTCATGACGTCATCGTCGCAGGGGTAGCGGACAGGAAGTGGCCGCTTCTTCCGTCAAGATGAAACCGTGCCGAAGACTTCCGCCCGCCTCCTGGCGTTGCTCTCGCTGCTGCAGGCGCGCCGCGACTGGCCGGGCGCGGCGTTGGCCGAGCGGCTCGCCATCAGCCCGCGCACCGTCCGCCGTGACGTCGATCGCCTGCGGGAGCTGGGATATCCGATCGTCGCGACCAAAGGACCCGACGGCGGCTACCGCCTCGATGCCGGCGCGCAGCTGCCACCGCTGCTGTTCGACGACGAGCAGGCCGTCGCGCTCGCCGTCGCCCTGCAGCTGGCGACCACCGCCGGCGCGGGCATCGAGGAAGCGGCCGCGCGGGCGTTGACGACGGTGCGCCAGGTGATGCCCGCCCGGCTGCGGCACCGGATCGACAGCGTCCGCGTGACCGCGCTGGCCCGGCCGGGTCCGCAGGTCGGCGGCGACGTCCTCGCCGCGCTGGGCTCCGCCGTCCACGCGAACGAGGTGCTGCGCTTCGACTACCCGCCCGGCCCCGCGCCGCGGCGCGTCGAACCGCACCACCTCGTCGCCCGCGGCGGCCTCTGGTACCTCGTGGCCTGGGACCTCGACCGCGGCGACTGGCGCGTGTTCCGCGCGGACCGCCTCACGCCCCGCACTCCGACCGGCCCGCGGTTCACCCCGCGCGACCTGCCCGGCGGCAGCGTCGCCGCCTTCGTCACCAGCCGATTCCAGGGCTCCGCCGGCGGCTGGCCCTGCCGCGGCTCGGTGCTCCTCGACCTGCCCGTCGCCGCGGTGTCGCGCTACGCCGCGGACGCCGTCGTCGAGGAGGCCGGCCCGGACCGGTGCCGCCTGGAGCTGGGCTCGTGGTCGTGGGCCGCCCTGGCCGCCGCCTTCGGGCGGTTCGACGCGGACCTGGAGGTCGTCGGACCGCCCGAGCTGGCGGAGGCGTTCGAGGTGCTCGCGCGCCGCTTTCACGCCGGGGTCAGGCCGCGGCGGACGGTCCGCTCGCCAGCGCCTGGACCCGGTTGAACGGGCCGTTGTAGTAGTTCTGGTCGCCCGGCAGGCCGCCGGTGCGGGAGAACTGCCAGATGCTCTGCTTGTCCCAGCCCGCCGGCAGCTCGCCGATCTGCGGTGCGTAGCGCGCGAGCCACAGCGGATCCGTGTCGCCGAAGCGGTTCGTGTTGCCGGTACAGCGTTTCCACCACGTGGTCGACGTGTAGATCAGTGCGCTGCGGCCTTCCTTCGCGAGGTAGGTGCGCGTGAAATCGGCGATCCAATTGGTCATGTCGGCCGGGCTTTTGCCGTAACAGGCGTCGCCGTAGGGGTTGTACTCGATGTCGAGCGCGCCGGGCAGCGTTTTGCCGTCCCCACGCCAGGCCCCGCCGTGCGCGATGAAGTACTCGGCCTGCTCCGCACCGCCGGACACGTCGGGCCGCGCGAAGTGGTAAGCGCCGCGGACGATCCCGGCGGCGTGCGCGCCGTCGTACTGCCCGGCGAACTGCGGGTTGACGAACCCCGTGCCCTCCGTCGCCTTGACATAGGTGAACCGCGCGCCCGACCCGCTCGCCGCCTTCCAGTCGACGGCGCCCGTGTGCCCGCTCACGTCGTGGCCGAGCGTCTGATCGACGTCGGCCCGGGCCAGGTCAGGACCCCCGTGCACCCCTTCGTGCGCCGCGATCTGCGCGCCCGCGTAGGTGTCCCCGGCGAGTGAGTAGTCGGCTGCCGGAGCGGCCGAGGCGGGCGCCGTCAGCAGCCCTCCCGGCACCAGCACCCCGGCGACGATCAGCAAAGCCCGCCGCCATCGGCCGCCACGGTCGTTTCCCGGCACTGTTCGCATTCCGGCTCCGATCCTGTCACTGGCAGGTCCGTGATCATCGTGCCTCCGGTGTGGACACTTCGCGAGCCTTCTGTCACTCGATCGTGGAATGCTCCACTGTGGACAGACAGTCGGTCCGGCAAAGTAGCACCACCTCACAGCGGCCATCGCGGTGGATGATCACCGGCCGGTTCCGGGGCGGGCGTAAGCTGGCTGCGTCAGTCGCACACGTCGTCGGAAGGGCTGCCGGGGGTATGGAAGAGAGCGGAAGCGCCACTCTCGACGATGCGGCCGAGGTCTTCGCGCAGGTGCGCCCGCGGCTGTTCGGCATCGCGTACCGCATGCTCGGCAGCGCGGCCGACGCGGAGGACGTGCTGCAGGAGGTGTGGCTGCGCTGGCAGAAGGCCGACCGCTCGGTGGTCGAGAACCCGGCCGCCTACCTCGCGACCACGACCACGCGCCAGGCGATCAACGCCACGCGCACCGCGTACGCGCGGCGCGAGACCTACATCGGGCCCTGGCTGCCCGAGCCCGTCGACACGACGGCCGACCCGCAGCTCGGCGCCGAGCGGGTCGCCGCGCTGGAGGTCGCCGTGCTGATGCTGCTGGAGAAGCTCACGCCGACCGAGCGCGCCGCGTACGTGCTGCGGGAGGCGTTCGACTACCCGTACTCGCAGATCGCCGAGATCATCCAGACCACCGAGGTCACGGCACGCCAGTACGTGAGCCGCGCCCGCAAGCACCTCGCGGCGGAGAAGCGCAAGCCCGTGAGTGAGGCGGAGCGGAAGAAGCTGCTCACCGCGTTCCTCGCCGCCGCGCAGGCCGGGGACATGCCGGCGCTGGAGCAGCTCTTCGCCTCCGACGTGGTGAGCTACTCCGACGGCGGCGGCGTCGCCCGCGCCGCGCGCTCGGCGATCTTCGGCCCGGCCACGCTCGCGAAGGTCATCCGCGCGTTCCAGCCGTTCTTCTGGACGGACGCCGACATCGTCTTCACCCAGGTCAACGGCGAGCTCGCCGCGGTGCTCAGCCGCAACGGCGCCGTGTATGGCGTCATCAGCTTCACCTCCACGGAAGACGGCATCGACAAGATCCTCTGGATGCTCAACCCCGGCAAGCTGACCGCCGCCCTGCCCACGGACTGACGGACTGACGCGCTGCCGTGCGGCGTGTCGTCCTCGGTCGCTGACCCGGATCGATCTGGCCCGTGCACCGCTGACCGCCCGAGCCCGAGTGCAACCAACCCCGAAGACAGACCGCGCGCCAGGAGACAGACCCCACCCTCCCTGGGGGGCCTGCCCGCTTTCAGCGTATCGGTCCGCACCGACAAAATCGGGTGGTGGAGCCGGCCAGGGGACTGGCCATCCACAACTCGCGTTGCTTGTGGACAACATCCGGAGCTGCGGGTTATCGGCTTGGTGCGGTCAGCTGGGTCACCTACACGAGCGCTTTTCGCCACTCCGCCGACAACTCTGGGCGCCGGCTCGTCACCCTGCCGACGCCGCGCTCACCGTGCACGTGGCCCGTGCGCCGGCTCGTCACCCACCGACGCCGAGCACGCCACCGTGCACCGGCTCAGGAACCCTCGCGCTGTCGAAGGGTTCCTGAGCCGCGTGGATCAGGCGCCGACGTAGTCCGCCAGGTGCTCGCCGGTCAGTGTCGCGCGCTTCGCGACGAGGTCGGCCGGCGTGCCCTCGAACACCACGCGCCCGCCGTCGTGGCCGGCGCCGGGGCCGAGGTCGATGATCCAGTCGGCGTGGGCCATCACGGCCTGGTGGTGCTCGATGACGATCACGGACTTGCCGGCCTCGACGAGTCGGTCCAGCAGGCCCAGTAGCTGTTCGACGTCGGCCAGGTGCAGGCCGGCGGTCGGCTCGTCGAGCACGTAGACGCCGCCGTCGGCGCCCATGTTCGTGGCCAGCTTGATCCGCTGGCGCTCGCCGCCCGAGAGCGTGGTGAGCGGCTGGCCGAGCGTGAGGTAGCCGAGCCCGACGTCGGCCAGGCGCTGCAGGATCTTGTGCGCCGCAGGGAGTTTCGCCTCGCCGTCGCCGAAGAACTCCTCGGCCTCGGCCACCGACATCGTGAGCACCTCGCTGATGTCGCGCCCGCCCAGGTGGTACTCCAGCACCTCGGCCTGGAACCGCTTGCCCTCGCACACCTCGCACGGCGTGGCGACGCCGGCCATCATCGCGAGGTCGGTGTAGACGACGCCCGCGCCGTTGCAGTTCGGGCACGCGCCCTCGGAGTTGGCGCTGAACAGGGCCGGCTTCACGCCGTTGGCCTTCGCGAAAGCCTTGCGGATCGGCTCCAGCAGGCCGGTGTAGGTGGCCGGGTTGCTTCGCCGCGAGCCGCGGATCGCAGCCTGGTCCACGGTCACCACGTCGTCGCCGCCCGAGACCGAGCCGTGGATGAGCGAGCTCTTGCCCGAACCCGCCACGCCCGTGACGACCACGAGCACGCCGAGCGGGATGTCGACGTCCACGTCTTGCAGGTTGTGCGTGTTCGCGCCGCGCACCTCGAGCGCTCCCGACGGTGTGCGCACCGACGGCTTGAGCTTCGCGCGGTCGTCGAGGTGGCGCCCGGTGCGGGTGCCGGACTTGCGCAGGCCCTCGACGCTGCCCTCGTACACGACCTCGCCGCCGCCGCTGCCCGCGTCGGGGCCGAGGTCGACGACGTGGTCGCCGATCGCGATCGTCTCCGGCTTGTGCTCCACGACGAGCACCGTGTTGCCCTTGTCCCGCAGCTGCCGCAGCAGGCCGTTCATGCGCTGGATGTCGTGCGGGTGCAGGCCGATGCTCGGCTCGTCGAACACGTAGGTCACGTCGGTCAGCGACGACCCGAGGTGGCGGATCATCTTGGTGCGCTGCGCCTCGCCGCCCGAGAGCGTGCCCGACGGCCGGTCGAGCGAGAGGTAGCCCAGCCCGATCTCGACGAACGAGTCGAGCGTGTGCCGCAGCGACGTCAGCAGGGGAGCGACCGACGGTTCCTTCAGTCCGCTCACCCACTCCGCGAGGTCGCTGATCTGCAGGGCGCACGCGTCGGCGATGGAGAGCTCGCCGATCTTCGACGAGCGCGCCTCCGCCGACAGGCGCGTGCCTGCGCACTCCGGGCAGATGGTGAAGGTGACCGCTCGCTCCACGAACGCGCGGATGTGCGGCTGCATCGCGTCGACGTCCTTGGACAGGAACGACTTCTGGATCGCGGGCACGAGGCCCGAGTAGGTGAGGTTGATGCCCTCGACCTTGATCTTCGTCGGTTCCTTGTACACCAGGTCGTTCAGCTGTTTTTTCGTGAACTTCTTGATCGGCTTGTCCGGGTCGAAGAAGCCGCTGCCGCGGAAGATGCGGCCGTACCAGCCCTCCATGCTGTAGCCGGGGATGGTGATGGCGCCTTCGTTGAGCGACTTGTTCTCGTCGTAGAGCGCGGTGAGGTCGATGTCGTTGACCTTGCCGCGGCCCTCGCACCGCGGGCACATGCCGCCGGTGATGCTGAAGGTGCGGCGCTCTTTCACTGTCCGCCCGGCGCGTTCGAAAGTCACCGCGCCGCCGCCGCTGATCGAGGCGACGTTGAAGGAAAACGCTTGCGGCGAACCGATGTACGGCTTGCCGAGGCGGCTGAAGAGGATCCGCAGCATCGCGTTGGCGTCGGTCGCCGTGCCCACAGTGGACCGCGGGTCGGCGCCCATCCGCTCCTGGTCCACGATGATCGCCGTGGTGAGGCCTTCGAGCACGTCGACGTCGGGCCGGGCGAGCGTGGGCATGAAGCCTTGCACGAAAGCGCTGTAGGTCTCGTTGATCAGCCGCTGCGACTCCGCGGCGATCGTGCCGAAAACCAGCGAGCTCTTGCCCGAGCCGGACACGCCGGTGAACACGGTCAGGCGGCGTTTCGGGAGCTCGACGCTGACGTCCTTGAGGTTGTTCACGCGCGCGCCGTGCACACGGATCATGTCGTGGCTGTCGGCGCCCTGCGGCGCGGACGAGGGCCGGGCCTTCGCCGTGGCCTTGGTCATCGGGTCTCCCTCTGCTGGGACGGGGGCCGCGCGTGCGGCGTCGACGGGGTCGGTGGAGCGGCTGGCGTCGATTCAACCAGCTCGACCGGGGCGCTCGTGGCCGGTCGGGCGCCCCGGTCGCCCGGAGCGGGCGGCGGCTCAGCGGTCCTGGACCAGGCCCAGCACGTTGCCGTCCGGGTCGGTAAAGGTGGCGACGAGGCGCCCGCCGCCGACGTTCTTCGGCTGCTCCCGCACCACGGCGCCCGCCGCGGTCACCTCGGCCAGCTTCGCCTCGATGTCATCGACGTGCCAGTAGGCCACGGGCGAGGGCGAGGCCTGCGGGCCGCCGTTCGGCACGAGGCCGATGTGCTGGCCGGCGGTGTCGAAGCCGACGTAGTACTCGCTGTCGGCCTGCGGCGCGATCCCGAGCAGCGCGGTGTAGACCTCCTTGGCCTTGCTCAGGTCGGAGACGGAGTGCAGCACGGTCTTGATGCCCTGCGTGGCGGACATGGTGGCTCCCGGGGTTCGTAGGTTCGAGCGGTTCGAGTGCGTGTCTTCGACGCTAACCGCGACGCCCGCGTGAGCGCTTCTCGATTCCTGCTCGGTTCACCCTCGCAACGGTGTGTTCCCGGGTGCGGACGGTGCGTGGACCGGCCACAGTGGACGCGCGTCAGAGGCCCTTCACGAGCACGTCGTGGGTTGCCTTGAGGTGGGCGGCGAGGCGGTCGGCCGCGAGGTCGGCGTCGCGGGCGAGCACGGCGTCGAGCAGGCCGCGGTGCTCGGCGTCGACGTCGCGTTCGCCGGCCGGCTCCGCGACGGACCAGCGGCGGTAGAGCTCGCCCTTGTCGCGCAGCCGGTAGGCCATCGCGAGGATGCGCTGGTTGCGGCAGCCTTCGAGCAGTGCGGTGTGGAACGCGCCGTGGGCCTTGCCGGCGGCGACGGAGGGCTGCGGGGCGTCCGCGCGCGGGGTGACGAGCAGCAGGTGGTGGGCACCGACCACGTGCGCCTCCCACGCCGCGTCGCCCTCGCGCACCGAATGTTTCAACGCGAGCGTCTCGATCTCCAGCCGGGCCTCGGTGAGGTCCCGAAGGTCCGCCTCCGACAGGGCAGCGACGCGGAAGCCCTGCATCGGCCGCTCCTGCACCAGGTCGCGCTCGGCGAGGCGCAGCAGGCTCTCGCGCGCGACGCCGACGCTGCACTCGAAGCGTTTGCACAGCTCCGCCGTGCGCAGCGGCGAGCCCGGTTCGCGCGCGCCGGAGAGGATCTCCTCGCGCAGGCTCAGGTACACGCGCTCGTTGCGGGTCTCCTTGTCGGGCACCTGCCCATCCTACGAATGTTCGAGCCCGGCGCCGGGGTGGCCACGCTCGTCCGATCAGGTCATTATTCGAGCATGAGGTTAATATTCGAATATCTGGCATAGCCTTGATCTTGACGGACACGAGGAAGGAACGGATCACCCATGACCGCCCAGGCTGACTCCCGGACCTACGACTTCGACGCGAACGTGGCGGGACGTGCGGCGCCTACTACCCGGACCAGAAGCGGCTGGAGCAGCGCAGCGACCTGTCCTACCGCCTGCTGCCGCGCGAGCGGGACCTGTCGGACGTGCTGTTCGCCCACATGACGCCGATCCGCGCGTTCGCGCTGGCCGACGCCAACGTCGCGTATCCGCGCGAGACGATGCTCGACCTCGAGCGCGCGGGCGTGATCGGCCGCTACGCCGACCACGCGGTGTCCATGGTCGGCTCGATCTCGCAGTACGACGAGCTCGCCACGGAGACCGCGCCGAGGATCGTCGACGAGTTCGCCGCGATGGGTGTGGACCTCGTGCTGGTCGTGCCGTTCTGCCCGCAGTGCCACGTTGCCGGCGGGGTCCTGGCGCGCGCGATCGAACGTCGTGGCCTGCCGACCACCAGCCTCACCACGCTGCACCGCGCGGCTTCGGCGGTCAAAGCCCCTCGTGCGACGTTCCTCGACTTCCCGCTCGGCTGCCCGTGCGGCCGGCCCCGCGAGGCCGAGCAGCAACGCGCCATCGTTCGCGCCGCGGTGGAGACCGGCGCCGCCGTGGACCCGGCCGACGAGTGGTCGCTGCGCCGGCTGCCGTTCCAGTGGGCTGCCGACGGCGGCCGGGACCGGGAAGCGCTGGTGACCGATCTGTACCGCGTCGACAACGAGATCCGGGGGAGCGTGCGGGCGAACCTCAACGCGCACGTCATGACGCTGGAGGGGCAGGAGAAGGAGTTCACGATCCGCTGCGCCTGCTGAGGTCTGTCCTCTGGGGACGGTGTTCGGCGACCGCTTCGGCCGCTGCCCGCTTGACCTGGAGCGCGCACCAGCTCCTAGCGTCGGCGGGATGGAAACGAAGGTGCTGGTGACGGGCGCGACCAGCGGCCTCGGACTCGCCATGGCGACCGCGCTCGCCGGAGCCGGGGCGCGCGTCGCGGTGAGCGGACGGTCGGGGCAGCGGGCGCGCGAGGTCGCCGCCGAGCTGCCGGGGGCGTTCGGGGTCGAGCTGGACGTGCGCGACGAGACGTCGGTGGCGCGCGCCGTCGAGGAGACGTGGTCGCGGCTCGGTGGGCTCGACCTGCTGGTGAACAACGCCGGGCTCGGCATGCGCACGGTCAACCCGCGGTTCATGACCGAGCCGCGGGGGTTCTGGGAAGTCCCGGTCGAGGGTTTCCGCCAGGTGGTCGAGACGAATCTGACGGGCTATTTCCTCGTGGCGCGCGAGGTCACGCCGAGGATGCTGGCCGCGGGCGGCGGGCGGATCGTGAACATCGCGGTGAGCGAGACGACCATGAGCAGGGCCGGGTTCGTGCCGTACGGCCCGTCGCGCGCGGGCAGCGAGTCGCTTTCGCGCGTGATGGCGGCGGACCTGCGCGGTACCGGCGTCACGGTGAACCTGCTGCTGCCCGGCGGCGCGACCGTCACGGGGATGCTGCCGGACGCGCCCGCCGGCCACCGCTTCCTGGAGCCGGAGGTGATGGGGCCGCCCATCGTGTGGCTGGCCTCGGCCGACGCGGCCGGGGTGCACGACGAGCGCATCGTCGCCGCGGAGTTCGAGGAGTGGCTGAGCGAGCGTGTCAGGCGCGGAACTGCGCCGGAGTGAACGAGAAGACCGCGTACTCCCGGCCCGCGTGCGTGAAGTCGCCGACGTGTTTCATGCCGAGGTGCGTGTGGACGGCCAGCGACTTCTCGTTGGCGCGCTCGACGAACAGCACGCCCGCGGTGTGGTCGGCGAGGTGTTCGGCCACGGCGGCGAGCAGCAGCCGCACCACGCCCTGGCCGCGGTGGGCCGGCGCGACCGTGACGGGGCCGTAGAGGAACACGCCCTCGGTCAGGCCCGCGGCGCGCGCGACCTCGACGGTGCGCCCGGGCGGGCCGTCGCCGGCCGAGCCCGCAGGTGACGTCAGGGCGACGCCGGCCGGTTCGCCGTCGTCCTCGGCGAGGTAGACGCCGGTGGTGGTGTCGAACCCGGAGAGCTTTTCCTCGTCGAAGCTGCCCTGCACGAAGCCCTGCGCGGCGCGTGCTTCAGGGGGCAGGTCGAGTCCGCGGGCGCCGTCGAGCAGCGCGAGGACCGCCGGTCGGTCCGCCGGTCCGGACTTGCGCACCAAGATCGTCACGGCTCCACCCTAGCGAGCGTGGCCAGAGCCACGCGACAATAGTGTCGCTTACATTGTTGACAATCCAGGCGACAGGCTCGTATCCTGGGTGGCAGCACGAAGGGACGGCCATGAAGAGCGAAGAGGTCGAGCTGCACCTGCGGGAGCGGCTGTTGCGCGGGGACTTCACGCCGGGCAGCCGGCTGCCGGAGGTGAAGCTGGCCGCAGAGCTCGGCACCACCCGCAACGCCGTCCGGTCGGCCCTGCTGGCGCTCGAGTCGCGCAAGCTGGTGGAGCGGATCCCCAACGTCGGCACGGTCGTGGCGAAGGTCGACTTCGGCCGCCTGGAGGAGATCTACGACGTCCTCGAGGTACTGGAAGGCCTCGCCGCGCGGCTCGCGGCACAGCAGGCCGAACCGCAGGACTGGAAGGCGCTGCAGGAGCTTTTCGCGCCGAGCCGGCTCGACGACGCTGCCGCCAGTGGTGACCTCGAGACGTTCCTCGCGGCCATCGACGCCTATCGCGACACCGTGATCCGCTTGGCGGAGCAGGATTTCCTCGCCGAGACCCTCGCCGGCATCCAGGACCAGGCGCACCTGCTGAGGCGCCGGATCCTCATGACCCCGGGCCGGATGGAGGAGAGCCTCGCCGAGCACCGCGACATCATCGAAGCCCTCGTACGCGGTGACGCCGTCCGAGCCGAAGAGCTCAAGCGCCACAACATGAAAACCGCCCGCAAGCGGTTGCGCCGCTACCGCGATTTCCTCGTCTGACGAGAAGGAAGTTCCATGCCGAACACACCGCACGAGCGCAGGAAGGCGTTCAAAGCCCTCCTCGCCGGACCCGGGCCGCTGGTGCTGCCAGGAGCGTACGACGCCTTCAGCGCCCGCCTCGTCGAAAAGGCCGGTTACCCCGCGACCTACCTGGGCAGTTTCGCCGCCGCCGCGTCGGCGTTCGGGCTGCCCGACGTCGGGCTCCTCACCTTGAACGAGATCGCCGAGCAGGCGCGCCGCGTCGTCGACGCCGTCGGCATCCCCGTGCTCGCCGACGCGGAGAACGGTTTCTACGACGCCCCGAACGTCTGGCGCGCCGTGAAGGTCTTCGAGGACGCGGGCGTTGCCGGCGTGCACATCGAGGACAACCTGGGTGGCAAGCACACGTCGATGCCCGCCGGGCTGCTTTCGGTGGAGCAGATGGCGAACAAGGTGCGCGCGGCGGTCGACGCCCGCACCGATCCCGACTTTCTCGTGATCGCCCGCTCCGACGCGGCGTGGGTCGAGCACGACCTCGAAGGCTGCGTGCGCCGGCTCGAGGCCTACGCCGCGGCCGGTGCGGACCTGGTGTTCGCGCCCGCCATCCCGGCGACCGACCTCAAGCGCGTGCGGGACCGGATCCCGGTGCCGGTGATGGTGCCGGGGGATCTGCTCGACGTGCCGGGTTCGGACGAGCCGTCGAGCACGATCGCGCAGTACGGCGAGGCCGGTGCCGACGTGGTTCTGTTGTGGTACACGGTGATCGGCGCCGCGTCGAAGAACGTCACGGCGGTGCTCGGCGCGCTGCGGGAAGGCAACGACGTGGCCGCGGTGAAGCACCTCGTCACCGAGCAGCACGCGTTCGAAGCCGTCATGGGCTACGACGAGTACGAAAAGCGCAGTGCGCGGTACGCGAGTGCACAGGAGGCGCCGGCGTGAGCGGCGAGACCGTCTACACGGGAGCGCGCCTGATCACCGGCGAGCAGGTGCTCGACGACGCGGCGCTGGTCGTTCGCGACGGGGTGATCCGGCAGGTCGGCGCGGCGGCGGACATCGTGGCGGAAGGCACGGTGGCGGACGGCGCGGTGGCGGACTGCACCGTGGTTTCCTTGCGCGGCAAGACGGTGATCCCCGCGATCGTGAACCCGCACGGCCACATCGGGTACATGCGCGGCACCACGTCGGACGCGAGCTTCTACTCGCGCGCCAACGTCGTCGATCACCTGCACCGGCTCGCGTACTACGGCGTCAGCACGTTCCAGTCGCTCGGCACCGACCGCGACGACACCGAGCTCGCCGTCCGCGACGACCAGCGCGCCGGCACCCTCGGCGAGCGTGACGTCGCGCAGCTGTTCACGGCGGGCGCCGGAATCGTCGCGCCGACCCCGGGCGACACCAATGGCGGGCCGTTCTTCGCCGCCGACGCTGTGCACGAGGCGACCGGCCCCGACGAGGTGCGCGCGTTCGTGCGCGGCCTGGCCGAGAAGCGGGTCGATGCCGTGAAGTTCTGGCTCGACAGCCGCCACGGCACCAAGGAGAAGCTCGGCCCGGAGATCTACGAGGCCGTGATCGACGAGGCGCACGCCCACGGCATCACCGTCGCCGCGCACATCTACACGCTCGACGAGGCGAAGGCCGTCATCCGCGCGGGCGCCGACATCATCGCGCACCTGCCGCGCACGGGCACCGACGACGAGCTCGTCGCGCTGCTCAAGGACAACAACGTCGCGGTGTTCACGTCGATGGCCATCCAGCGCCCGCCGGGTGAGGACTGGCTGGACGAGCCCGCGTTCGCAGACATCCTCCCGCACGACGCGGTGGAGACCCTGCGCGCGACGATCCGCGAGAAGGCGCCGGAACCGCTGTTCGACACCGGCGCGGCCTACCGCGGCATGGAGAAGACGCTCGTCGCCCTGGCCGACGCGGGCGTGCGGCTGGTGTTCTCCGCCGACACAGGCCTGCTCGCGCAGATCATCGGCTTCGCCGAACACCGTGAACTGGAGGCTCTGGTGGCGGCCGGGTTGTCGCCGCTGGCGGCGCTGCGGCTGGCCACGGAGGTGTCGGCCGAGCTGCTGAGGCTGGCCGACCGCGGTTCGCTCACGGTGGGCAAGCGGGCGGACTTCGTCGTCCTGGACGAGGATCCGCTGCAGGACATCACCGCGACCCGCCGCATTGCCGACGTGTACCTCGAAGGCACTCGTGTCGACCGGGAAGGGCTGCGCAAGGGCTGGCAGCACGCCTGACCGACGCGATACGCGGAAGGCCGGTGCCCCGACGGGTACCGGCCTTCCGCCGTGGACAGTCCTGGGGGACGGCGTGGTCCGGCCATGCCGTCCACTGTGGTCAGCCGCCGATCTTGCGGGCGCTGTCCGCCCAGTACCGGTCTCGCAGGCGGCGCCGCATGATCTTGCCCGAACCGGTCTTCGGCAGCTCGTCGACGAATTCGACCGAGCGGGGCTTCTTGTAGCCGGCCAGGTGTTGCGCGCACACGGCGATCACATCGTCCGCCGTCACCGCGAACCCGGCGCGCACCACCACGATCGCCTTCAGCGCCTCGCCCCACGTCTCGTCGGGCACGCCGACCACGGCGACCTCCGAGACTCCCGCGACGGTCGACACCACGTTCTCGATCTCCGTCGGGTAGACGTTGAACCCGCCGGTGACCACCATGTCCTTCTTGCGGTCCACCAGGTACAGGTAACCCTCGTCGTCGAACCGGCCGAGGTCGCCGGTGCCGGTCCACCCGTCCGGACCGAGGATCGCGGCCGTCGCGTCGGGCAGGTGCCAGTAGCCCATCATCGTCTGGTCACCGCGCACGGTGATCTCGCCGATCTCGCCCTGGCCGACTTCGGCGCCGGTGTCGTCGACGAGCTTGACCTCCACGAACGGGCTGACCCGGCCCGCCGACCCCAGCCGCGCCGGGATCCCGCCGGCCGGGTCGAACGCGTGGTCTCGCGCCGAGAGGCACGCGATCGGGATCGGCAGCTCGCTCAGCCCGTAGAACTGCACGAACACGTCGCCGAACACCGCACGGGCGCGGGCGAGCCGGTCCGGGGCGATCGGCGAACCGGCGTACACCACGGTGTGCAAGGAGGAGTAGTCGCCGGGCCGCTGCTCGGCGGAGAGGACGAGCAGGTTCAGCATCGTCGGCACCATCGGGAGGATGGTCACGTGGTGGGATTCGATCAGTTCCAGCACCACCGCGGGGTCGAACTTGGCGCAGGTGAGGTGTGTGGCGCCGCGCACGAAGTACGCCGGCGCCACGTATCCGCTCAGGTGGCTCAGCGGCGCGACGTGCAGTACGAGATCGTCGTCGGCCGCCGGTGGCAGCTCGAGGAGTTCGTTGCGCACCATGGCCGCCCAGGCGGCGTGGCTGAGCGTTGCGCCTTTCGGCAGGCCGGTCGTGCCGCTCGTGTAGAGGATCGCCGCGGGGTCGCCGGCGTCGGGCTTCACCGGTCGAGCGGGTTCGGCCGCGCGCAGTTCGTCCAGTGTGGTGTCGCCCGGGCCGCCCGCGACCGCGACGACGTACCGGAGGTGGGGGAGTTCGGCGCGGATCCCGGCGAGCTGCCCGGCCCACGCGGCATCGGCGAACACGACGGACGCGGCGCAGTCGTTGAGGATGTGGACGACTTCGCGCACGTGCAGGCGGGTGCTGAGCGCCGTGCGCACGAGTCCGCTTGCGAACAGGGCGTGTTCGGATTCGAAGAACTCGAGTCCGTTCGCCAACAACAGCACACCGCGGTCACCTCGGTGCAAGCCCAGCGCGGTGAGCCCGCCGGCGACGCGATGCACGCGGTCGCCGAGCTCGCGGTAGGTGAGCGCGGTGTCGCCGTCGCGCACGGCGACGCGCGAGCCGAACTGGCGATAGGCCCGTTCGTAGAGCTCCGCGATCGTGACCCGCGCGCAGACCGGCCGGTGCACCAGACCGTCCGCGCCGGGGATTTCCGTGGCTGTTTCGTCGAGCATCGTCGCCCAACCTCCTCTGCCGATCATGCGTTGGACTGATCGGTCTGAATAAGTCTCTGAGCACGTAATTATGCTTGTACCGATCGGTATAAACAAGTACTGTCCATTCATGGAAACCGGCGAAGTGCGCGCCCTCGTGGTCACGGAACCCACTGGCCCCAGTGGCCTGCGGCTCGGCACACTGCCCGCGCCTGGAGCCGACGCGGAAGTAGTGGTCGACGTGCGCGCCGCGGGCGTGACGTTCCCCGATCTGCTGCTCACCCACGGGCGCTACCAGGTGCGGCCCGACCCACCGTTCGCGCCGGGACTCGAGGTCGCCGGGACGGTGCGCCGGGCCGCCGCCGGATCGGGCTTCGCGCCGCGCGACCGGGTGGTCGCCTTCACTGGCCACGGAGGCGGCTACGCGGAGGCGGTCGGCGTCCCGGCCGCGAATGTCGTGCCGCTGCCGGGGAACCTCGATTTCGCCGAGGGTGTCGGGCTGATGGTCAATTACCAAACCGCGTACTTCGGCCTCGCCGAGCGCGGCCGGCTGGAGCCGGGGGAGACGGTGCTCGTCCACGGTGCGGCGGGCGGCGTCGGCACGGCGGCGGTGCAGGTGGCGCTCGCGCTCGGGGCCCGTGTGCTGGCGGTCGTGAGTGACGACGCCAAGGCCGCGGTCGCCCGCCGCGCCGGCGCCACGGAGGTACTCCGCGCCGACGGGTGGGCCGAGCAGGTCCGAGAGCGCACCGGCGGGGTTGACGTGGTGCTCGACCCCGTCGGCGGCGACCGCTTTGACGAAAGCCTGCGGCTGCTGCGCCCCGGCGGCCGGCTGCTCGTCGTCGGCTTCACCGAGGGGCGGATCCCGCAGGTCGCCGTCAACCGCCTGCTCCTGCGCAACATCTCGGCAGTCGGCGTCGCCTGGGGCCACTACGCGGCCCACGATCCCGGCCTGATCCACCGTGTCGGCGCCGCGCTCGCGGTGCTCACGAGCACCGGCCGCGTCCGCCCGGTGCTCGGCCGCACCTATCCCTTCGCCGACGGCGCCCAGGCCCTGCTGGACCTCGAATCCCGCCGGACGAAGGGGAAAAGCGTCTTGACGTTCTGACAGGCGTGCGCAGCGCCCCACGAACTTCGCCTTCCCGGCGCCGTTCTCGAGGAACGACTTCATCCCGATCGCGCGGTGTTCGGTGGCGAGGAGCGCGGCGACACCTCCGATTCAAGATCGGGGCCGGAGCGAAGGTCGGTGTCGAGACCGCCGCCGAACGCGAAACCGGTGATCGCGCTGACGGTCGGTTTCGGCACCGTCGCCAGTGCACCGAGCGCCGCGGAAACTCGGCGAGCGCGTCGGACGTCGCACCTGCCTGTATCAATCGGTACAAGGACGCGTCGGTCTGGGGAGCGGACTTCGGCTGTGTCTTGGCCCATGGCGCCTCGGCCCGGAGTGGACCGGGTGGTACGGGAGCGTCCGGCGGGTACGCTCACCGCATGAGCGACCCCGATCTGCACTTCTACTTCGACCCCGTCTGCCCCTTCGCCTGGATGACGAGCAAGTGGGTGCGCACCGTCGCGCGGCTGAAGCAGTACGACGTCGAGTGGCGGTTCATCTCGTTGCGCCTGCTCAACTCGCACATCGACTACGCGGCGCACTTCCCGCCGGAGTACGAGGAGTCGCACACGTCGGGGCTGAAGCTGCTGCGCGTGGCCGCGCGGATCCGCCGCGACCACGGACCCGAACCGATCGGCGCCTTCTACGAGAAGCTGGGGCAGGAGACGTTCGAGCAGGACGCCGTCCCCGGTGGCACGGCCGCCGCGGTGCACCGAGGCGTGCGCGACCTCGCGACCATGGCACTCGACGCCTGCGGGCTTCCGCACGAGTACGCCGACGCGCTCGAGGACGACACCTGGGACGCCGTGATCCAGGCGGAGACCGACGTCGCCCTGACGCTGACGGGCAAGGACGTCGGCACGCCGATCCTGCACTTCGAGCCGCCGCGCGGCACCGCGCTGTTCGGCCCGGTGATCAGCCGGCTGCCCTCTGACGACGAGGCGGTCGAGCTGT
Organism: Amycolatopsis sp. NPDC005232; assembly: GCF_040607795.1. Taxonomy (NCBI): domain Bacteria; kingdom Bacillati; phylum Actinomycetota; class Actinomycetes; order Pseudonocardiales; family Pseudonocardiaceae; genus Amycolatopsis; species Amycolatopsis sp. NPDC005232. The sequence continues at coordinate 111,018 of NZ_JBEXHL010000015.1, read as the reverse complement.
GGGACCACGTCGTGGCGTTGTCGCGTTTCCCGGGTTTCGCCGAGCTCAAGCGCAGCCTGCGCGAGCAGCCGCAGCTGCCGGCCTTCGGCGTCAGCGCGGGCGAAGCCGGCAAACAGGAGGACTGGCACGGCGGGAGCCGTCGGCAGAAGAAGTGAGACGCCGGTCGACCTGCCGGGACCTCGCCCTTGCACTGGGGCGGGGCCGCCGGCGGATATCCTTGGAACGTTCGGTCCACGAGGGGTGAAGGCGGGCGTTGGCGAGATGACGGTGACGGGATTCGAGGCGAACCGCGCACGCGTGATCGGCATCGCGGCCGAGCTGTTCGCGCGGAACGGTTACCACGGCACCGGGATCGCCGAGCTCGGCACCGCCGCCGGTCTCGGGCGGGGCGCGCTGTACCACTACATCGGCAGCAAAGAGGCCGTGCTCTACTCGATCAGCAAAGAGCAGGTCGACTCCATGAACGCCTACGCCGAGCAGCTGCTCGACGAGGACCTCGCCGCCGAGGAGCTGCTGCGCCGCATGGCCCGCGGGCTGCTGCGCAACATCGCCGAGCACCGCTCGGAGTGGGCGGTGTTCTTCCGCGAGTACACGGCGCTGACCGGCGAGTGGCGCGACCACGTGATCACCGCGCGCGAGCGCTATGAGGGCTACTGGCGCCAGGCGCTGGACAACGGCGTCCGCGCCAAGGTGCTGCGCCAGACCCCGCGCCTGCTCGTGAAGGGCATCCTCGGCATGCTCAACTACACCTACCTCTGGTACGAGCCCGACGGTGAGCTGACGCCGGACGAGGTCGCCGACATGTTCCTCGACGCGTTGATCGAGGGCATCCGCGCCTGACCCGGGCGCGCTCCGCTCAAGTTCGGCTCGCGTTTTCCTGATCGAATTTCCGTCGCGGTCAGTCTTGTGCTTCAATTTCTTGTACCGACCGGTCCATACAGGTATTGTCCTCGGTGATTCCAGCGCCGGACACCGGGAGGACCCATGACTTCACCACGCGACGCGGTGGTCGTCGATGTGCTGCGCACCCCTGTCGGCAAGGGGAAGCAGGGCGGCGCGCTCTCGCACGTCCACCCCGTGCACCTGCTGGCCGACGTTCTCGCCGGCCTCGTCGCGCGCAACGACCTGGACCCCGCGCTCGTCGACGACGTGATCGCCGGCTGCGTGACCAAAGCGGGGGAGCAGGCCGTGAACCCGGCCCGCAGTGCCGTGCTCGCGGCCGGGTTGCCGCTGTCGGTGCCCGCGACCACGGTCGACCGGCAGTGTGGCTCGAGCCAGCAGGCCGTGCACTTCGCCGCGCACGCGATCCAGGCCGGCGCGGCCGACGTCGTGATCGCGTGCGGCGTGGAGTCGATGTCGCGCGTGCCGATGCACTCCGACACCCAGGACGCCGACCACCTCGGCTCGCGGGTGGCCGAGCGGTTTCCCGGCGGGCTCGTCGGGCAGGGAATCTCCGCCGAGCTGATCTGCGCGCGGTGGGGGCTCGGTCGCGACGAATTGGACGCGTTTTCCGCGCAATCCCACCGTCGCGCTGCCGAATCGCAGGCCTTGTTCGCGCCGGACCTGGTCACGGTCGCCGAGGCGCCGGAGCTCGCGGCCGACGAGACCGTCCGCCCGTCGACCACGGTGGACGGCCTTGCCGGCCTGCGACCGTCCTTCGTGGACGAAGCCGCCGCGAGCCGTTTTCCCGAGATCGACTGGAAGATCACGCCGGGCAACTCGTCTCCGCTCTCCGACGGCGCGGCCGGCGTGCTGTTGATGAGCGCCGCCAAGGCGGACGCTTGGGGGCTCACCCCGCGTGCCCGGATCCACGCGACGGCCGTGGTCGGCGACGACCCGATCCTCATGCTCATGGGCGTGGTGCCCGCCACCCGCGCGGTGCTCGCGCGGGCCGGGCTGACCATCGACGACATCGACCTGTTCGAGGTCAACGAGGCGTTCGCGTCGGTGCCGCTGGCCTGGCAGCGCGAGACCGAAGTGGAGCCCGAGCGCCTCAACGTCCACGGGGGAGCGATCGCGCTCGGTCACCCGCTGGGCGCGAGCGGTGCCCGGATCCTGACCACGCTCGTCGGCGCGCTCGAACACCGCGGCGCCCGGTTCGGGCTGCAGACGATGTGCGAGTGGGGCGGCATGGCCAATGCCACGATCGTCGAGCGGCTCTGATTTTTGTCACAATTATCCGTACGGACCGATCGGTACAATCATTCCATGAATGCAGAAGACACCAGGGTCGCACTGGTCACCGGTGCTTCGCGGGGGATCGGCGAGGGCATCGCGCGGCAGCTGCTCGACCGGGGGCTCCGGGTCGCCGGCACGTATCGCTCCGGCGGGGACCGCGTCGGGAAGCTGGCCGCGGACGCGCCCGGCCGGGTGCTGCCCGTGGCTTTCGACCTCGCGGTGCCCGACACGGCCGAAGCGCTCGTCGAGCAGGTCGCCCGGCACTGGGGCCGGCTCGACTTGCTCGTGCTCAACGCCGCGGTGTGGCAGGGCGGCAAGCTCGCCCGCGTCGACCTCGGCGACTGGTGGCGCGTGATCGAGGAGAACTTGCGCAGCACGGCCGCGCTGGTGCGCGCCGCGATCCCGTGGCTGGCCGAGGGCGCGAACCCCAGCGTCGTGCTCGTCGGGTCCGCCGTCGGAACGGTCGGCTTCCCCGGTGACACCGCGTACGCGAGTGTGAAGGCCGCGGCGGTGGGCTTCGCCCGTTCGCTCGCGAAAGAGCTCGCGCCCCAAGGGGTGCGCGTGAACGTGCTGGCGCCCGGGTTCGTCGAGACCGACCTGACCGCCGCGATCCCCGACGGCGCGCGGCGGAAGATCGCCGACGCCACCGTGCTCGGCCGCTTCGGCACCGTCGAGGAGATCGCCCGCGCCGCGGTGTTCCTCGCCGAAGACGCCACGTTCTGCACGGGCGCGGTACTCGCCGCCGACGGCGGCTGGACGTTGTGAGATCCAGGACTGCGAAATCCAGGACCGTGAAACCGAGGAGGAACCGATGAGCACTGGCCTGCCCGCCGACGACTACCGCAAGCTGCGCGACGCCGTCTTCGCCACGATCTGGGACGAGCTCGACCCGCTGGAGCACCAGATCGAGGACACCGAGAAGATTCCCTACGACGTGGTGCTGCCGGCGCTGCGCGCGTGCGGCGCGTTCGGCCTGATCGTCCCGCGCGAGTACGGCGGCTCCGGCCTGTCGATCGCGCAGTACCTGCCGATCCTTGCCGAGTTCGCCAAGATCCAGGGCGGGATCCGGGCGATCGTGCACGTCCACAACTCGTTCGCCCACGCGCTGTCCGAGATCGGGAGCACCGCGCAGAAGAACGAGATCCTGCCGGGCGCGGCGACGGGGGAGAAGTCCCTGGCGTTCGCGCTCACCGAACCCGGCAACGGGACCGGCGCCGATCTGTCCACTGTGGCGCGGCGCGAAGGCGACGAGTACGTGCTGAACGGGCGCAAGTGGCTCATCACCAACTCCGACATCGCCTCGCACTTCCTGGTGTTCGCGAAGACGTCCGATGTGGACGTTTCCGCGCTCATCGTGCCGCGGGACGCGCCCGGGTTCACCATCGAGCCGCTGCCGGAGACCATGGGTTGCAAGGGCGCCGAGCACGGCGAGCTGACGTTCACCGACGTGCGGGTGCCCGCGTCTTCGCTGGTCGGCGCCGAAGGTGAGGGCGGTGCGCACCTGGAGCGGGCGCTGGAGGTCAGCCGGGTGTTCATCGCGGCGTCTTCGCTCGGCACGGCGACTCGGGCGCTCGAGCTTTCGGTGAAGTACGCGCAGGAACGGGTGACGTTCGGCAAGCCGATCGCGTCGCGGCAGGCGATCCAGCGCTACCTCGCGGAGATGGCGGCCGACGTGTACGCGCTGCGCGGCATGCTGGCCGACGCCGCGGCCAAGTGGGACGCCGGCAAGCGGATCCCGGCCGAGTCGTCGCTGCTGAAGCAGTTCGGGCTGGAGGCCGTCGGGCGCGTCACCGACCGGGCGCTGCTGGTGCACGGCGGCATCGGCTACACGCGCAAGTACCCGATCGAGCGGTTGTACCGCGACGCGCGCCTCAACTGGCTGGAGGAGGGCACTCCCACGATCCAGTACCTGGTGGCCGCGCGGGAGCTGCTGGACGGCTATCGGTTCGACGACGCCTTCGCCGGCTAGTCATGTCGGTGTGGTGCTGCTCGCAAACCGGCCCGGTGCGGCCGCCAGGGAGCTATCTTTGACATCAATGTCAAACATGACTCTGGAGGTCACCGTGCCGAACTCGGCGAAGCTGGTCGAATCGTTCTGGAACGAGGTCTGGAACGCGCACAACCCGGATGCGGCCGACGATTTCGTGGCCGAGGATTTCGTGATCACCAACGCGGGCGTGCGCATCGAGGGCCGCGAGAACTTCAAGGCCTGGATCGGCGCGTTCCTCGAGCAGGTGCACGACCTGGAGCTGGAGATCGTCGAAACGTTCGAGAACCACGACGGCAGCCGCGTCGCCTCGCGGTGGCACGTGCACGGGCGCAACAACGGTGTGCTCGGTTCCGAACCGGACGGTCGGCCCATCTCCTTCAGCGGCACCGCCGTGTGGGAGATCGAGGACGGCAAGCTCGTGCACAACCACGTCGAGCGGGCTTCGTACGAGCTGCACCAGCGGCTGAACGCGGCCTGACGGGTGCGCTCGGGCCCGCTGCTCCTCGCGGCCGCCCTGGCCGGCGCGGTCGCCGGGGTCGCGGCTGTCGCGTTCGGACAGGCGGTGGGCGCGCTCCGGTCGCTGGTGGCCGGTGCGCCGCCCGCCGTCGTCGTGCTCGCGCCGGTCGCCGGGGCGCTGCTGTGCGTGGCGGTGGTGCGCTTCGTACCGGACGCCGGTGGCGGCGGGATTCCCCAGGTGCGCCAGGCGTTCGCGGGCTCGCCCCTGCGCGGACGGGTCGCGGGCGCCAAGGCGCTGGCGTCCGGCGCGATGCTCGGCTCCGGCGGTTCGGGTGGCGCGGAAGGCCCGGTCGTCCACATCTCGGCGGCGCTGGGGTCGGCTCTGGCCCGCGCGGCGCGGCTGCCGTCTGCTTCGGTGCGTCCCGTCGCGGCTGCCGCCGTGGCGGGCGGGGTGGCGGCTTCGTTCGGCGCCCCGCTGGCGGGCGTGGTGCTCGTGGCGGAGGTGCTCGTCGAGGGCCTCGGCGGGGCGGAGCTCGTCGCGGTGGCGATCGGCTCGGCCGCGGGTGCGCTGACCGGCTGGGCGCTGCCGGGCGAACCGCTGCGGCTGCCGGATGTCGCGGTGGGCGGGTCTCCGTTCGGTGGTGTGGTGGCTGGGTTGTTCGGTGTGGTGCTGGCGTGGTCGTTGTACGTCGGTGGGGCTTGGTCCGGGTGGGTTCGCGGGGTGGCCGGCTCGCGGCGTTTCGTTGCCGACGAGGACTGGATGGGCGAGGCTGATGGCTCGGGCCGGCCTGGGGTTGTCGCCGGTGGCTCTTGTTCTGGCGATGCTCGTGCCGCGGTGGGTGCTGCTCGGCCGGACCGGCTCGGGACTCTCGTTCGCTGGGCCTGCTCCGGCTGGGTCCGCGCTGGTGTCGGCGGGGTGGCCGTCGGGCTGCTCGTGTTCGCGGTGCCCGGTGTCGCCGGCGTCGGGCAGCCGGGGGCCGCGGCGGGCGGCCTGAGTGTGTTGCTGGTGCTGGCGGTGGTGAAGGTCGTCGCGACGGGGGTGACCGTCGGGGCGGGCGGGGTGGTCGGGACGATCGGGCCGGCGTTGTTCGTCGGGGCGACGGTGGGCTCGGCACTGCCCATCGCGGGCGGCGCCGCGGCGGGGATGGCCGCGTGCCTGGCCGCGGCGTCGAGGGCACCGGCGACGGCCGTCGTGCTGGCGGTCGAGCTCAGCGGGCTCGACCTGCTGCCGCCGATCCTGCTGGCGGCGGCGCTGGGCTGGCTGGCGGGGCTGCTCACGCGGCACGGCGTCTTCGACGTTCCGGAGCCGACTAGGCTGGCCGGCGGGTAGGGAAAGGGGTTCCATGGCGGGCGTACGCCAGTTCGACGAGCGCGAGGCTCTCTCACGCGCCCTCGATGTCTTCACCGACCGCGGCTTCCGCGCCACGTCGATGCTCGACCTGGCCACCGGCACCGGCGTCCAGCGCGGCTCCCTGTACAACGCCTACGGCGGCAAGGAAGAAATCTTCCTGCGCGCCTTCGGCGAATACACGGCCGACTTCCTCACCGGCGCCTCCGCGGCCCTCGACCGGCCGACGAAACGCGCGGCCCTCCTGTCGTTCTTCGACTACTGCATCGAGACTTTCACCGCCGGCACCCCGGCCCACGGCTGCCTCTCCACCCGCACCGCCATCGAAGCGGCCACGGAGTCGCCCCGCGCGGAGTCCGCCGTGCGGGCCCTGCTGGACGAGCTGGAAACCCTCGTGTACGCCAAACTGTCCACTCTGGACGACGGCGTCGAGTCCCCCGTGGACCTCCACGGCGCCGCCCGGCTCGTCGTGAGCACCACGCGCGGTCTCGCGGTGATGGAACGGGTGCGCTACGAGCCGGGCGAGCTGCGCGAAATCGCGGAAACCCTGGTGACGTCACTGTTCGGTCGTTGAGCCTGAGTTGACGCGTTGACCGTCACGGCGGAGCAGGGGGCCGAGAATCCCGCGGTTCAGCTCGGTGGCCGCCCGCACGGCGGTCTCACCGAAGAAACACAGGCTCGCCTCATGGTGGTTGCCGACGATGCCGAACGACAGGTCTTTCGACGCGAAGATCAGGTAGTCCCCGTTGGGGTAGTGGGTGTACTCCCAGCCGTCGAGGTCCGTGATGTCCGTGACGCGGTGCGGCCGGTACTGGGCCGACGGGTGCACGGAGTCGTGTGAGAACACCGAGTCCCAGTACTCGGTGCAGGCGCGTAGGACGTCGCACACTAGCTGCGCGACCGGCTGCATCGGCGCCGGACCAAGCGCCCAGCACACCGACGGCGCCGGCTCCCTGATCGCCGGCCAGGAGGCCGGATCGGAGCCGCGCCGGAAGCCGAATTCGGTCGCGAACTCGGCCCACAGTTCGCGCTGGAACTCCCGGTCGAGTTCGACCCAAGCGAATTCCGGCACGGTCGGGAGCCTACCGGGCATCGCGAGGGGTATTGCCGTTTCGGCAACAAAGCTAACTGGGAAAGCCACCCACGCGGCAGATTGGTGCCCGTCGGACAGACGAAGGCGAGGCATATGAACACGCAGTCCTGGGACGAGATGTACCGCGGTCGCCCGCAGGTGTTCAGTGGGGAGCCCAACGGGGTGCTCGTGGCGGAGGCCGCGGGGCTGGAGCCGGGGGAGGCGTTGGAGGTCGGGTGCGGGGAGGGGGCCGACGCGGTGTGGCTGGCGCGCCGGGGGTGGCGGGTGACGGCCGTGGACGTGGCGGAGACGGCGTTGCGCCGGGGTGCGGCGGTGGGGGCCGACGTGGCCGGGCGGGTGGCCTGGACGCGGGCCGATCTGAGCACCGCCGGGTTGCCGGCCGGGGTGTTCGATCTCGTGTCGGTGCAGTACTTCCCGCTGCCGCGCCGGCCGGAGCACGAGGCGCTGCACCGGTTGCTCGCCTCGGTCGCGCCCGGGGGCACGCTGCTCGTCGCCGGGCACGATCCCGGCGACGAGGGCGTGGACTACGCCGGCTACTACCGGCCCGACGAGATCGCGCGGCTTCTTGGCGACGAGTGGACGGTCCTGGTCCACGAGTCCCGGCCCCGGACCAGGCCGGGGCCGGAGGGCACTCACCACACCCGCGATGTCGTCCTGCGCGCGGTCAATTCCGGCGGGGAGCCAGCAGCAGAGCGGTGAACGTGATCGCGCACGCCACCACGATGTACAGCGCGATCACCCACGACCCGCCGAACCCCGCGAACAACGCGGCCGCGATGAACGGCGCCGGGCCGCTCGTGATCAAGCCGCCGACCTGGTACGCGACCGAAACGCCCGTGTAGCGGTGTTCCGCGCCGAACAGCTCGGCGAGGAACCCCGCCATGGCGCTGTAGGTGGTGGCGTGGCCCAGGGTTGCGAGCAGGAACATCGCGAGCAGCACCGCGGCCGGCGCGCCTGTGTCGAGGAGCCAGAAGAAGGGGAACGCGACGGCGGCCGAGTACATCGCGCCGCCGAGCAGGACCTTCCGGCGGCCGATGCGGTCGGCGAGAATGGCGACCAAGGGCACGGCCGCGATGTCGACCAGTGAAGCCACGATGAGGCAGGTCAGCACCGTGCCCCGGGACACCCCCGCGGAGTTCGGCCCGTACGACAGCACGAAAACGCTCGCGATGTAGAACGGGACGTTCGTGCCCGCCTGCGCGAAAATCCCGACGAGCACCGCGCGCAGTGACCGTCGCAGGGTGTCCCGCAAAGGAAACGTGGGCACGTCGGAGCGCTTGAACTCCGGGGACTCCTCGAGCCGCGACCGCACGTACAGCCCGACGAGGATGAGCACCGCGCTCGCCAGGAACGGCAGGCGCCAGCCCCAGCTCAGCAGCTGGTCCTTCGGCAGCTGCTGCACCGCGAGGAACGCCGACGCCGACAGCACGAGACCCGCGGGCACCCCGGCCTGCGGCCAGCTGCCGTAGAACGCGCGCCGGTGCGGCGGGGCGTGCTCGACGGCCATCAGCACCGCGCCGCCCCACTCGCCGCCGACGGCGAAGCCCTGCAGCAGCCGCACGAGCACCAGCAGGATCGGTGCGGAGACGCCGATCTGGCCGTACGTCGGCAACAGGCCGATGGCGACCGTGCCGCCGCCCATCAGCAGCAGCGAAAGGAAGAGCATCCGCTTGCGGCCGATCCGGTCGCCGAAGTGGCCGAACACGATGCCGCCGAGCGGGCGCGCCACGAAGGCGACCCCGAACGTCGCGAAGGCCGCCAGGGTGCCGGCCAGCGGGTTGAGCGTGGGGAAGAACTGGGCGTTGAAAACGAGTGTGGCCGCCGAGCCGAAGAGGAAGAAGTCGTACCACTCGACGGCGGTGCCGACGAAACTCGCGAACGCCACGCGCGCGGGTCTGACCCGCGTCGCCTGCTGCTGCTCGACAACCACAATTACCTCCGACGTCATGGGGGAGACGGCACGCGAACGGCGTGCCGGTGGTGGCCGCCACGGGTCCCGGACCAGCGGCGGACGGACCAGGGCGGCGATCTTCAAGCCTGTGACCTGGGATGTTGCGCGGAACTATAGCCGTACCGACCGATCGGTACAAGACCCTGCGAGCTGTGAGGCAACGCTCCTGCCCCGCCCGGCGCGGCCTGCTGCCCGCGCCGCCGCGCAACGAGTAGAACAACTGCGGTGAGCGACGAAGTGTCCTTTCGCGACTTCGAGGTTTTCCTCGCGTTCGCCCGGAACGAGCACTTCGTCCGCGCGGCGGAGGAGCTCGGCATCAACGCGACGACGGTGCAGTGCAGCGTCCGCGCGCTGGAGCGCAAGCTGGGGGTCGACCTCGTCGAGCAGCACGGGCGCCGCGTCCGGCTGCGCGACGCCGGCCGGGTGCTCGCGCGCGAGGCGAGCTCGGTGCTGCGCACGCGCGCCGACGCGATCGTCACCACGCGCGCCGCTTCAGGGGATCTGCGGCAGGTGCTGCGGATCGCGCACACGTTCTCCCTCGGGCTCGGCTTCGTGCCGGAGGTGCTGGCGGGCCTCCTCGAACGCCACCCCGACCTGAGGTTCCGCTGCCACCAGAGCTCCGCGACGGACGCGGTCACCCACCTGCTGCGCGGCGACGCCGACGTGGTGCTCGGCTCAGCCGCCCCGGCCGACCCCGACGTGGTGGTGCTGCCGCTGTTCACCGAACCCCTGCTGCTCGCCGTGCCGATCGGGGATCCGCTGGCCAGGCACGAAGTGGTGCACCTGCGCGAAGCGAAGGACCGGTCGTTCGTCGCCATGGCGCCCGGCGCGAGCAGCCGCGCGCACCTGACCGGTGCGTGCGCCCGTGCCGGGTTCGTGCCGCGCGTGACAGTGGAGGGCAGCGACCCGTTCGTCGTCGAGTCGATGGTCGGCGCGGGGCTCGGAGTTTCCGTGGTGCCGGGCCGGATGGCCGATCACCACCATCCGCGCGTCGTGCGGATCCCGATCGCCGACGAGGGCTGTCACCGTACGATTTTCCTGGCACACCACAAGAAATCCACTGCCACGCCGATGGTGCGGGCGCTCACGAGCGTCGCGGTGGCGCGGGGCAGCGGCTGACCGTTGCGATTTTCGCAACGGACCGGCGCGGGGTTGTCGTTGTTCGCGCCGGGCGACGTTGCCGGCTACGCGGTGGCCGACGGCCTCGGCCCGGACCACGCCGCCGCGGGCTGGTGCCTCGAAACCACGGCGGGCACGGTCGCCGCGGCCGCGGCGGCGGCCCGCGTCCTGGACCTGCACGGCCCGGCCCTGCGCCACGCCATCGGAATCGCGGCGACACAGGCCTGCGGGCTGGCCGCGGTGAAGGGCACACCACTCGGCGCGGCGCAGCTCGGGCATGCCGCCGCGACGGGGGTGGAGGCGACTTTGCTGGCGCGCAACGGGGTCACGACGGCGGAGGATCCGTTGTCCGGCCGCCGGGGTTTGTTCGCGTTGATGCGGTCGGCGGATGAGCCGTGACCTGCGCGGCGCGAATCGGTGCCGGGTAGTGCGGGTCCGCTGCGGCTACGAGCGTGAGACCCGCTTTGCTGGGCACGACGGCTTGGTTGCGGCGGAGGATCCGTTGTCCGGCCGCCGGGGGTGTTCGCGTTGATGCGGCCGACGGGTGAGCCGTGACCAGCGCGGCGCGATTCGGTGCGGTGTGTCGGGCTTGCTGCGGATACGAGCGTGGAAGTGGCTCTGCTGTGAACAAAACGGCTTCACCGCCGGTGAAAACCGGTTGTCGGGATCGCGGCGCGCCTGCCGCGCAACAGTGTCACAGCCGCCGAACACTCGCCCGTGCTGTCGGCGCACTGAGGCAGCCGGCAGATGAGTACTGAGTGGACAGTGCGCGACCGGCGGGTGTACCCCTGACTTGCTGTGACCCCAGGGCGGCATCAGGGGTATTGCGGAACCCCGCCACCCACGCCTAGCGTGGCCGCAACCGTAGCTTCGAGTCCTGGGGGGTCTCATGTCGGTGCGTCGTCGTGTTTTGATTGCTTCGCGGGCGGTGGTCGCCGCCGCGGTGCTCGTCGGGGGAGCGGTGGTGGCGTCGCCGCCGGCGTTCGCGGCGACGGCGCCCACGAATCTGCCCACGAGCCAGTACACCTTGAGTGCGGATTACCACCAGTTCGACGCGGTGAACACCGCGCTGGTCTCGACCTTGGGCACCGCCGCCGTGCACACGGTGATGGACAACGCGAACCACGACCGCACGGCGCTGCCGTCGTCGGTGTCGGTCGCCGGGCTGTCCGACGGGTTCCGCTTCGACAGCGCGGACAACTCCGACTGCGCCAACTACCCGCAGGGCATCACCACCAGCCGCGATGCCGTCGGCACCGCGAACAGCGGCAACTACGACGGCCACCAGCTCGTGCTCGTGAGCTGGTACACCAAGGACGGCTGCGACGGCGACCAGGCGCGCAGCCGCATCACGCTCGTCGACTGGGACGCGACGTACCCGAACAAGTACCGCAAGATCCTCCTCGTCGAGCCGACCGGCACCGCGGCCGCGCCGGACTTCAAGGACATCCCGATCCACGCCGGCGGCGTGTCCTGGTACGGCGACTACCTCTACGTCGCCGACACCGGCCACGGCATGCGCGTGTTCGACCTGCGCAAGATCCTCAAGACCAACACCGGCGGCACGGCCGGGCAGATCGGGCACCAGACCGGCAGCGTGTACTACGCCCACAACTACGCCTACGTGCTGCCGCAGGTCGGCACGATCACCTCGAAGACCACGTCGGGCACCAACCTCTCGTGGTCGTCGATCTCGCTCGACCGAGTGAGCAAGTCGATCGTGATGGCGGAGTACACCTGCCAGTCCGGTTGCACCGCGTACCCGAACCGCGCCCCGCGCGCGATCCGGTTCCCGTTCGCCGCGGGCGCGACGACGTTCGCCGCCACGACCACGGCGAGCGAGGCCCTGCAGCTGCCCTGGTACAACCTCAACGGCGTCGCCTCCCACAACAGCCGCTGGTGGTTCAACTCCTCGGGCCAGAAGAAGCTCTACTACTGGACCCCGGCGACCGGCCCGGCGACGCACACGTGGATCTCCAGCGGCGAAAGCCTGTCGTACTGGGAAGACACGACGAACGCGGATCTACTGTGGACGTTGCAGGAAGGCGCGGGCAACCGCAACGTGTTCGCGGTGACCCAGGCGACGTACGGCGCCTGACCCGTCAGTCGCGGGCGGCTTCCTCGATCGCGGTGGCGAGCCGGTCCGGTGCGGTGAACATGACCTCGTGGCTGCCGCGCAGCTGCACGAGGCGGTACAGCCCGAGCCGGCTCGACATCCGCGGGTGCCAGCCCCATTCGCCCGGCGGCAGGGCGGTGTCCTCGGTGGCGTTGATGTAGCTCTTGGGGATGTCGCTCGCGTAGAAGCGCGTGAGGTCGAGCTTGTCCAGGAACGGCTGGTACGGCTCGGTGGACAGCTCCTTGTGCGTCGACGCGGCCAGCTCGGCGTCGGCGTCCTGGATGAACGCCTCGCGCCACAGGGGGAACGGCATGGCGACCGAGTTGTCGTCGCTCGCGGCGGCGGTCTGCGCGAACATCTCGCGGTAGTGGGGCGGGAGCTCGTCGTTGAGACTGTTGCCCGGCGCCGGGACGAAGGCGTTCCAGAAGATCAGCCGCTTGAGCCGCTCGGGGATTTCCTCGGCGACGCGGGCGATCACGGTGCCGCCGAAGCTGTGGCCGAGCAGGACCACGTCGTGCAGGTCGGCGGCGGTGATGGCGTCGACGATCGACTCCGTGCAATCGTTGTGGTCGACGTTCTTGGGTACGCCGTTGCCGTGGCCCGCGACGGTCGGGGTGTGCACTTCGTGGCCGCGGTCGCGCAGGTGCTTCGCGACGGGTTCCCAGAGCGGACCGTCGTGCCAGGATCCGTGGACGAGGACGAGAGTGGCCATGGCGTCTTCCCTTCACCGGCGGTGGTGCGCTGGCGGGGAAGGTAATCCGGGCGCCTGGCCGCGGCTGTCCGGAATCCGCGGCCTGGCCGGAACGCGCGGAGCTCAGGCGCGGCGCAGGTCGTCGGACGGGGTGGTGCCGAACGTCCGGCGGTAGTCGGCGGCGAAGCGCCCGAGGTTGCCGAAGCCCCAGCGCGTCGCGACTTCGGTCACGGACTTTCCGGTGCCGGCCAGGAGTTCCGCGTGCACGCGTTCGAGGCGGACCTGCCGCAGCCGGGCCGTCGGGGACGTGCCGAGCTGTTCGCGGAAGTGGTCCTGCAGGGTGCGTGGGGCGACGTCGGCCGCGGCAGCGATGTCGAGCAGGCCGACGGCGGCGCCCGCGTGGGCTTCGATGTACTCGCAGGCCCGGCGGACGACGTCGGCTGCGCTGCTCTGCCGGCGGGTGGGGGCGGAGCCGCCGAACGAGTCGAGCGCCGCGACGGCGACGAGCTGCGCCACCGACGTGCCGAACGGTGCTTTCAGCAGACCGTGGGGGAGCACCTCGCGGACGACGAACCGGGTGACCGCGTCCCACGGCGCGGGGTCGAGCGTCGGGCCGGTGCGGATGTCGGCGGCCCGGCCGGACGCGGCCGCCGCGCGGGCGAGCAGCTTGCCGGGGAGCTTCACGGTGAGTAGCCGGCAGCCGGGGCCGAACGTGAGGGCGTGCGCGGACCGCGCGTCGAGGGCGACGGTCTGTCCGGTGGCGACCCGGGTGTCCTTGCCGACGGTGAGCTCGCCGGCGAGCGGACGGGAGAAGAGCACGAAGTCACCGAACGGCACGGGATCGACGTGCACGGGATCGCCGCCGTAGGAGAGGGAGAAGACGCCGAGCTCGTCGCCGGACGCTTCGGCGTGGCGGGCGTGGAACGCCGGGCCGCGCGGGGTGAGGTCGTGGGGGCAGTAGGAGCCGGCCACCTGGGTGCGGGCCAGGTCGACGTCGCGGGTGTCCAGCCGGACGGTCATGCCCTCCATCGCGCCTCCTCCACCCGGCCGCCGCGTCGGTGGGGCCGGTCGGGTGGTGGCACAGGCTACCTCGCCGGCGGGCTCGTTCGCAGCCCGCCGGCGAGGCGGTGGTCAGCCGAGGTGGGAGCTGATGACCTGGTAGTCGTTGCCCACGTTGGTGTAGACGCCGGGGAACCCTTCGCGCGCGCAGCCCTGGCCCCAGGACACGATGCCGGCCAGTTTGCCGTCGACGTAGGCCGGGCCGCCCGAGTCGCCCTGGCACGAGTCCTTGCCGCCTTCCGGCACACCCGCGCAGAACATCGACGCCTTGTCGAAGTTGTCCCCGATCTTCTCGTACGCCTCGGCGCACGTGGCGTTGTCGGCCACCGGCACGGTGACCTTCAGCAGCCCGTCCGAGACGTCGCCGTTCTCCGACGTGGTGCCCCAGCCGACCACGGTGACGTCGGCGCCGGTCTGGTAGGCCGGGTCGTCGGCCGACTGCACCAGCGTGGCGGGCTTGAAGGAGAGGTCCTTGTCCAGCGTCAGCACGGAGTTGTCGTGCTGCATCCCCTGCATGGTGAAGTCGGGGTTCTGCCAGACGTCCGTGACGCCCGCCTTCTCGCCCGTGGTGTCGGAGAAGTTGGTCTGCCCGCCGATGATCTCCATCTGCGAGGGTTTCACGCCGTCGGTGCAGTGCGCGGCCGTCAGCACCTTGTTCGGTGCCACCAGGCTGCCCGCGCAGTGCTGCGCGCCGTCCACGTTGAAGATCACCGTGGCGGGGAACTCGTCGATCGTGGTGGGCGTCCCGCCCACGATCAGCGGCTCCTGCCCGGCGGACGCCGCGGGCGCCCCCGCCGCGGCCACCACGCCCGCCGCCACCACCCCGGCCAGCGCGGCCACCACGCGCCTCACGTCTGCCCTCATTCGCCTTCTCCCTTCGGGGACCTGCAAGATCTTGTCCCTGAGCAGACCAGACGGCGCCGGGCGCGGGTTACCTACGAAAGTCGTGACCTGAAAATTGGCGAAGATGGTTGGTTTTTGTCTGACTTGCGAGCGGCCCCGACAAGACACGAATCACGCCGGGTGCCGCGGAAGTCCACTCAGGACGGTGTCCGCACGGCGCGTGCGAGGGCGGCTTCCGAGTTCTTTCGGATCATCCGGCCCGGGTGCACGGGTTTCCGTCCTCAAGATCAGTTCGCGAGCTGAGCCGCGCCCGGAACCGGCTTGTCCTGCGCGGCGCGTGGGCCGTAATTTGGGAAAATGGGGCGGATTCCGGCAGTGGCACAGGCAGGGGCCGTCGGAAGCCTTCCTTGGTGGCTGCTGGTGGTGGGCAGCGCCGCCATCGTGCTCGGGTTCGTGGTGAGCACGGTGTCCTACCGGGCGGCCTGCCGGTGGGGATCTCGTGGCTTCGAAACGAGCAGCCTGTTCGTGGGCTTCGCTGGGGTGGCGGGCATGGTCGCGGCCCTGTGGGGCGCGCTCGAGATCGTCTCCGAGGCGCCGGACGGGCCGCCCGCCGCGACAGGGACGTTCCTCCTGCTGCTCGCCGCGGCGCTGGTGGCCGGCGCGGTACTGGCGGGGATGATCGCGCTGGAGCGCACCGCGCGGGTTCCGGCGGAGCTGCTCTCGATCGTGCCGCTGAACCCGGTGCCGGTGGTGCCCATCGCCCTCACCGTCGTCGCGGCGGCGGGGCTGGCCGTGGTCGCGGCGCTGGGCGCGTTCGGCGTCCTGCACCTGAGCATCGTCATGGCCGTGGCGTGGGTGTACGTCGGCGTCGGGCTCTTGGTGGTCGCAGGACTCGTTGTCTTCGTTCTGGTGTGGATCGTGGCCCTGATCTTCGGCGTGTGAGCACCCGGCTCGCAGCCGTCCGCGGGAAACGCGCCGGTCACTCCGATTCCGCGGTGAAGAGGTACCGGTTGAGGCAGTAGAAGTACTCGCCTCGATCGGCGCGCTCTCGAAGGTCGGCGAGCCACGCCTCGGCGTCGGCTTCGGTGACGCCGCGGTGGCCGGGCACGAAGTCGGCGATGATGTGCATCTGCGTGGCGCTGAACGAATCGGGCGTCAGCTCCGGGTTCAGGATCGGGTGCACGTGGTGCCCGGTCACGCGGAAGCCCGCGCGCCGCAGCAGCGCCGGCAGGATGCGTGGCAGCCGGGGGTGCGCGAGGTGCTTGTCCCAGGCCTCGAGAATCCGGCGGTGCCGGGCGCGGTCGGCGGTGTGCCAGACGAGCGAGTCGGCGTCGGTGTCGAGGATCAGCACGCGCCCACCGGGGCGAAGCACTCGGCGCAGCTCCGCCAACGCGGCGGGCACATCGGGCACGTACTCGTAGACCTGGGTGGACACAGCCGCGTCGAACGCATCGTTCGGGTAGGGCAGCGCGGTCGCTTCGCCCTCGTCGAGCCGCACCCACGGCAGCTCGCGTGTGCGCGCGGTGGCGAGCTCGTTCATCGCGCCACTCGGGTCCAGCCCGTGTGCGGCGCCTGACGCGCCCACGGCCCGTGCGATGGACTCCAGCAGGTACCCCGGCCCCGACCCGACGTCCAGCACCCGCTCGCCCGGCCGCGGCGCCAGCCGCGCCAGCACCGTGTCCCGCTGCGCCACGACGTCGGGGCTGGCGTACAGCCGCTCGGTGAGCTTCGCGCCTTCGTCGTCGAACCGCAGCATCGCCATGTCCCGACCCTACGACGAGAGCAGGTCCAGCGAGAACCCGAAGACGAAGATGATCAGGCCGATCCATTTCAGCCGCGATTCGAGACCTTCGCTGGTCTTGAGCTGGCCCAGCGTCGTCACCACGAAGGCCTCGACCAGCAGCAGGCCCAGCACGTACCCGCCGCCACCCAGCACGAAGCCGCCGATCGTGGGGGCGATGAGCGCGACGAACAGCACCAGGATGGGCAACGGCATCAGGTCGTCGGTGGGCGCCTGCCCGAAGCGTTCGACCGTGAAGAGCAGCAAGGCAAGCACCGCCGTGCCGAGGAACCAGGCGACGCGCAGCCCCTTTTCGTGGGCGTCGGGGCGGGGCTGCTCCACCGGCGGCGGCTCGGGCGCCGGCCGGCGCAGCACGGTCCGCACCCACCGCGGTATCCAGCGGCCGAGCCGTCGGCGTCGGCGGCGCAAGGAAGCGTGGAAGGCCTCCATCCGCTGCCGTCCCAGCAGGTCGATGACCACCGTCAGCCCGCCGACGAACTCCAGCGTCTTCCCGAACCGCCCCCACCACAGCACGGCGATGCCGAACACGTGCAGCTGCGCCGTCTCGTGGCCGGCGAACCATTCGCGCCACGCGTGCAGCAGATCCCACATCCCGGCCCCCAGCGGTCGCTGCGATCTTCGCAGCCGAGTCAACCCCCGCGGCGCCGCACATCGGTCGAACGACCGATGCCGAGCCGAGCCCGCCCGCCTACCTTCCCCGGCACCGTCGTCGATCGGGAGGAGAGGCAGTGGACACGCTGGCGGTGGTGACCGGTGCGGCCGGAGGGCTCGGGGCCGGCTTCGCGGACCGCTTGGCCCGCATGGGGGCAACGGTCGTCCGCGCTGACCTGCGGTTCGACGGCGCCGACAAGGACCGGGTGCACCTCGACGTGACCGACCCGGTGTCGTGGGAGCGGCTGCGCGACCACGTACACGAGCACTTCGGGACGGTCGGGCTGCTGGTGAACAACGCGGGCGTCAGCGCGCGCGACGACCTGCTCACCACCTCCGACGACGACTTCGCCCGCGTGCTGGCCGTGAACGCGTTCGGCCCGTGGCGCGGCATCAAGACCTTCGCCGACGACCTCGCCGCCACCCGGGGCGCGGTCGTGAACGTGGGCTCCATCTACGGCGTCACCACGCCGCCCGGGGGCGAGGGGACCGTGCCGTCGTCCGTGGCCTACCAGATGAGCAAGGCGGCGGTGCACCAGCTGACCAAGGTCGCCGCCGTGGAGCTCGCGCCGCGGGGGATCCGCGTGAACGCGGTGCTGCCCGGGGTGTTCCGCACGGCGCTGCTCGAACACCTGCCGCCCGACGCGCTGCGCGCCCGCGTCGACGGTGCCCCGATGGCGCGTGCGGGTGAGATCGGCGAGCTCGCCGACGTGCTCGCCTTCCTCGCCGGCCCGGAGTCCTCGTTCGTCACGGGCGCGCTGGTGCCCGTCGACGGCGGGTACCTGGCGGCGTCCTGACCCTTCCCGAGGAGGAACCATGACCGTGCACCCCGCGCACGCCGCCACCGAGGCGGACGCCCCGAGACTCCAGCTCAGAGCCGTTGTCTCGAGCAGCATCGGCAATCTCCTGGAGCAGTACGACAACCTCGTCTACGCGTACTCGGCCGTCTACCTGTCCGCGCAGTTCTTCGCCGGCGACTCGTTCTCGTCGCTGCTCTCGACGTTCGCCGTGTTCGCGGTCGGCTTCCTGGCCCGCCCGGTGGGCACGGTGGTGTTCGGCCACATCGGCGACAAGGTCGGCCGCCGGCCCGCGCTGATCCTGAGCGTGATCCTCATGGGCGCCGCGACCGTGCTGGTCGGCTTGCTGCCCGGGTACGCGACGATCGGCCTCGCCGCCCCGATCCTGCTCGTGGTCCTGCGGCTGTTCCAGGGCTTCGCGGTGGCGGGCGAATGGGCGGGGTCGGCGACGATGCTCGTCGAGTACGCCCCGCCGAAGGCCCGCGGCCGCTACGGCAGCCTCAACCAGGTCAGCACCGCCGCCGGCTTCCTCGTGGCCGCCGGGGTCGTCGCGCTCAACTCGCTGTTCTGGACCGAGCAGAGCATGAAGGACTTCGGCTGGCGCATCCCGTTCCTGGTCGGCGCGCTGACCGCCGTCGTGGCGCTCGTGCTGCGCTTCGGCCTCGAAGACACGCCGCTCTACCGCGCGGAGAAGGCCGCGGGCGAGGTGAGCGCGAGCCCGCTGCGGCTGGCCTTGCGCACGCAGAAGTCCGCCATGGCGCTGGGGTTCTTCTTCACCGTGAGCTGGACCGTCGCGTACTTCTTCTTCCTCACCTACCTGCCGACGTACCTGAAAACGCAGGCGAAGCTCGACTCCGGCACCGTCGAGGCGTCGAACCTCGTCGCGCTCGTGGTGCTGACGGTCGCCATCTGGTTCTTCGGTGTGCTGTCCGACCGGATCGGGCGCAAACCGTTGCTGCTCATCGGGTCCGGCGGCTTCATCGTGCTGACGTTCCCGGTGATGGTGCTGTTCCAGACCGGCAGCACGGCCGGCGCCTACCTCGGCCAGATCCTCATCGCGCTCGTCCTCGCCGCGTTCTCCGGGCCCGGGCCCGCGGCGCTGGCCGAGC
Organism: Amycolatopsis sp. NPDC005232; assembly: GCF_040607795.1. NCBI lineage: Bacteria > Bacillati > Actinomycetota > Actinomycetes > Pseudonocardiales > Pseudonocardiaceae > Amycolatopsis > Amycolatopsis sp. NPDC005232. The sequence continues at coordinate 91,816 of NZ_JBEXHL010000015.1, read as the reverse complement.
TGTTCCCCACCAACGTCCGCTACTCGGCGCTGGGCATCGGCTACAACTTCTCCGTGATGGCCTTCGGCGGCACCGCCGGCTTCATCGCCACCGCGCTGATCGACGCCACCGGCAACTCCCTCGTGGTGGCCGCGCTGCCCACCGCCGCGGCGATCATCACCTTCGTGGCCGTCTGCCGGATGCCCGAGACCTACCGGACCGAGCTGAAATGAGCACCCCCATGACCACCCCGCGCCTGATCGTCGTGCAGGGCAGCTACCGCCAGATGGGCGAGCAGCTCGGCGCGCAGACCGCCGAGCTGATCGAACGCAGCCTCGCCACCTACGTCGGCCGCTTCCACGACGACGCCGGCCTGTCGGACGCAGACATCGACCGCTGGGGCCGGATCTACCTCGACGTCGCCGAGTCCTACGTCCCCGAGATCGCCGCGATGCTCCACGGTATGGCCGAGGGTTCCGGCCACCCGGCGCACCGCCTCGCCGCCCTCAACGCGCGCACCGAAATGCTCTACGGCACCGGCTACCGCGACGAAGGCTGCACGTCGGTGTCCGTACTCGGGCGCTACACCGCCGACGGCCACACGCTGCTCGCGCAGAACTGGGACTGGCACCCGGAGCAGGCCGAGGTCACGTTCCTGCTGGCCACGCGCGACGAGTCCGGGTTCTCCGTGCTGTCGCTGACCGAGGCGGGCATGTTCGCCAAGAGCGGCCTCAACTCGGCGGGCCTGGGCGTGTGCGCGAACCTGCTGATCTCCGACCTCGACCGCGGCGGGCGTGGCGTGCCGTACCACTACCTGCTGCGCGGGGTGCTGCAGTCGCCGACGATGTCCGTGGCGCACAAGCGGTTGCTGCCCGTCGAGCGCATTTCCTCGGGCAACGTGCTGCTCGCCGACGCGGGCGGCGAGTCCATCGACTTCGAGCTCGCACCCGGCGTCTTCGGCACACTCCTGCCTGAGCAAGGGTTGATCACGCACTCCAACCACTTCCAGGCGAACCTTCCGTTGCAGGACAAGAAAGCCGCCACGAGCGCGTTGACCCAGCTGCGGCCGGCCCGGGCCCGCCACCTGCTGGAGCCCGCGCTGGACGAGCGGCGCGTCCGGGTGGCCGACGTCGTCGCGACGCTGCGCGACGAGTGGTCGTTCCCGGACGGCATCTGCCGCCACCCCGACCCGGACGTGCCCGCGTCCGAGAAGTTCTGCACGGTGTACTCGCTGGTCATGGACCTGACCGAGCGGGTGCTGTGGATCGCGCCCGGTCCGCCGAGCCGCCACGCCTACACCCGCTGGGACCTCGACCGGCTCTTCGACGGGAACCCCGCCGACGTCGGTGTCCGCACCGAGTTCGAGCCCGAGGAGGCCGCCGTCGCATGAGCCCGACTGTCTGCTTGACGTTCGACTTCGATGCCATCTCCCTGTGGATCGCGCGCGCTCAGGTGACGCCCGGGCCGGTGTCGCGAGGGGAGTTCGGCGCGTACGCGATCGGCCGTATCCTGGACCTGCTGGACCGCCACTCGGTGCCGTCGACGTTCTTCATTCCCGGGCATACTCTGGAGACGTATCCGGCGCAGTGCTCGGCGATCGCCGCGGCGGGGCACGAGATCGCGTTGCACGGCTACGCGCACGAGCCGGTGTCCACTTTGGATCGGGCGGCCGAGCTGGCCGTGAACCGGCGCTCGGCGGCGTTGATCGAGAAGCTCACGGGCGCGCCGCCCGCCGGGCACCGGACACCGAGCTGGGACTTCACCGACAACACGATCGAGATCCTCGGTGAGCTCGGCGTGGAGTACGACTCTTCCTTGATGGGCACGGACTTCGAACCGTACTTCGCGCGCTCGGGGGACGTCTGCGACCCCGGCGGTCCCTATCGGTTCGGGGCCGCTTCTTCCATCGTCGAGCTGCCCGTGTCGTGGACACTGGACGACTACCCGCACCTGGAGTACCTGCGCCTGCCGTACGGCGTGATGCCGGGGCTGCAGGACGCCGACGCGATGTTCGAGCGGTTCCTGCGCGACGTGCGCTACATGACGGAGACCGTGCCCGGTGGCGTGACCACGGTGACGCTGCACCCGCAGGTCGTCGGGCGCGGGGCGCGGATGGCGGCACTGGAGCGGTTCGTCGTCGGCTGCCGGGAGCTCGGCGTGGGGTTCGAGCGCTGTGTGGACGTCGCCCGGCGGTTCCGGCCGGTCCTCGAAGGACGGTGACGCGTGCCGAAATCGGTGCTGCTGCTGGGTTCCCGCGGCGGGCTCGGCCGGGCCATCGGCTCGCGGCTGACCGCGGACGGGTGGACGGTCGTCGGGGCGGACCTGCCTGAGCTGGATCTCGCGCGGCCGGGTGTCGCTTCGGAGGTGGCGCGGCTGCAGGAGTCGCACGGCGGGTTCGACGCGCTCGTGCACGCGGCGGGGCTGTATCCGGCCGCGCCCGTGTCGAACGGCGACGAGGAGCTGTTCGACCGGGTCCTGACGGTGAACGCGCGCTCGGCGTTCGCGGCGGGTGCGCAGTTCGTGCGGGGCTGCGTGGCCGCGGGCCGGCCCGGGGCGATGGTGTTCGTCAGCAGTGGCGCGGCGACGCGGGCGCGGCCGGGCACCGCCGTGTACGCCGCGTCGAAGGCCGCGTTGGACGCGCTGGTGCGGGCTTTCGCGCTGGAACACGGGCGCGACGGCGTCCGCTGCAACGCCGTCGCACCCGGGTTCATCGACGTCGGCTCGCGAGTGAATCCCGTGCCGCGCTCGTACGTCGAGGGTGTCGAGGCGGCCAGTGTCAGCGGGCGGCTGGGTCGTCCCGACGAGATCGCGGCGGCCGTCGCGTGGCTGCTGAGCGAGGACGCGTCGTGGGTCAACGGGCGTTCGGTGCCCGTGGACGGCGGGGACGGCATCGGGTCGGTGACCGCGCCGTCGTGGCTCAGCTGAGCGGCGCCGGGGCCAGGCGGCGGTGGGTGCCGCCTTCGATGCGGTAGACGAGGTGGGGGTGGCCGCGGGTCGGGTCGCCGGTGTCGTCGGGGTAGCTGAGGCCGCGCTGGCCGCGGCCGAGGAACTGGTGTGCGCCGGTGACGCCGAACGACGCCACCGACCGCAGCTGCCGCCGCACCGCGGCGAAGTCCCACGGCCGGCTGACCTGGCTCCACACCTGGGCCAGCACGTTGACCATGTCGAAGTGCACCGCCGCGGCGCCCAGGCCGGGTTCGCCGCCGTAAGCCGTGCGGTAGCGCTGTTCGAAGGCATGGCAGGCGGGGCTGTCGACGTGGCCGATGACCGTCGACCACAGCAGCCCGTCGGACAGCGAGCGGAACCGGTCCGTGAAGCCGGGGGAGGCGGGCGACCAGGCGACGTGCACGAGCGTGCGGTCCCGCAGGGGTTCGGCGGCGGTGAGGAACGCGTGCAGCGTCGGCTCCGGGAAGCTCGACAACGAGACGGCGTCGGCTTTCGCGTGCGCCAGCTGCCGCACGACTGCGCTGAAATCGCGGGTGTGGTCGGGCACCGGCTCGGCGAACACCAGCTCCCAGCCCGCCGCCGCGGCGTGGCGCTCGACCTGCTCCGGGATCGACGCGTCGAACGTGCTCTCGCGCGGCAGCACGGCCAGCCGACGGCGCCGTTCGTGGCCGAGGTGGGGGAGCGTGCGCAGAAGCCCTGGCACGTAAGCGGATTCGGTGGAACAGACCTGGAACACGGCGCCGAGGCCGCGCGGATCGGCGTGCACGTCGTCGGACAACGCGGGCCCGGTCATGCTGTGCAACACGGGCGCCCCGGCCGCGGCGGCCGTCGCGATGGCTTTGCGCGCGTAACTCAGCGGGAAGTTGCCGAACACGACGGCGTCCACACCGCGCGCCGTCAGCTCCTCGACGGCGTCCAGCAGGCCTTCCGGCGTCGCCCCGAGCGCGACGTGCTCCACCTGCCGCCCCGCGACACCGCCCCGCGCGTTCAGCTCGGTGACGGCCAGCTTGTCACCGCGGCGCATCGCCACGACCTCGGGTCCGGCGGCCGCCGCGTAGACCGCGCCGATGAGCGCGGGGCGGGGTCTGGTGGTGCGTGGTCTTGCCGGGGGGCTTGTTCGCAGGAGGGACAGCAGCGTCGCCGGCAGCACCAGCTCCACGGCGGGCAACGGTGCCGCGTACGCGTCGTGCTCGGCCAGCAGTGTCGCCACGGTGACGCGGGAGTTCGTGCCGGTCTTGGTGAAGATGTGCTCGAGGTGGGTCGCCACGGTCCGCCGTGAGCACTGGAGCGCCTCGGCGATCTCCTGGTTCCCCAGCCCACCGGCGACGCCCGTGGCCACCTGCAGTTCGCGCACGGTCAGCCCGAACGGGGCAGTGGTATCGACCACGTCCAGCCGCGCCAGCCGCTCGTCGCCGTCGGTGACGTCCACGGTCACCCGGCGCACCACGCTGTCCGCCACGTCGAGGTACTGGACCACCTGCCCCCGCAACGAGCGCACGGCCCGCCCGGCCACGGTGACCAGATCGAGCCGCCTCCGGAAGAACGCCTGGTCACTGCCCGTTCCGGCCCCGGCTTCCGGCTGCAGCCACCGCCGCGCCGTGACGTCGTGCTCCCGAGTCACCACCAGCCGTCTCCCTTCACCGGGCAGAGCAGGAGTATCCCAAACGCGGGACACTTCGGCGCAGCCGTTCGCGGCGGCTGGGTCGGATGCTTCCGGACGAATCGGACGTTGTGGTGGTGGACCGCCGTCAACGCCGGGACTTCGGCGCCGAGCCGTTCGCGTCGCCGCTGGTGCGGACTGCCCGAATCGGGCAGAGTCGGCGGTATGCGCAGATTCCTGACCGCCGGCTTGCTCGTCGGCTCGTTCGCCCTGGTGGCCCTCGCAGTGCCCGCCACCGCCTCCGCGGCTGTCCCGCCTGGCTGGTGCCTCGGCCCGGGCCCGTGCACCCAGACCACCGACGGCTGGTGCCTCGGCGACACCCCCTGCAACCGCGCCACCCCCGACGGCTGGTGCCTCACCCCGTCCGACGACATCTGCCGGCGCTATTGACCCGGACCGTGCGACCTCCGTGGCCACCCCGCTCAGTGCCGCCTGTCGATGGTCGACATCGTGCGGGTCACGCCGCACTGAGCCAATCCGCAGCGGCCATGGGCCTGCCCGTCGCGGACCTGAGCCGATGACCGACCCCGTCTGGCTCCGGGCTCAATGGGACAAGTACGCACCGCGGTACGACCGCAGCATCGGCTTCCTCGAACGCGTCCAGTTCGCCGGCGGACGTGAATGGGTGTGCGAGCAGGCACGCGGCGAGGTACTGGAGGTGGCCGTCGGCACCGGACTGAACCTGGGGCTCTACCCGCCCGACGCCCGCGTGACCGGTCTCGACCTCAGCCCCGCCATGCTGGAGCGGGCGAAGAGGCGCGCCGACGGCCTCGGCCGGCCCGTCACGCTGCGGCAGGGGAACGCCGAAGCACTCCCGTTCCCCGACGCGAACTTCGACACCGTCGTCTGCACCCTCGGCCTGTGCGGCTTCCCCGACGACCGCGCCGCCATCGCCGAGATGCACCGCGTCCTGCGCCCCGGCGGCGCGCTGCTGCTGCTCGACCACATCGGCAGTGACCACCGCCCGCTGCGCTGGGCCCAGCGCCTCCTGGAACGCTTCACCCTCCGCCAGATCGGCGACCACCAGACCCGCCGTCCCCTGCCGCTCGTCACCGAGGCCGGCTTCGAGATCACGCGCGCGGAACGGCTCAAATTCGGGACGGTGGAACGCCTCGCGGCCCGGAAGCCGGCCTGAACACGACGATGGTCCCGGCCAAGCCACGGCCGGGACCACCATCACCACGAGCTCAGCAGCTGATGCTGCCCTTCCTCAACGCGTGCCCGCCGTCGTTGCTGTCGTCGGACCAGTAGACCGGCTTCGAGCCGCCCGAGCACTCGGCCGCGGAGGCGACGGAGAAGCCCTCGTTGTTGTAGTTCGACATCCCGCTCGGGCGCTGGTACACCGCCGCCGTCGTGAAGGAGCCCGACGACACCTGGAACGTGCGGTGCTGCCCGTCGCACGTGTCGTCGCAGACGGCCCACAGGCGGGAGGCCTGCGGTTCCCACTGGAGCTCCATCACGCCGTCCATGCCACTGCTGAAGGACGCCACGCGGGTGAACGCGCCGGAGTCCTGGAGGACGTAGCCGTAGATCATGCCCGTGCCCTCGACACCGACGAAGAACACGCCGCCGGTGTGCGAGCCGTAGTGGCTGGGGGAGTAGGCCGCGCCGGTGGACGAGTCCTTGAAGGCCGCCGCGGTCAGCGACGCATCAGGCACCCAGGTGACGCCTTCGAAGCCCGAGTTGGAGTCGACGGACGGCAGGTCCGACGTCAGGTTCCACTCCTTCGCCGCGTTCAGCGTGGTCGCCGAGCCGCTGACGTCGTAGCGCAGCACCGAAAGGCGGCTGGTGCCGGACTTGTCGTCGTCGCGCTCGGTGGCCACGAACACACCGGCCGAGGAGCCCGACCCGGTGACCGTGACGCCCTCGTCGTCGGGCGTGCCGGAGCCGTTCGGGAAGTGCAGCTTCTTGCCCGAGGACCAGCCGGACCCGGTGTCCGGCTTCCACCCGCCCGAGCCGTTGGACACCAGGCGCCACAGCTTTCCGGAGTTCTGGGCGGCCCACAGCACGCTGCCCTCTTGGTACAGACCGGAAAGGTCTTCGCCGAAGACGTTGGACGCGTCGGCCGTGGACACAGAACCGCTGCCCGGCCACGCGACCGGCGACGTGCCCTGGCCCGAGCCGCCGCAGGCGTTCGGCCCGCCCAGCGTCAGCGCGGACGCCTGGCGGAACGAGCCCGTGCCGTCGGGGCAGCGCGACCACGAGGGGTCGGAGTGGTCGTCCCAGCTGAAGCTGTCGACGAGCGTGCTGCCGTCGGCGAGGTACAGGCGGGCCTCGTCCTCGGAGCCCAGGCCGAACTCGTCGTGCACGTCGAACGCGCGGAACGCGCCCGGCGCCAGCGTCGTGCCCGAGGCGATCTTGTACTTCGAGCCGTTGTCGTCGTCCTTGAGGATCCACCCCGAGACGTCGACGGCCGCGGTGCCCTTGTTGTAGAGCTCGATCGAGTCGTTGACGTCGCCGGTCGTCACCACCTCGTTGATCCGGACATCGTCGGCGGGCGCCGCACTGGCCGCGGGCGCGGTGAGCGCACCGAGGACCAGCACGGGGCCGGCGACGGCGAGGAGGGGACGACGGAGGCTGCGGTGCCACCGGCGAACGCGTGAATCGGTCACGGAATCCGTCCTGAGGTCGGGGAACAGGGCCACCCGACAGTTCCGACTCGGGCCGAACAGGCGCCCTCCCACGGATGATCACGGTGTGAACGCTGGACGAACGGCGAACTCGGTGGCTCGTCGTTCCACTGTGTGGTTACCTCGGCGCGTGAACGTGCTCCGTCTGGTCCCCTCGGTACGCCCGGGTGAGGTATTCCCCACCGGCGGCATTCGGACGCACCGTGAGTACCTCGACTTCGAGATCGACGGCGCCCGGCTCGGTGAGTCGCTGCGTTCTCTCGGCGACGACGTCATCGCGGTCGCGCCCGCCGATCTCGGCGCCGACGCGCTGCCCGACGGCCGGGTGCCGCTGTTCGTCTGCCCGGAATGCGGTGATCTCGGCTGCGGCGGCGTGACGGTGGTCCTCGAACGGACCGCCGACGAGGTGGTGTGGCGCGACTTCGGCTGGCAGACCGACTACGACCCCGAGGTGTTCCGCGAGCGCTACGCCGGGCTGGGGCCGTTCCGCTTCTCGCGTGCGCAGTACGACGCGATGCTTTCCTGACGTTTCGGGGAAACGCCGAAGGGACCCCGGGTTTCCGGGATCCCTTGGGTGGCGCTGTTGTCTGTGGCTGTCTGTGCTTGGGGCGGTGTGCTCGCCGCGTCAGCCGGCGAGGCGGATCGAGGCGACCTGGCGGTCGAAGCCGATCTTCTCGAGGTCGGGCGCGTCGCCCGTGATCAGCATCGACTTGCCGGTGCAGCCGGCGCCGGTCCAGATCTTGTACGTGCCGTCGGCGTCGATGGAGCGGACGAGGTCGGGGTTGCGGACTTCGTTGCAGCCCTTGTCGCTGGCGACCTGGGAGCCGTCGGGCTCGGAGAAGTTCTTGCCGCTGTCGAGGAGGGCGAAGGTGGAGGTGAGGTTGGCGTTGTTGTCGCCGCCGGCGTTCCCGCCGTTGTCGCCCCCGTTGTTGCCCCCGTTGTTGTTGCCGCCGTTGTCGTCGCCGGCCAGCTTCACCGACACGGTTTTGTTGTCGAAGCCGAGCTTCGCGAGGTTGCTCACGTTGCCGGTGACCGCGATCGACTTGCCGGTGCAGTTCGCGCCGCTCCACAGCTTCAGCGTGCCGGTCGTGGTCAGCGACGAGGTGACCTTCGGGCGGGCCAGCGTCTGGCAGCCCTTGCCGGAGATGCCCTGGGAGGCGCCGTTGTCGGAGAACGCGGCGTCGTCGAAGAGGATCGCGCTGGTCGCGGTCAGCGTGGCAGCCGGCGCTGCCGCGGCGGCGCGCAGGTTGTCGGCCCCCGCCGGTGCGGTCGTCGCGCTGTCGCTGCCCGCGCCACACGCGGACAGCACCGCGGCACCCGCCGCGACGAAAGCGGCCAGGAACATCGCCTGCTTGCGGAACATGAGAACACTCCCCGTTGTCCTTGTCACCCGGTTCGTCCGGGCGACTCGACGAGGACACGGCTGCCGGATCCCGTGCGGTTCACCGGTTCCGGAAGTTTTTTCAGACCGAAGTGGACGGCCCCGTGCTCAGCGCGGCGGCCGGTCCGCGTGCTCGGGCTCGTGGTACTCGTGCCCGAAGTCCGCCGGGCGGATGGAATGGTCCCGCCGGTTGTGCGGCTGGAACAGGTACTCGCCTTCGATGCGCACCCCGTCGCGAGCCACCATGCCCGCTTGCGCCGCGTGGTCCGGACGTCCAGCACCCTCATCGGCACGCCGACCCCGCAGAACGCGCACGCGATCGGCACCGCCACGATCCGCTCCCGCGCCGCACGGGAATCGGAAACAGCCGGTAGCCGTTCCCTTGGCCCACGTAAAGCGCCAAGCGCGCGGACGGTACTTCGCCGACTTTGGCCACGGCCCGATCTTGCTACGCCTCGGCCCGCTGCCGAGCCGTAAGGTGCGGGGCGTGACGATGGAAGCGGCCGACGCCGGTTACCTGGGTGACCGGCGTCGAGGACTGGCTGGCGTTGGTTCTCGAGAGTTCGCCGCCGGCGGTTCAGCGCGCGGTCGCGTCCTTCTCGCGCTGGGTCGTGCTGCAGCCGCCGGGTGTGCTGGTGACCGACCTCGGCGCGGGACACGGGCGTACCGCGGACTTTCGCGCGGCCGCTGACTTCTTGCGGGGTACGGGGGATTTCGCCGCGGTGATGGTGGAAGACCGGCTGAGCCGTGGCGGGGATCCGTACGTGTACTCGGTGGAGGCGGTTCCGGACGTGCCCGAGGAGCCGGTGAGCGTCGATCTGGAGCGCGCTGTGTTCACCGTGGAGTCCGCGGGCCCCGCGCTGGCCAAGATCGTGCAGGGTATGAGTCACTGGCAGTTCCCGGTCTTGCTCATGCTGCGCACGGCACCCGACATGACAACCCTGAAGCACGCCGTGGTCCGCGGCCGGATCAGCGATGTGGCCGGTGTGGTGATCTCCTGCTGCGACGGTGAGACCGTCCTCGTCTCGCGCTGAGTCAGGCCTCCAGCAGCCGCCACGCGGTAAGGGCCAGTTGGGCGCGCGCGGGGCCGGTGGGGGAGACCAGGCTGTAGCCGAGCGTCTTGCCGAGCTGGTCGAGGCGGCGGGCGACGCTGCTGTGGTGCAGGTGCAGCACGTCGGCGGCGCGGCGGACGGAACCCGTGGCGCAGTAGGCGTCGAGGGTGTCCAGGTCGTCCGCGGCCAAGGAGGCCAAGGCGGCCACATCAGTGTTGTCGCGGGCGGCATCGCCGGGCACGTGCGCGAGCAGAGCCAAGGCGCCCAGCGAGCAGTAGTCCACGACGGGCAGGCGCGACGTTGTGAAGCGCAGCGCGGTTCGCGCCGACAGCCACGAGGCCGGCAACGGCCCCACGGTCCCGATCCCCGCCCGCACGTCCGCCGGGAACCGCGAGACGTCGACGGCGGTGAGCAGCAGGACGCCCAGCTCACCCAGCGGCGCCGCCTTCACCGGGCGCGCGGGGCAGACCAAAGCGCCGAGCTGGTCGAGCGGCAGCGGCGAGCGCACGGCCACGGCGCGCACCGCCGCGTCCGCTGCGAAGCCGAGCAGTCGCAGGGCCCGCGCGCGGGCGGCGGCGTCGGTGTCGGGGCTGATGGCGAGCTCGACGAGCGCCGGGTCGGCCATCGTGGTGCGGGCGGGGCCGTAGCGTTCCACGACGGCGGCCGCGGCGATGGCCAGGCGGTCGAGCAGCAGGCGGTCGAGGGGGAGTGGTGACGGGCGTTCGAGCCAGACCGCGCCGATCTGCTCGTCGTCCAGCGTGATCGCGACCGTGGTCGACGCGCGGCCGGCGGAGGGCGCGGGGCCGTCCGGGGCGACGCGGAACGTCTGCCCGGTGCCGTCGAGCCGGATGCCGGCCACGCACTCGGCCAGGCCCGCCGAAGCCCGGGCCAGCGCGGCCAGGTCGACGCGCCGGCGGATCAGTGTGTCGTAGAACATCACGACGCGGATCGCGCCCTCGGCCTCCGAGTCCAGCTGCGAGAGCCGGACGACCAACGCCTCCATACCCGGCAGCGTACGCGGCGAGCGTCGCGTCATCAGGCGATTTCGCGCGACGGCCGGCGGGCGACACGGCGCCCGAGCAGCGGCAGGATCGTCGGCATGAACCCGGAACTCGAAGCCTTCCTCCCGCTGTTCCCGCCCGCCGACCTCGACGATCCGGTCACCGCCCGCGAGAAGCTCGCCGGCCTGTCCGCCTCCGCGCCGCCACCGGACACCTCGGGCCTCACGATCGAGGACCACACCGCCGACGGCGACGTTCCCGTGCGCATCTACCGGCCGCGGCAGGCCCACGGCGCGATCATCTGGCTGCACGGCGGCGGCTTCGTCATGGGCGACCTCGACACGGAGCACCCGTGGGCCGCGCGCGTCGCGGACGTCGCCGGCGCGGTGGTGATCTCCGTCGGCTACCGGCGAGCGCCGGAACACCCGTTCCCGGCCGCGGTGGACGACGCGTACGCGGCGCTGACCTGGGCCGCGAAGAACGCCGCGGAGCTCGGCCTCGACCCGGCCCGCATCGCCGTCGGCGGGCACAGCGCGGGCGCCGGGATCGCCGCCGCCATCGCGCTGCGGGCCCGTGACGAGCACGGGCCTGCGATCCGCTTCCAGCTGCTCAACCAGCCCGAGCTCGACGACCGCCAGGACACCTGGTCGGCGCGCACCTTCACCGGCACGCCGTGGATGACGCGCGACAAACTCGTCGCGACCTGGCGCCACTACCTCGGCGACACCCCCGGCACGCCGTACGCCGCCCCGGCGCGGGCGGCTGACCTGTCCGGCCTGCCGCCCGCGTACGTCGCCACCGCCGAGTTCGATCCGCTTCGCGACGAGGGCATCACGTACGCGCTGCGCTTGCTGCAATCGGGCGTGTCCGCCGAGCTGCACCAGTGGCCCGGCACCTTCCACGGCTCGCAGGCGATCCTGTCCGCCGAGGTGTCGCAGCGCCAGATCGCCGAACTCGCCGCCGCCCTCCGCCGCGGCCTGGCCGACTGACCCCTGAAAGGAAACCCATGACCCCGATCGACCTGTTCACCTCCTTCCTGTACCTCCACGACGACGGCCACGCCGCCGCGGCACCCCGCACGTTCGACGGCGAGCCCGACGACTGGCACCTGATGACCTTCCGCGCCACCACCGACGCCGACGTCCACTCCGACCACTGGGAAATCCACGCCGCCGCCGACGAAATCGTGTGCTGCCTCACCGGCGGCTTCCGCCTGTACCTCCGCGACGACGACACCCCGGCCACGCTCACCCCGGGCACCGCGGCGATCGTCCCGTGTGGACGGTGGCACCGCCTCGAACTCGACGCCCCCGGCGACCTCCTGTCGGTCACTGTCCCGCGCGGGACGCGGATCGAACCCCGGGCCGCGTAGGCCCTTCATGCTCACCGGTGGCCATGGATCATGGGCTGACAACCAGCGTTGGACCGGACGAGGAACGCCGGCCACTACGCATTCACGCAAGGCTTCTCGAGCACGTACAACGCGAACGGCTCGCCGAGATGGCTGATCTCGCGGTCGTACCGGAACCCGAGCCCCTCCATGACGGCACGCGACCGTCTGTTGTGGACTTCGGTGAACGAGATGACCTGCGACGCGGCCAGCTCGCCGAAGGCGAACTCCAGTCCGGCTCGGCCGATTTCCGTGGCGTAGCCCCTGCCCCACAGAGACTCCCGCACGGCCCAGCCGAGTTCCAGCTGCCCGTCGTGGGTGCGGGAGAGGCCGCCGCGGCCGATCGGAACGCCGTCGGTGCGGTCGTAGGCGAGCCATTTGTGAACGCCCTCCGAGCTCCAGGCTCGGCCCATTTCCGTGGCGGTTCGGCGGGCGTCCTCGGCCGTCCACGCGCCGTACCAGCGAGCGATGCCCGGGTCTTGGTGGAGGCGGAAGAGATCGTCGGCCAGCTCGGGGCCGACGGGTTCGAGGCGGAGACGTTCGGTGTGTCGGGCTTGCACCCGGTGCATTCTCCTGACCCCGATCGGTGGGACTCAAGGCGTTTTCCTGCGGAGGGGAACCGTGCCCTGGCACGATGCCGGAACAGCGCGAAGGGGAGGTCATGACGTACCCGCAGTATCCCGGGCAGCAGTTTCCGGCCGGTCCGGTCCGACACAACAATCCGGCAGGCGGGGTCGCGGTCGCGACCGCCGTGCTGGCGATCCTCTGCAGCATCGCCGCCTTCATCGGGGCGATCTGCGGGATCATCGCCGTCGTCCATGGGGAGATCGTCTCGGGTGGGGCGACCGTCGTGCTCGATCTGGGCGTGACGGCAGTCTTGCTGGCGGGCGCGATCGGGGCCCTGCAAAGCCGGTCGGCCGCGAGGATGTGCTTGATCGTCGGCAGTGCGCTGGCCATCGTGGAGCTGTTCGCGGCGACGGTCTTGCCCGAGGTCGACGTCTATCTGCTGCATGAAGCCGGTCCGGACACCTTGCGGGCGTACTCGCTGCGAGGACTGCCCTGGCTGGCAGTGGCGATCGGAATCCTCGTGCTCGCCGTTTCGCTGCGCCGCGGTGTGCGGCAGAGCGGGCCGGCGCCACAGTGGTGATCGCCGCGGTACCGGCTTCCACCGGGTCGGCAGAGCGGAGCCGGCGATGCCCGTGACCGACCGCCCGCCGACCGGGCTGCTGAGATGGTTCCTTCGCGCGCCGATCCCGTGGTACCGCTGGGGCTTCGGGAAGATCTTCGGGCACCGGTTGCTCTACCTCGTCCATCGCGGGCGCAAGTCGGGCGCGCGTCGCGAGGTGGTGGTCGAGGTGGTGCGGCACCGGCCGGACGTGCCGGAGCTGGTGGTGATCGCGGCGTGGGGCGGGGTGCCGCAGTGGTACCGGAATCTCCGGGCCGCGCCGGCGGTCGAGGTGAGATGCGGCGCCTATCTGTGGCGGGAGCCGCGTCAGCGCTTCCTTGACGGCGATGAGCTGGACGAGGTCCTGCGCGAGTACCGGCGCGCACACCCCCGGGCGTGGTCGAAGATCGGTCCCCGGCTGGGGTTTCCGGCCGACCCGGAGGATCCCTTGTGGACGCCGGCCGTGAATCGGGTGCACGGCGTGGCGTTCCTGCCCGCGTCACGCTGAGGCCGGCCGCCTGCTGTCCGGCGGGGGACGCCGGCGCGTCGCCATCGCCCGGACGCTGCTGAAGGACACCCCGATCGTGCTCCGGGACGAGGCCACGTCCGCCCTCGACGCGGAGAACGAGGCCGCCATCCACGCCGCACTGCGGGCCGGACACGAACGTGTCCAGGGGCGGCGCATCACGGCCCGTTAGCCGGAACCCGTCCGGGGAACCTGTCACAGATCCGCCTGCCGTCTTGTCCTGCCTCGCGAACCGGAACCTGAACCCGAACCCCGAACTCGCGACCCGCCGAGACGAGAGGCAATGATGGACACCAGTGCCGCCCCCGCCCCCGCCATCGACAGCGTGGAGGAGCTCCGCCGCCACCTGCAGTGGGCGATCGAGCTCGAGCACGCGACGATCCCGCCGTACCTGTGCGCGCTCTATTCGCTCGACCCGGGCCGCAACGCCGAGGCAGCGCAGGTCGTCGGCAGCGTGCTGGCCGAGGAGATGCTGCACCTGGCGCTCGCGGCGAACCTGCTCAATGCCGTGGGCGGCGAGCCGAAGCTCGACGCGCCGGAGCTGCTGCCGGCGTACCCGCACCCGCTGCCCCACGGGGACGCGTCGGTGCAGGTCAACCTTGTGCCGTTCGGTGCGGAGGCGCTGGAGCTGTTCCTGAGGATCGAGCAGCCCGAGTCGGCCGACGCGCCGCCGCAGGCCGAGGGGTACCGGACGATCGGGCAGTTCTACGCAGCTGTGCAGGCGGGGCTGAAAGAATTGTGCGAGGAGCTGGGGGAGAAGACCGTGTTCTCCGGCGACCCGAAGCGCCAGATCGGCGAGATGCACCTCCGCAGCGGGGGCGGCAGCGTGATTCCGGTGCACGACCTGGATTCCGCGCTGGCCGCGCTCGCGGAGATCGTCGAGCAGGGCGAGGGCGCCGCGCGCACGGAGGTGTGGGACGGCGACCGCGACGTCTTCCACCCCGAACGCGACGAGGTCGCCCACTTCTACCGCTTCCAGGAGCTCAAGAACGGCCGCCGCTACGCCGAGGGCGACACCCCGCGTAGCGGTCCGACGGGCGAGGAGATCAAGGTCGACTTCGACGGTGTGCTGCCGATGCGCCGCAACCCCAGCACGGCCGACTACCCCGAGGACAGCCCGATCCGCCGGGCGCAGGTGGAGTTCGACAACACCTACTGCCTGTTGCTCTTCCTGCTGGAAGACGCGTTCACGGGCAACCCGGGCGGGCTGGGCGCGACCGTCGGCGTGATGTTCCAGCTGAAGGCGCAGGCCCAGGCGCTCATGAAGATGCCCTCCGGCGACGGGAAGACGACGGCGGGGCCGACGTTCGAGTACGTGCCGCCGGAGCGGCGGTCGTAAGGCGGACGGCGTGAGTGCCGGCGGCGAACCGGCACTCACGCGGCCCTACAACGCCTTCCGCGCGTCGCCGATGGCTTCGTCCAGAATGGACAGTCCGAGCGAGAGCTCCTCCTCGGTCGCCGTCAGCGGCGGCGCGATCCGGAAGACGCCGCCCATGCCCGGGAGCTGCACGATGTTCATGTGCAGCCCCAGTTCCAGGCAGCGCCGCGTGACGAGCGCGCCCAGCGCGTCGGAACTTTCTTTGGTGGCGCGATCCACCACGAGCTCCAGCCCAGCCAGGAGGCCACGGCCGCGGATGTCGCCGACCACCTCGTGGCGCTCGGCGATCTCCTCCAGTCCACTTCGGAGGAACGCGCCGAGCGTGCGGGCGCGTTCGTCGAGCCGGTCGCGCATCAACACGTCGAGCACGGTGTTGCCGACGGCCGCCACCAGCGGGTCCGAGACGTGCGTGGTGAAGAACAGGAACCCGCGCTCGTGCGCCTCCTGCTCGATCTCCGCACTGGTCAGCACGGCCGCGAGCGGCAGGCCGGCGCCGAGCGTCTTGGACACCGTCAGGATGTCGGGCACTACGCCGTCGCGCTCGAACGCGTACCACGTGCCGGTGCGGCACAGGCCGGTCTGGGCTTCGTCGAGGATCAGCAGCATCCCGCGTTCGCGGCACTTTTCGCGCAGCGCCGCGAAATACCCCGGCGGCGGCTCGATGATCCCGCCGGAGCTGAGGATCGGTTCCACGAGGCAGGCGGCGAGGCTGCCGACGGACTGCGCGTCGATCAGGTCGAACGAGAAGTCGAGCTGCCGGCGCCAGTCGAGCGTGCCGTCGGCGTGCGTGAAGTCGGGGCGGTAGGTGTTGGGCGCGGGGATGGCGAAGTTGCCGGGGGTCGCGGGGCCGTAGCCCTTGCGGCCGGCGCTGTAGGTCGCGGACGCGGCGGCCTGCGTCATGCCGTGCCACGAACGCGCGAACGACACGATCTCGTGCCGGCCCGTCACGAGCTTCGCCATGCGGATCGCGGCCTCGTTCGACTCGGCACCGGTGGTCAGCAGCAGCGCCTTCTCCAGCGGCGCCGGCAGTGTCTCGGCCAGCCGCCGGGCCAGGTCGACGACCGGGCGGCTCAGCATGCCGCTGAACAGGTGGTCGAGCGTGCCGATCTGGCGGCGCACGGTCTCGACGATCTCGGGGTGCGAGTGGCCGAGGATCGCGCTCATCTGGCCGGAGGTGAAGTCGAGGATCTTCCGGCCGTCGGCGGTGTAGAGGAAGCTCCCGGCGGCGCGTTCGATGATCTCGCGGGTGAACGCGCCGCCGTAGCGCACGAGGTGGGCTTCGGCGTCGGTCCAGAACGTGTCGGCGGACAGCGGGACAGTGGTCGGAGCAGCCATGTCCCCGACGGTAAGTCCGCGCCGAGCGACACGTCCAGCTCACAATTCCGGACGTTCTGTTCGGCTGAGCCGCACAATGACCGTGCACAATAAAGCGGTGCTGAACCCGTGGCGCCTGCGGCTGCTGAGCCGGCTCGACACCCTGGGCACCATCCGCGCGGTGGCGAGCGCGTCGAACCTGAGCGCGTCGAGCGTGTCGCAGCAGCTCGCCGTGCTGGAGACCGAAACGCGCACCAAGCTGCTGGAACGCACCGGCCGCCACGTCCGCCTCACCCCGGCCGGGCTGATCCTCGCGCGCCGCGCCCGGGCGATCCTCGACCACATGGACACCGTCGAGGCGGAGCTGCGCGGCCTCGGCGACGAACCCGCCGGTCTGGTGCGGCTGGGCGCGTTCCAGAGCGCCGTCCACACCCTGGCCGTGCCCGCGGTGACGCGGCTGGCCGCGGCGCACCCGGACCTGCAGGTCGAGGTGCTGCAGCTGGAACCCCACGAGAGCATGCCCGCCCTGCGCGTGGGCGACGCCGACCTCATCATCACGACCACGGACTTCGTCGAGCAGCCGCTGGACCCCGACGTGGACCTCGTGCCGCTCGCGACCGACCCGATCGTGCTGGTCATGCCCCCGGACCACCCCGCGACCCGCCGCGGCGCCGTCGACCTGGCGGCCTTCGCGGACGAAGCGTGGTCGCTGGACCTGCCGCAGTCCTACATGGCCAACCTGACGCTGCGGCTGTGCCGGCAGTCGGGCTTCGAACCACGCGCGGTGTGCCGCTTCAGCAACTACATGCTGGCCCTGCAGCACGTCGAGGCCGGCTTGTCGATCACGCTGCTCCCCGGCCTGGCCGTCGATCCCCGCTACCGCGTGACGACGCGGGAGCTCGCGTCGCCGGTGACGCGGACGATCACCGCCGCCGTCCGCCGGGGCTCACCGCAGCGCGCGGCGGTGCAGGTCGTGCTGGACGCGGTGCGGAGGACTCCGCCGGTTTCGGCCGGTGCGCCGGGTGAGGATGTGTGACGCTGGGTCAGCAGGCTCAGGAGGCGCAGCCACGAGGAGGCCACGTGAACACGTCCGGGAAAGCCGCTCTCGCAGGCGCTGCCGTTCTGCTCGTCACGGCTGGTGGGGCGCAGCCGGGAAGTGGGGGTTCGTCGACCGAGCCACCCGCGACGTCCGCGGCGCAAACCTCCGAGACCCCGACGCCCGCGGAGACCACAACGTCCGCTGAGGCCGCGAAGATCACCGTGCCCGACGTGTCCGGCATGAACCACCAGGCCGCGCAGGACACGATGCAGGCCGCCGGTCTCTACAACCTGCGGGAAGTGGACTCCTCTGGGCAGCACCGCGCGCGATGATCCTCGACCGCAACTGGTGCCAGACCGGCCAGGACCCCAAGCCGGGCACGGAAGTCGGCGCCGGCGCGGTGATCACCCTCTACGCCGACAAGTGCTGACCCCGGTTGTGCCTGGAACCCGCGCGCCCGCCCCCTCCCCGGCCGGGCGCGCGGGAGTCTTCCGACCGTGACTCAGCGGCTCGCGTCGAACTCGAGCACCTCGTCGAGGCGGGCCGACCACGACGGCGACGCACGGCGGAGCCCGACCACGAAGGGCGCCGGCCGCCGGGTCCGGCGCGACGGCAAACCGACCGGTTTACCGCGCCACCACCGGGTCACCGCGCCTCGGCGGTCGCTCATGCCGCTCAGCCTCTCTCGTCGGTCAAGATCCACTCTCGCAGCGCGGGCGCGATCCCGCACGTGTCACCGAGGTGGTCCGGCCACCCGGGGCATCAGGTGTGCACGGTGGTCACAATCTCGTCAACAATCTCGTCAACAGGGTGCTCGCCCGCCGTCGGTGTTGATCACCACGCCGGTCACCACGCGGGCGGCGACCGGGTCGGCGAGGTACACGAACGCCCCCGCGTGGTCTTCCGGCGCCGCCGTGGTCTTGAGCAGCGTGCCGGCCGCGATGCGCTCGGACCGGCCCGCTCGCCGCTCCACGGTGGACTCCGCGCCGCCGAGCGCGTTGAGCCCCGAGAAACGCGTGCCCGAGGTGCCGCCCGGGGCGACGCCGTTCACGCGCACGGCCGGCGCCAGGTCCACCGAAAGGTGCTGCACGACCCCGCGCAACGCCCACTTCGAGCTGCCGTAGAGCACCCCGCCGCCGACGGGGTGGAACGCGGACTCCGACAACGTCAGCGTCACCGAGCCCCGCGCGTCGCGCAGCGCGGGCCACGCGGCGTTCACCGCCACCAGCGCGCCCAGCACGTTGGTCCGCCACGTCTCCTCGGCCGCGGCGACGAGATCCGCGACCGGCAGCTCGCGAACCGACGCGTAGTGGTCGAACACGCCGACGCAGCACGTCAGCTGGTCGATCCGGCCGGCGGTGCGCACCGCCGACGCGAGCACCTCGGGCGAGGTCGCGTCGCCTTCGACCACGGTCAGTGGCAACGACCCGGCATCGGCCCGCAGCGCGGCGGCGTGCTCGGCCGAGCGTTCGACCACGGTCACGGTGGCGCCTTCACGCAGGTAGGCCAGGGTGGCGGCCCGGCCGATGCCGGAGCCGCCACCGCTGACGAGGATGCTCAGCCGGCGCAGGCTCACGGCGCGGGCCGCCGTTCCAGCAGCGCGGAGATCAGCTCCGGTTCCTGGAAGCTGAGGCAGTCGAGCGCCACCGCGTCCAGCTGCACCCGCGAACCCCGGCGCGGCGACCAGATGTCCAGGCGCATCCCGTTGCGCGTCTGCACCTTGCGGACGACGACGTCGACGAACTCGTTCGCGATCACGATCGGCCCGTCACCCGGCTCGGCTTCGAGCTCGACCACGTCACCGATCGGCGGCCGTTCGAACAGCGGCTCCTCCACGAAGGCCTCCTCAGACGAAGATGGACAGGTTGTGCGCGTTGATCAGCGACTGGTCGAACGCCGCCCACCGCCGCGCCAGCCGCCAGCCGTCCGGCGTGCGGCGGACGACGTCCTTGCGGGCCAGCGAGTACAGGCTCGGCGTCGGGCTGTCTCCCCGGCTGCGGTAGAGGAAACAGTTGGACGACACCAGGAACTCGTTCGCCTGCTCGCCTGGGTCGGCCAGCACGTTGGTCACGAAGTGCCGCGTCCGCGACGGCGGCTGCTCCGCCCACGCGAAGTCCGTCTCCAGGCGCTGGATCCGGACTTCGAGGGTGTCGCGGTCGTCGTCGAAGATCCGCGACGTCGGTGAAAGCTCCCAGCCGGCCAGGCTTTCGCGCGTGACGCGCACCGGCACCTCGTAGCGGATGTCGTCGGCCAGCATGGCCAGCCAGTCGCGGAACCGGCGTTCGTCGAGCGCCAGCGCCTCCCGGTACAGGAACTCCGTCACCTCCGCGACGGTGTCGCGGTCGACGCGGCCCGTCACGCCTCACCCGCCAGGTAGTCGCCCCACCGGCTCCACAGGTTGCGGAAGTTGGTGTCGTTGACGTACGGGCGCACGGCGTGCCCCGGCCCCGCGAAGTCCGGGTCCAGATCGCTGGCCATACCCATGATGTAAGGGAAATCGAGGTCCCGCACCAGTCCCGAGCCGGCCGAGCGCGTGACCTTGGTCCAGTTCTCGAAGTCGTCCTGCTCGAACGTGCCCGCCTGGCCGAACGCCAGCGTGTACGCGCGGTAGGCCTCGGTTTTGTAGTCCTCCGACGCGTCCTTGGGCACGAGGCACCACGAGTACATCTCCATCCGCCCCGGCCCGACGGGGTGGTAGAGCCGCATGGTCACGAACCGCACGCCCGGCTGCCCGGGGATCAGGCTGAAGGGCTGCATGAGGAACGACAGGTTGGGGAACACCGTGCCGACCGCCGTCCGCGCCTGCGCGAACACCTCCACCTGCGCCGGGCTCATCGCCTCCTTCATCCCGGCCACCAGCTCGTTGGGGAACCCGCCGAACGCCGGGAAGTCCGGGCTGTGGCCCAGCCCGATCCCGTGGCCCTTGCCCGGCACGCTCACGGCCCAGCCCTGGCTGTGCGTGGTGCCCGACGACGGGAAGTAGCCGAGACTGAAGCCGAACTGGTGGGCCACCGGGGTGTGGTAGCCGTCGCCGGCAAAGTTCTCCGCGCAGATCTTCCAGTCCGTGTCGGCCACCCAGTGGTCCGGCGGCCCGTGGACCTCGACGCCACCCAGGCCGTGCTTGAGGTAGAGGTCGAGGTAGAACTGGAACCCGCCGAGGTATTCGTCCAGCGGCGGCGCCTCGGGATCCAGGCAGCCGAAGACGAGTCCCTCGTAGGTGTCCACGCGCACCGCGACCAGGCCCCAGTCCTTGCGCTTGAGCCGTCCTTCGTAGCCCTCCTTCATGTAGGGCACGCCGACGAGCTCACCGGAGTTCTTGTACGTCCAGCCGTGGTAGGAGCAGCGGAAGTGGCTGGCGTTGCCCATCTCCGACTTGCACATCACGTTGCCGCGGTGGCGGCACATGTTGAGGCTGGCGTGGATCTCGCCGTGCTCGTCGCGCGCGACGATGATGTTGTTGTTGGCGATGGCGCGGGTCACGTAGTCGCCGGGCGCGGGGATCTCGCTCTCGTGCGCGAGGAAGCACCACGCCTTGGTGAACAGCCGTTCCTGCTCCAGCGCGTACACGGCTTCGTCGTTGAACGCCCGGGCGGGGAACCGGCCTTGCGCGATCCCCGCCCGCGTGCGGCTCACCCAGCCGGCGAGCGCCGTCGAGTCTCTGAGCGCGGTCACGGTGTCACACCCGGCCCTGCCTGGCACCGAAGCGCTTCTCCACCTCGACGGCGATCTGCCGGTAGCGCTCGACGTGCTCCGCCGTCGTGGTCACGTGCTCGGCCGGCACGAGGTCCTCGGTGTAGGGCACGCGGCTCTTGCCGACCTTGAGGTACCCCGCGCCGTTGACGCGGATCTTCTCCAGCGGCACGTTGTACTTCGCGAACTCGGTGAAGTCCTGGCCCACCAGGAACGGCTCGTGCGCCCAGCGCAGGCGCTCGGTCAGCCAGCGGGCGTCGTCGAAACGGCCCTGCTGCAAGGCGTCGCGCAGTTCCAGCACCGGGCCCGGGCCCATCGCCGTGGTGGAGGACCAGGCCATGCCTACGAGCTCCTCGCCGTACATCTCCCACGCGGGGAACCAGTCGGTCTCGATCGGCATGAGCGGGAAGCTCGTGCCGGTGTGGGCCATGTCGTTGTGGTAGCGGAAGCCGACCGACGCGCCGCCGGCGTATTTCACGGCCACGACCTGAGGCAGTTCGACCAGCGTCCGGTAGACGCGACGGGGGATGATGCCGCGGAACGCGGCGGTGTTGTCGTAGACGACGATGGCGAGCTCGGGCACGGCCTCGGCGACGTCGCGGTAGAAGCGCTCCATCACCGGCGCCACCATCTCGCCCCACATCGGCCGGCCGAGCAGTGTGCCCGTGACGCCCAGATCGGCGAGGAACCGCATGCGCGACACGGTGTCGCGGGTGTTGAGGGTCGTGGCGCCGATGAAGATCGGGAAGTCCGGCTTGGCGGCGCGGACGGTCTCCGCCACGCAGCCGGCGTAGGCCTGCCACTCCTCCAGCGTGAGGGTGGCCATCTCGCCGAGCGTGCCGTTGAGCGCGATCGCGTCGACGCCGTCGGCGATGAAGGCGCGGATCATGCGCTCGGTCTCGGCGAGGTCGACGGTGTTCACCGCGTCGACGCGCTCGGCACCCGGCAGGGCCGGGGTCGGGGGGTAGGCCATGACCCCGCGCAGGTCGCGGCCGGTGATCTGGGGCAGCTTGCTCATCGTGGCTCCAATTTCGGGATAGGGCGTCAGTACGGTGTGGACGGTCGTGAGTGGACGGTTCCGGGGTGAACGGTTCCGTTGTGGCCGGTCATATCCGGGCGGCGGCGACCGCGGTCCCGGTCAGCCAGGCCTCGACCGGTTCGTAGGCGAGGACGTCGAACCCGGTCCCGGCCGCGCCCGCAGCGACGAGCCAGGTGCGGATCTCGTGCGCGCCGTTGCCGGCGGCGTCGATCTCCTCGCGGGTGAACGAGGTGAGCTTCGCCGGATCGCCGGAGTCGAGACGGGCGAGGAAGTCGCGGTCGAACTCCTCGTTGATGTCGCCGGACTCGGGCAGCCCGACCCAGTGCGACAGCCCGCCGGTGGCGAGCACGACCACGCGTTGCGCGGCCGTCTGCCCGGCCACGGCGGCGCGCAGCATGCGGCCGAAGTCGTAGCAGCGCTTGGCCGTGGGCCAGGGCGGGTTGACGCCGTTGACGATCACCGGCACCAGGGGGTAGCGCGAGCCCGGGTCGAGGTGCTTGAGCGGCACGCAGAAGTTCTCGTCGAACTCCAGTCCACCTTGGACCAGCGCCGGGTCGAACTCGGCGTCGAGCGCGCTGGTGTAGAGGTGCTCGCCGAGCGCGGCGTCGCCGGGGTAGCGGTGCTGCGGGACGTTGACGAACTTCGCCATCTCCGGAGTCGCCGGGCCGAGGTAGTCCTCGCCGGTGGCGATGGCGAACGCGGGGAGGTTGCCGAGGTGGAAGTTGGTGAAGTGCTCCACCGACACGGCGATCACGGCGTCGGGCTCCAGTGCCGCGATGCGCTGCCGCACGTCGGCGAACGCGCTTTCGACGGCCGCGCGGGCGCTGTCGGACGCCCGCTCGGGCCACCCGGTGATCCCGGGCGAGTGCGACGCGGCGAAGGCGCCGACGATCTTGCCTCCGGTACTCGGTGCGGTCACCGGCTCTTCACCCCTCGGATGCGCGCGTAGTAGTCGGCACGGTCGACCTCCAGCTGGATCGCGCAGAAGTACAGGAGGTACGGGTTGACGTCGTGCTCGTAGAGGGCCTTGAAGTCGAGATCCTTCATCCAGGTGCGGAACTCGCCTTCGACGCCGTACTCGTCGAGCACCGCGTCCGGGTCGGACCGGTACCGCTCGGTGACCTCCCGCAGCCGGCGGACGTCCCAGAGCAGCTTGTGGATCTCGTAGAGGGACACGGCCGTCACCCGAGCTTGTGGACGAACCAGTCGGCGAGCCGGGCCGTCGCGACGGAGAAGTAGTCGTAGCTGCAGTGCAGCGAGCCGGCCCCGTCGTAGATGTCGGCCGTGACGTCGTCGGTGGTCAGTGCGTCGATGAACCGCCGGGCGCCCTCGATGTCCATGATGAGGTCGTCGGTCCCGTGCATCACGTACACCGGGATGGCGAGCTTCTGCGCGACGCCGTCCAGCGTGAACTCGGCGAGCTTGGCGCGCGCCTCGGCGTCGTCGGCCGACCCGGTGAGCCACTGCAGCTGCTTCTGCAGCGGCGGGTAGAACTCGTAGAAGTCGGTGAGGATGCTCCACGTGCCGCACCACGCCGCGACCGCCTTGACGCGCGGTTCGAACGCCGCCGCACGCGGGGCGTAGTAGCCGCCGAAGCTGACGCCCGCGAGGCCGATGCGGTCGGTGTCCACATCGGAGCGTTCGGAGATGAAGTCGAGCACCGCCGCCACCGGCATCTCGTAGTCGGGCCGGCTGTAGAGCTTCTTGAACCGCAGCGAACCTCCGCGCCCGGGGGTGTCCACGAGCACGACGTTGAGGCCGCGCGACGGGAACTCGGTGCCGCCCATGAAATACAGCTCTTCGGCCCAGGAGTCGGCGCCGCCGAGGAAGAGGACGGTCGGGCGCGGGGTGTCGCTCGCGTCGGGCTTGACGAAGTAGCCGTCCATGGTGGTGCCCTCGAACGGCACCCTGATCCGCTCGATGAGGCCGCCGGTGAGCTCCGCGGCCTTCTGGAAGTTGGCCGTGCCGTTGCGGTAGGCCTGTTCGCGACGCGGGTCCTGGGTGTCGAGGAAGAACTCCGAGTGGCGCCAGTAGCTGCACGAGCGCTGCAGAGCGCGGCGAGCGGTAGTGAGGTCACCGCGTTCCAGGGCGGCTTCGCCCGCGGCGGTGGTCTCCTCGGCGGTGCGGCTCCACTCGCGCTGCCAGACCTCGCCGTCGGTGCTCGTGCGGCCGATGCGGGCCGCGGTGCGTGCGCATTCGAACAGGTCCGAACCGCCGACGGCGACCTGCGCGAGCAGCCGCATGGTCTGCAGCGACCAGTCCTCGTCCTGGGGGAAGAGCTCGATGATGGACAGCGCGTCGCGGTTGTCGGCTACGGAGGAGTTCGTCATCTCGGTCCTTTCTTTGCTTGCGGGATAAGGGGTTCAGGAGTGCACGAGGCCGGCGAACGGGACCCGTTCGGCGATGGCCTGGCGCAGGGCGGCGAGCTGCCGCGCCGCGTTGACGCACACGGCGCCGCTGATCCGGCCCTCGCGGCCGTAGGCGACCACGAGCTTCGACTCGGTTTCGACGAGGACCTCGGCGTCGTCCCCGGGCAGCGGCCGTCCGACGCAGCGCAGCTTCGCGTCGAACTGGTCGGTCCAGAAGTAGGGCACGGACTCGAACGGCCGGGCGTCGCCGAGCAGTGTCGCGGCGGCGTGCCCGCCCTGCTCGACGGCATTCGTCCAGTGCTCGACGCGCATCGGCTCGCCGAACAAGCCGTTATGCCAGCGGGCGACGTCCCCGGCGGCCACCACGCCGGGGACACCCGTGGCCAGCGTCGGCTCGCACTCGACGCCGTCGCCGACCGGCACACCCGAGCCGGCGAGCCACCCGGTCGACGCACGGGCACCGGTCGCGACGAGCACGACGTCGGCGCTCAGCACCTCCCTGGTGGACAGCTCCGCCCGAGTGCCGGAACCGTTGGGGGAGAAGCGGTCCACGCCGGTCGAGCACAGGATCCGCACGCCGTGGGCTTCGTGCTTGGCGCGGAACCATTCACCGACGTGCGAGCCGAGGGCACGGCTCATCGGCGCGGCCGCGACGTCGACCACGGTCACATCGAGACCTCGGTTTCGCGCTGTCGCCGCGGTTTCCATGCCGATGAACCCGGCGCCGATCACCAGCACGGTCCGCGCCGTGGCCAGCAGGCCGTCCAGGCGCCGCGCGTCGTCCAGGTCGCGCAGCTCGACGGTGCCGGGAGCGACGGCCCGGGGGATGGCCGAGCCGGTGGCGATCACGAGACCGTCGTAGGACAACGTGGTGCCGTCCGCGAACGACACCAGCCGGTCGCGCACGTCGAGCCCGGTGGCGGCCTGGCCGAGTTTCAGCGTGACGTCACGCTCGGCGTACCACCGCGGGTCGCGCAGGGCGAGCTGCGGTGCGTCGACGCCGCTCGCCAGGGCTTCCTTCGACAGCGGCGGCCGCGTGTAGGGCAGGTGCGGCTCGGCACCGGCGAGCACCAGCTCACCGTCGAACCCCCGGGAGCGCAGCTCGTCGACGGCACTCACACCCGCCAGCGAGCCGCCGACCACGACGATCCGCTTCACCCCGCACACTCCTCGAGCGTGATCGCCTGAGCCGGGCAGCACCGCGCGGCGGCCTCCGCCTGGGCGCGCTGCGCTTCCGGCGGGTCGGCCTGGCGCAGCACGGCGGTGTTGGCGTCCTCGTCGAAGTCCCAGACTTCCGGGGCCTCGATGAGGCAGTTGGCGTAGCCCCGGCACTTGCCGGGCGCGAAGACGACGTGGAGGGACATCACGGGCTCTCTGGGGTTCGAGGGACGGGTGGTGCTAGTGACCGGCGGCGGCCAGGTGCGGCATCGCCGGGCGCACCTCGGCCAGGCGCGCCGCGCGGGGTGTGTTGCGGCTGGTCAGCGCCCGCACCTCACCGCTGGTGACGACGGCGGTCACGCCGGGGATATCGCCGATGGCCAGCGCGCCGAGCGCGTCCGGCGCGGTGGAGCCCCACGGCGCGTCGATCACCACGAGGTCGGCGGCCGCGCCGGGCCGCACGAACCCGGCGGGCAGCTCCCACGTGCGGGCGTTGTTGCCGGTGGCGGCCGCCCACACCACGGCGGGGTCCACCGACGTGAGCGACGACAGCTCGGCGACAGTCTTGAGCACCCCGAGCGGCATCACGCCGGTGCCGGTCGGGGTGTCGGAGCCGATCACGACGCGGTCGATTCGTCCCTCGGCGTGGCACTTCTCGAGGATCCGCACGGCTGAGCGGAGGTTGCCGGCTTGCACGAGCTGCAGTGCCATGTCCGTGCGCTCGATGATCGTGTCCACGCCGTCCTCCGACAGCGAGGTGGGGCCGCCGTTGATGTGGCCGCAGACGTCGGGGGCGAGGTGCAGCAGGTGGTCCGGGGTGATCGGCTTGCTGCCCGGGATGCTGGCGCCGCCCGAGTGGCACATCACCGTGATGCCGTGGCGTTGCGCCGAGCGGACCTGCTCGTAGCCGTCGGCGGGGTCCTCGTAGAGGCCGAAGCCGAACTTGGCGAGCCGCACGCCGGCCTTCTCCAGATCGGCGAAATCCTCGTCGGTGAGCACGGGTTCGAGCACGACGGCCCCCGCGTGCACGGTCATCCCGCCGGGGCGGAAGTTCGCGAAGCACGACTTCGCGGCGATCGCCAGCGCCTTCACGCCGATGGCGTCGTGCGGCCGGCCCTGCGCGTGGATCTCGCCGGGGGAGACGACGCTGGTGATGCCGCCGTGCACGTAGCTCGCGAGGAAGTCGACGGTCTTCTGCCGGGGTGTGTAGTCGCCGAGCACGACGTGGCAGTGTGAGTCGATCAGGCCGGGCGCGACGGTCGCGCCGCCGGCGTCGAGGACGACTTCGCTCGCTTCGATCTCCGCGGTGAGGTCGGCCGCGCGGCCCACGGCGGTGATCAACCCGTCCACGGCGATCACGGTGTCCGCGTCCGCGAGGATCGGCTGCCGGTGGTCTCCCGAAAGGACGGTTCCGGCTCCGGTGACGGCGAGCGTGCTCACGACGCGCCTCCGGCCTCGGCGACGGTCATCCCGCCGACGCGCGCGTTGACACGGCCGCGGTTCGCGACGGCGGCGATGATCACGAGTTCGTCGGGCCGCGGGCTGTCGGGCACCGTCACGGTGAACGCGTCGTAGTGGCTGCGGACCCAGATCTCGTCCTTGTACGCCAACGGAACATCGATCATCGCGTCGGGACCGGACACCTTCGTCACCGAGGTGATCCACGCCTTGCCGCCGCCGATGGCGTCGCGGAACGCGTTGCCGAACAACGAGGTGAGCGCGGCGTTGACGTGCTCCTGCTCGCCGTTCGTGCCCGCGAGGCCGGCTTTTCCGTAGCTCTCCGGGGTTTCACCCAGCAGCGCCACCGCGCGCTCGCCGAGCGAAGTGCCGATCTCCAGCGACGCCTCGACGATCTCGGTGAGGTTCTCGACGTAACCGCGGCCGGCGAACGGGTTCGCGACCACCGCGCACACCGCGACCTTGCGCAGCGGGCCGCGCTCGTCGGCGCGGCCGGCGACCTCGCGCGTCTCCTCGACCTGAGCGAGGGTCTTGCGCACAACCAGACGGCTCACGGGTCTTCCTCCGTAACGGGTAGCTCCACCACCGGTGTGGTGATGGCTACGACGCTAGGGAGGATTTCCGCCCGGCACCGTCCCCGTTCGGGTGTAATCAGGACCCGTCGAACCGTGGTTCTAGTCTATTGTGGACGGTTGTCAGGCGCCGTCGTGGACCTCGACGGTCGGCTCCACACCTTCGGCGCCGACGACGTCGGCCCACACCGAGAACCCGTGCTGGAACGTGACGACACCGGCCTCGGGCAACGTGATCTCGATGGCCTCCAAGATCTCCTCCGGCGACACCCCGAGGTCGAGCGCGACCCGGATGTGGCTCGCGATGTGGCCGGGCGACGCGCGCATCACCGTGAGCGTGGTGATGAAGATCAGTTCCTTCGTCACCTGGCTGAGGCGGCGCCCGTCGGTGTAGGCCGCGGAGATCAGGCCGTTGGCGGCCTTGAGCACGTCGAGGTCGGCCTTGGCCATGAGTTTGTGGTACGGCAGCACGTAGCCGCGGGTGCGGGCCATGTCGTTGACGTACTCGAGTGCTTCGTCCTGTTCGGACACGGAACAATCCTTTCCGGGTGGGGATCAGCTCTGGGTGCTTTCCTCGGCGAAGATCCGCGGCAGGGCCGAGAACCGGGCCTGTGCCACGTGGTGGCTGCCCGCGAGCCGGGCGCCTTCGACGTCGCCGGCCAGGATGGCCTGGCACATCGCCTCGAGCTCGCGGATGCTCTGCTCGGTGCGGCCCTGCGCCGCCAGCGAATGCCGGCGCAGGAGCCGGATGCGCGCGTGCAGCCGGCGCAACGACAAGGTGAGCTCGGGGTTCCCGGCGCCGTCGAGGAGCGCGTCGTAGAACCGGTCCTTCGCGGCCAGGGTCTCGTCGATCGCGCCCGCGCGCATGGTCGCGGTGGTGTCGCGGAGGCTCTCGATGAGCGCGCGTTTTTGGTCCGGTGTGCCGCGTTGTGCGAACAGGCTGCACGCCAGCGCTTCCAGCGCGCCGCGCAGCTCGAACAACGCTTCGGCGTCCTGGTAGGTGATCCGCGCGACGGACGCGCCGCGGTTCGGCTCGACCGTCACCAGGCCCTCGGCCTCCAGTTGGCGCAGAGCCTCGCGCAACGCGGTGCGGGAGACGCTGTGGCGCTCGCACAGTTCGCGTTCGTTGAGCCGGGTGCCAGGGCTCAGCTGCCCGCCGGTGATGGCCGCGCGGACGTCGTCGGTCAGCCGTTCGCGAGTGGAGCGCTGCCCGGTCACCACTGGTCCGTCCCGCGAAGCATGTCCTGCGTGGTCCTCACCGAATCGCTCGTGCCCAGGCCGGAAAGCAACCAGGACGGTTGCCGGGCAGATCGTACGACAATCTCACGGCCGTGAGCAATCATGCGCTGGAACGGGCCGGAATCAGGCGGTTGCTGGGCACAGTCGTGCAGCCCAGGTTGTCGGACGATTTCGTGCGGTTCAGGGCGCGAAGGGCCTGACTTCTGTTACCCGTTCGGGTACCTTCCGGGGGGTCGGGACCGTCGGGCGGTTGACCCCGCGGCGGGCCGAGGTGCATTGTGAAGCACTTCACAGGTCACCGTGGGCCTGCCGAGAAGAGGTGATGCCGGTGGCGCCCGCGCCCAGCACTCGCGCGCCCTCGCCCGAGGGCGGACACCGGTTCGCCGCGGCCCTGCAGTCGGCGCTGACGCTCAGCGACGTGGAAGACGCTTTCTTCGAAGTCGCGAACGCCGTCATCCCGGCGCCCGGCTGCGGCCTGTACCGGATCGACGCCGACTCCGGCAGCATGATCGACTTCAAAGCCCAGGTGGAGAACGATTTCCTCACCGACTACGAGACCTACGGCCGCCAGGACGACCCCGTGCTGGAGTTCGTGCTGCGGCAGAACCGGCCGGTCGACTCGTCGCGCGTCGTGTCGCGCCAGACGTGGGAGGGCTGCGGCGCCCGCACGGCGCTCGACATCGGCGGCTACTACCACTCGCTCGAGGCGCCCGTGATCGTGTCCGGCGTGCTCTACGGCACGATGAACTTCGCGCGCCCCGAAGGGCAGCCGGCGTTCAGCGACGCCGACCTGACGGCCGCGCGGCTGGCGGGGGAGCAGCTCGGGCTCGCGACCGAGCGGGCGCTGCGCTACGAGGAGACGGGCCGGCGCGGCACGCGGCTCGAACACGTTCTCGACCACGTGCCGCAGGCGCTGGTGGTCACCGATCTCGACGCGCACGTGCTGTTCCGCAACCGCGCGGCGCGCACGGGCGACCACAGTGCGTCGACCACGGCGCTCGTCGAGGACAGCATCGTCGAGGCGATGGAGGAGTTCCGCGCGCTGGGCAAGCGCGTCTACACGCGCACGGCCGTGGACCGGCACACGCGGCGCCGGGTCGTCGTGAAGTCCTTCCGCCTGCCCGATCGCGACGACGCCGCGCTGACGCTGCTGTTCGAGCAGGTGCCGGAAGACGCCGTCCGCCTGCCCGCGTGGGACGTTCTGTCCAAACGGGAGCAGGAGATCGCCGAGCTGGTGAGCCAGGGCTTGACGAACAAGCAGATCGCCGAGCGGGCCTTCGTCAGCGAGAACACGGTGAAGCAGCACCTGAAGCGGGTGTTCGCGAAGACGGACGTGCGCAACCGGGCCGAGCTGATGCAGCGCATCTGGGCCGCCGGTGGTGCCCGGCCGGCCGATTCGTGACCGTCCTCTTCGGACCGGCCGCTCCGCCGTCGGTGCGGAGCGGCCTTTCATGTCTGTCACAGCGAGTTCTTCACAGCACGGTCTTGAGCCAGGCGTCGATCCGTTCGGCGAGCTGCGGCCATCCCGGGTCGAGGGTGACACCGTGGCCCACGTCCGGGAGCAGGATTCGTTCCGCACCAAGATCTTCCGCCAGCGCCATGACGTAATCGGCCGGCGTCAGCAGGTCCTTCTCCGCCGCGACCACGAGCACCGGCGCCCGAACGGCGGCGATGTCCACCTCGGCCGTCCACCGCGTCGCCTGCCACACGGCGGCCGGGGACTCCGGCTGCAGCCGCGGGTACAGCGCGGCCGCGGTCTCGTCGTCGACACCTGAGTAGAACAACGTCCGCGCGGTGTCCGGATCCGGCGGTCCCCACGGCTGGTCCGGGTCGACCGGCAGCTCGATCGCGGCCACGGCGTGCTGACGCGGAACCACCGGCGCCAGGAGCACGACCGCGGCGAGCTCGCGCTCGGTCGTCGCCGCGTAACTCAGCGAGGCCAACCCGCCCATGCTGTGTCCGATGAGGACGGGTGCGCCGCCGGCCTCGTCGCACGCGATGTCGATCTCGTGGCGCAGGGCGAGAATTTCCCGCCGTGCCCACTCCTCGGCGGGAAGCTGTTCGGACCGGCCGTGGGAAAGCCAGTCGAACGCCGTGGAATCCCAGCCCCGCCCGGCGAACCACTGCTGCAGGTTCGCCCACTGCCACGCGCCGTGGCACCCGCCGTGCACCATCACCATCGGGTGCGGCTTGCGGCCGGCCTCGGGGGCGGCGACCTCCGCCAACGCCACCCCGCGAACGACCCGCTCGCTCTTCGCGGCGCCGTTGATCTTGCTGTCACTTCTCATCTCCGGACACTAATGAGCGCACGGCCCCGAGCGCAGTACCCGAGAGAGTACTTTCGGCGCAGGGGAAAAGATCACCGGCTCACGGTGAGTCCGTCGATTTCGGACCACAGCCCGTCCGGGATCGCCGTGGCGAGGTGGGCGGCGTTCTGCTCGACCTCCGCCGGCGTGCGGGCCCCGATGACCATGGCCGTCACGGCCTTGTGCCGCAACGGGAACTGCAGGGCCGCCGCGGGCAGGGCGACCCCGTGCCGGGCGCACGAGGTGGCGAGCGCCTCGACCCTGGCGCGCACGTCGGGCGGTACCGGCAGGTAGTCGAAGCGCGCGTCCGGGCCGGGGTCGGCCAGCACGCCGCTGTTGAAGACGCCGCCCGCGATCACTTCCACCCCACGTGTTTCGCACAACGGCAGCAGTTCGCCGGCCGCGGATCGGTCGAGGAGGGTGTAGCGACCGGCGATGAGCACGCAGTCGACATCCGTCTCGGCGACGAACCGGGCCGGCATCTTCGGCTCGTTCATGCCGACGCCGATCCGCCGCACCGCACCTTCGTCGCGCAACCGGGCGAGGGCCGGGTACGCCGCGCCGACCGCGGTCTCCCAGAAGTCGTCGGGGTCGTGGATGAACAAGGTGTCGAACCGGTCCAGCCCCGTGCGATCGAGACTTTCCGCGAGCGAGGCGTAGACGCCTTCGGCCGAGTAGTCGCGCACGCGTACGAGCCCGTCTTCCCCGGGGCGCAGCAGCCGGCCGACCTTGGACGACACCGTGAACTCAGCGCGTGGCTTGTCGCGCAGGAACTCGCCGAGCCGCCGTTCCGCCACGCCGGCGCCGTAGTGCGGGGCGGTGTCGAAGTATCGCGTGCCGGCGGCCCACGCCGCTTCGAGCGTGGCCCGGGCCGTGGCGTCACCGACGTCTTCGTAGAGGTCGCCGATCGCCGACGTGCCCAGGCCGACGGTCTTGCCGGGCGCGGTCGCGGGTGTCACTCGGCCTCCTCGGCCCGGGCGCCGTGCACGCGGCGCAACCAGCGTTCGGTGGTGCTGATGTGCACGAGGGCGGCGGCTTGCGCGAGTGTGGCGTCGCGTTCGGCGAGTGCTTGGTAGATCACTTCGTGCTCGGAAAGGGTGCGGTCGGCCGAGCCGGCTTCGACCATCCCGCGCCACACCCGCGCGCGCAGGGTGCCGCCGGAGATCCCGTCGAGCAACGTGGCGAGCGCTTCGTTTCCGGTCGCGGCGGCCACGGCGCGGTGGAAGGCGGCGTCGTGCTGGTTGAGCAGTTCGACGTCGCCGGCCGCGGCGCGCATCGCCTCGAGGTGGCCGTGGATCTGCGCGAGGTGCTCTTCTGTCGCCCGGGTGGCGGCGAGCCCGGTGGCGATCGGTTCGAAGAGCCGGCGCACTTCGGTCAGCTCCAGCAAAGTGTTGCCGTGCATGAGTTCCACGGCGAGGCCGAGTCCTTCGAGCAGGACGGTGGGGGCGAGGCTCGTGACGTACGTGCCGTCGCCGCGGCGCACATCGAGCACGCGGGCGACAGCGAGCGCCTTGACGGCTTCGCGCATGGGGGAGCGGGAGATGCCCAGCTCGGTGGCGAGCTGGTGCTCCGGCGGCAGCTTCGACCCCGGCGGCAGCTTCCCGGACTGGATCAGCTCGCGGATGCGGGCGATCGCCTCGTCGGTGAGTGACACGCGGGCGACGGTAGCCCCAGACATGTGATGTCTGCAAGAGCTCCGCACGAGAATGCGCTGACCGGCCGAGGGAATACCAGCTGTTTTGCGGCGTGGTCTGGACACTTGCCCACGGCTCGCCTACACATACATATGTTCTTTCCGGCCCATGAGCCGATGCTGTTTCCCACCTCCTCCCCACCGGACGAAGGAGTCCCCTCATGTCCTCACCCGGTTTCTCCCGACGGAGCCTGCTCGGCGCGGCGATGGCGGGCGGCGCGCTCGCCCTGACCACCGCGGCCCTGGGGCGCGTCACGGCCGCCGCCGCACCGGGCGCGCGCCCCGCCCCGGATTCCGTGCTGTGGTTCGACGAGCCCGCCACGCTCTGGCAGGAACAGGCGTTCCCCGTCGGCAACGGCGCGGCCGGCGCGATGATCTACGGCACCGTCGAGAGCGAGCAGATCCAGTTCAACCACGACACGCTGTGGAATGGCGGCCCCGGCTCCCACGACGAGGGCCATGAGTACAACTTCGGCAACTGGTACGAGGCTCGCCCGACCGCGCTCGCCGACGTGCGCGCGACCATCACGGCCACCGGCAGCGCCGACACCGGCCCGGCGACGGCGGCGCTCGGGCAGACGAAGTGGGGCTACGGCGCGTACCAGACCTTCGGGGATCTCTTCCTCGACCGCGCGACTCCGGCCGGTGCCGTGACCGGCTACCGGCGGCAGCTGGACCTGGCGACGGGCCTCGCGACCGTCGGGTTCACGACCGCCGACGGCGTCGCGCACACCCGCGAGCTCTTCGCGAGCTTCCCGGACCACGTGATCGTCACGCGCCTGTCCGCGAGCCGGGGCGGGCAGGTGTCCTTCACCGCGCGGTTGTCGACGGCCGACAACCGGACCGTTACGTATTCGGCGAAGGACGGCCGCATCACGATGCGCGGCGCGCTGACCGACAACGGCCTGGTGTTCGAGGCGCAGGTGCAGGTGCTTGTGGAGGGCGGACGCGTGACCACCGACGCCGCCGGCCGCGTGACGGTGACCGGTGCGGACGCGGCGACGCTCGTGCTCGCGCCCGGCACGGACTACGCGCCCGTGTACCCGCACTACCGTGGGGTCGATCCGCACCGAGTCGTGACGTCCACTGTGGACGGCGCCGTGCACCGTGGCTACCGGGCCTTGCGCGAGCGGCACCTGGCCGACCACCGGGAGCTGTTCGGCCGGGTGCGCATCGACCTCGGGCAGCAGCCGACGACGGTGCCGACCGACGAGGCGCTGCAGGAGTTCAAACAGGCCCGCAACCAGGGGCAGATCAGCGCCGACCCGCAGCTGGAGATGCTGCATTTCCAGATCGGCCGGTACCTGCTGATCGGCTCGTCGCGCGAGGGGTCGCGCCCGGCGAACCTGCAGGGCGTGTGGAACGACTCGACCAGCCCCGACTGGCAGTCGGACTACACGACGAACATCAACCTGGAGATGAACTACTGGCCCTCCGACGTCACCAACCTGGCCGAGACCGTGCCGCCGCTCGTGGACTTCATCGACGGCCTCCGCGCACCGGGCCGGGTCACCGCGCGTGACCTGTGCGGGGTGTCTCAGGGCTTCGCCGCGATGAGCCACGTGAACGTCTTCGGCTACACCGGCGTGTCCACGAACGCCGCGACGTGGGCGCCGGAATCGACCGCGTGGCTGATCCGCCAGCTGTGGGAGCACTACCTGTTCACGATGGACGAGGACTTCCTGCGGCGCCGCGCCTATCCGATTCTCAAGGAGCACACGCAGTTCTGGCTCGGCTACCTCGTCACCGACGC
Organism: Amycolatopsis sp. NPDC005232; assembly: GCF_040607795.1. NCBI lineage: Bacteria > Bacillati > Actinomycetota > Actinomycetes > Pseudonocardiales > Pseudonocardiaceae > Amycolatopsis > Amycolatopsis sp. NPDC005232. The sequence continues at coordinate 57,078 of NZ_JBEXHL010000015.1, read as the reverse complement.
CGACGGGACGCTCGTGGTCAGCCCGAGCTTCTCACCCGAGCTCGGCCCGTTCACCGCCGGCGCCACGTACTCGCAGACGATCGTGTGGGACCTGTTCACCAACACCCTCGCCGCGGCGAAGGTCGTCGGCGACCACGCCTACCGGCCGAGCCTGGAGAACACGCTCGCGAAGCTCGACCCCGGCCTGCGGATCGGCTCGTGGGGCCAGCTGCAGGAGTGGAAGACGGACCTGGACGAACCGGACAGCGGCCACCGGCACATGTCCTTCAGCTACCCGCTGTTCCCCGGACACCAGATCACGGCCGAGGCCACCCCGGAGTTCTACGAGGCCGCCCGCGTCGCCGTCGAGGCCCGCACCGCGCACACAGCGCAGAACGACATCGGCTGGAACCGCGCGCAGAAGATCAACGCCTTCGCCCGCCTGCACAACGGCGACCAGGCCCGCGAACAGCTCGACCACCTCCTGTGGCGCAACACGTTCGCCAACTTCCTCAACGACTGGCCCTTCCAGATCGACGGCAACTTCGGTGTCGCGTCCGGCGTCGCCGAGATGCTGCTGCAAAGCCACGCCGGCTTCGTCGAGGTGCTGCCCGCGCTGCCCACCGGCTGGGCCGCAGGGTCCTTCCGCGGCCTGCGAGCGCGGGGCGCGTTCACGGTCAACGCGTGGTGGACGGCCGGCTGGGTCACGAAGATCGAGGTCACGTCGGATGTCGGTGGCGACCTGAGGCTGCGCACCGCGTCTCTGGGCGGCGGGGCACGCGTCCACGCTGTCGGCGGCCCGACGCCGCACCACACGACGCACGCCGGCGAACTCGCGATGCCGACCCGCCGGGGCGCCACCTACACCGTCACCCCGGCGTGAGCCCGACTCCGCCTCAGCTCAGGCTCGCCCGGCCGCGGGCGTGGGCGGCGAACAGGCGGGCGGCCTCGTCAGGGTCGCCGGCGGCCAGGGCCGTGACGAGGTCGGCGTGGCGTTCGGCCATGGCGGACCAGTCGCCGTCGTAGAGGGGGTTGCTGACGACGTGCAGGCCCCACAGGTTGGGCTCCATCGTGCGCCACAGGCGGGCCAGGAAGGAGTTGCCGCTGGCGGCGCAGACGTCGCGGTGGAAGGTGATGTCGGCTTCGCGGAAGGCGCCGATGTCGCCTGCGGTCGCGGCGGTGCGCATGCGGTCCACGGACTCTTCGAGCAGCCGCAGGGTCCGCGGCTGCACGCGCACCGTCGCCTCGCGGGCGGCGAACTCCTCCAGCACCACGCGCACGGCACGGACCTCACGGGCCTGCTCGGCGGAGATCTCGGCGACGTAGTTGCCGCGGTGGGGCAGTGAGCTGACGAGACCCTCGTGCACGAGCCGCTTGATGGCCTCGCGCGCCGGGGCCTGGCTGGTGCCGAGCTGGCGCGCGATGGCCGACTCGACGAGCCGCAGACCGGGCCGCAGTTCGCCGTCGATGATCTGCTGGCGCAGCACCTGGTGCACCTGGTCGGACAGCAGGCCCTGGCCGCCACGGTCCGGAGTGGACAGTCGCGTCGGGGCCGGTTCCGGGGTGCGGTGCTCGCGCCAGATGCGTGACACCGTGGACTGCGAGAGGCCGACCGTGCGGGCCAGTGACCGCGTGGTCGGCACCTCGCCGCCGCGGCGGGCCTCGGCGATCGCGGACAGCACGAGCCGCTCGGCTTCCGCGCGGTCCGGGCTGCGGGGCCGGCCCGGCCGGGGTGCGTCCGCGAGCCCGTCGGGGCCGCGGCGCAGGAACCGGTCGCGCCACTTCGCGGCCGTCGCCTCGCTCACGCCGAGGCGCCGCGCGACCTCGGGCACGTCGAGGCCGTCCGCACAGCTCAGCACGATCCGGCTGCGCAGCCCGAGTGGGCCCGCGTCCTGGCTCGCCCACCCCAGCAGTGTCGATCTCTCGGCGTCGGTCAGCCGCACCGTGGCGTCCTCCGTCATGGCGCAAAGGATACACACTTATGACTCGCCAGTCGGACTTCTGGTTGATTCTGCGCGTTGACAAGGTGATTTGCCGAGAAGTACAAATCACTCAGCAGTCGTTAGCTGAACCAAAATCCCAACTCCACCCTTCCACGCGGTTTCTCAATGAGGAGGAGCGATGCGTCCATCACGTACCCGCGGGGGCATCGCCGTTCTCGGCACCCTGCTCTCGCTCACGCTCGCCGGTTGCGGCGGCGGCGGGTTCGCGGACTCCGGCGCCGCGGGCGGCGGCACCGGCTCGATCCGGATGCTCGTCAACGTCACTCCGAACCTCACCCAGGACTTCTGGGACCGCCTGGTCGCGCCGTTCGAGAAGGCGAACCCGGGCGTCGACGTCGTGATCGAAGCCCCGTCCGGCAAGGGCGTCTCCGACACCCTGCAGCAGCAGCTCGCCGCCGGTGACCCGCCCGACGTCGTCGAGACGCTGATGGCCGACCCCACGCTCGCGCCCCAGCTCGTGGACCTGACCGGCGAAGACTGGGTGAAGAACACCCCGCTCGCCCAGGAGGCCTCGCTCGGCGGCAAGATCTACAACGTCGGCGTCGGCGAGCAGGCGCAGTCCCTGGTGTTCTACAACAAGACCGCCTTCACCAAGGCCGGCATCCCCACACCACCGTCCACACTGGACGAGATGACGCAGGACCTCGGCAAGCTCAAGACCGCGGGCTACCTGCCGCTGCAGACGTCGGGCGACTTCGCCACCGGCTTGCAGCTGCTGCAGCTCACGGACCCGGCCCTCGCCGCGGCCACCCCGGCCTTCTACCAGGACGTGCGCGCCGGCAAGACCACCGTCGGCAAGGCGATGCTGCCGTACCTGAAGCTGTACCAGTCGTGGCTCGACCAGGGCTATGTCGACAAGAACGCGCTGGGCCTGAAGTACCCCGACGCGGAAACGGCCTTCCTGCAAGGCAAAGCGGGCATGTTCGTGATGGGCAGCTGGTTCACCGCCTCGGAGGCCAAGGCCAAGAAGGACTTCGAGGTCGGCGTTTTCGCCGCTCCCGTGTCGAGCGGTCAGAAGAGCCCCGGCGCGCAGGGCGCCACGATGGCCGCGCCGTACCTGATCATGAAGTCGACCCAGCACCGCGACCTCGCGACGAAGCTGGTGCACTGGCTCGTGACCGACCAGCAGGCTGTGGTCGCGCAGCTCAAGCAGGACGGCAACTTCCGCACCGGCGTGCAGCGTGAGTTCACGCCGCTGGAGCAGCAGGTGCAGAAGATCCTCGACGCCGCACCGGCCAAGGTCGCCCAGGGCGAGGGCTACGGCGACTCGACCTTGCCGCGCGGGTTCAACTCCGCGTGGAACACCGAGGTCCAGGGCCTCTACATCGGGCACTCCCCGGAGACGGTCGCCGACGCCGTCGACCGCTGGGTGTCGGCGCACGCGAAATGAGGCCGCCGGGAAGACGCCGCGACGGCGGCGTCGCCACCGCGGTGATGGTGCTGCCCGCGACCGTGCTCTACACCGTGATGCTGATCGTCCCGGTGGGGCTCGCGATCTACCTGAGCCTCACCGACTGGGACGGCTACAGCGCGGCCCCGGCGTTCGTCGGCGGCAGCAACTACGGCGAGGTGCTCAGCGACCCGGAGTTCCGGCGGGCCGCGTTCGTCACCCTGCTCGCGGCGGTGGTCGGCACGGTCGGCATGAACGTGCTGGGCCTCGGCTTCGGGATGCTGGTGAGCCGCACGACACGGGTGAGCTCGATCCTGCGGACGATCCTGTTCTACCCGCACGTGCTCTCCGCGCTCGTCGTCGGCTTCCTGTGGAGCGCGATCCTCGGCACCAACGGCGCGGTCAACAGCTTCCTCACCAGCCACGGCGCGAAGCTGCTGCCGTTCCTGTCCGATCCGGACTGGGCGACGGCCACGCTCATCGCGGTGCTCGTGTGGGCCCAGTTCGGCGTCTCCACTGTGCTCTACGTCGCCGGTCTGCAGACCGTGCCGCAGAACCTCCTGGAGGCGGCGCGGATCGACGGTGCGACGAAGTGGCAGACCTTCCGCCACGTCACGCTGCCGGCGATCGCGCCGGTGGTGACGGTGAACCTGGTGCTGAGCCTGGTCACGCTGCTCAAGACCTACGACCTGGTCGTGTCGCTCACCTCGGGCGGTCCGGCGGGCCAGACGCAGACGCTGGCCTACCTCATCCTGTGGAACTCCTTCCACGACGGCCGCCTCGGGTTCGGCTCCGCGCAGTCGGTGGTCCTCATGATCGTGACCGCCGGGCTCGCGCTCGTCGTCACCCGGCTGCGCCGCCGCGCCGACCAGGGAGCGCACGCATGACCACCGCCACCCGTACCGTCGCGTCGGCGGACCTGGACTCGCCCCCGCCTCCGGCCGCGCCGGCCCCGCCGAAACGCGCCGGGCGTGACCCTCTGCGGCTCGTCCTGCGGTCGCTGGTCCTGCTGGTCGTCGCCGTCGTGATGCTGGTGCCGCTGTACCTGTTGCTGGTCAACGCGTTCAAGGACCAGCAGGACATTCTGGCCGACCCGTTCGGCCTGTCCGGCGGTCTCACGCTCGACCACCTCGGTGCGGCACTGCAGAACCCGCGGTTCTCGATCGTCAAGGGCTACGCGATCACCGTGCTGTTCGTGGTGCTGGTGAACGTGTTCTCGGTGCTGCTCGCCGGCCCCGCCGCGTACGTGATCGCCCGCAGCACCAAACGCCTGTTCCGCGTGCTGATGGTGTTCTTCCTGGCCGGCACGTTCATCCCCAGCCAGGTGCTGGTGATCCCGGTCGTCTACGTGCTCAAGACGCTCGGTCTCATGGGGACGATCCCCGGTTACGTGCTGTTCGAGACCACGCTGACGCTGCCGTTCTCGATCTTCCTCTACGCCGGGTTCATCCGCACCGTGCCGCGCGACCTCGACCAGGCCGCGGCGCTCGACGGGTGCGGGCGGATCCGCACGTTCTGGCGGATCATCTTCCCGCTGATGCGCCCGGCCGTGGCCACCATGGTCATCCTCAACACGTTCTCGGTGTGGAACGACTTCGTGAACCCGCAGACGATCCTCGGTCCCAGCAGCGGTCTCTACACCGTGACCACCGGGATCTACGCGGCGGTCGGGCAGTACCAGACCGACTACACCGTGGTGTTCCCGACGCTGCTGCTCGCCATCGCCCCGCTGCTCGTGTTCTTCGTGATCATGCAGCGCCACATCATCTCAGGCCTCACGGCCGGTTCGACCAAGGGCTGAATCCCAGCCGCTCAGAAAGGCAGTCATGACCACCACCCCGACGGTGGCGGCGACCGTTCCGCTCGGCGCGCCACCGAGCTGGGCCGTGCTCGAACGCCGCCTGTTCGACGTGCTCGACACGGCGTGGCGCACGTTCGCCGCCCGCTACTGCGAACCCGACGGCCGCCTGATCTTCCGCGGCACCGGCGAAAGCCGTGACGGCGCCGACGACTTCTACGAGGCGTTCTTCAACTGGCCCGTGCTCTACCAACTCGGCGGCGCCGACGACCTGCTGGCGGCCGCCAAACACCACTGGACCGGCGTCACGGAGCAGCTCACCGAGGCCGGGTATCTCGTCGACGAGTTCGAACGTGGCTACGACTGGTTCCACCAGGGCGAATCGCTGCTGCTGTTCTACGGCATCTGCGCCGCGGACCCGAGGGACGCGGCGTTCCGCGACCGCGCCTGCCGCTTCGCCGACCTCTACCTGCCGGGTTCGCCGGCGGGCAACTACGACCCGGCCACGCGCACGATCCGCGCGCCGCACAACGGTGCCGGCGGCCCGCGCTACGGCATCAGCGACGAGTGGCAGTCCTACCACGCGGACCTGAAGTCGATGCGGCCCTTCGGTTTGCCACTGCCCGACGTGGCGGGTGTGCGGGAGTGGGCCGATCTCGCCGACCCGGCCAAGGCCCGCGCGATGGGCTCCGCGATGGACGAGCGGATCGGCCGCGGCGACACGGCCGTGAACCTCGCGGCGACCGGGCTCGCGGCCAATGCCTGGCTCTACGGCCACGAGGACCGCTACCGCGACTGGGTGCTCGAGTATGTCGACGCGTGGCGCGAGCGCGCCGCGGCGAACGACGGTGTGCTGCCGGACAACGTCGGGCCGCACGGCGTGGTCGGCGAGCTGCACGGCGGGCGCTGGTACGGCGGCAACTACGGCTGGGCGTGGCCCCACGGCGTCTACAGCGTCGGCGCGGCCGCGGTCATCGCCGCCCTCCACACGGTGCTGGTCACCGGGTCCGCCGACCGGCTCGACCTCGCACGCGGTCCCCTCGACGCCGTCGAGGCGCACGGGATCCGCGGCACGGTCGCGGGTTCCGACGCGAGCATCCGCGACCGCTGGGAAGCCGAGCTCGACGTCGAAGCCGAGACGCTGCTCGTGCCCAACCGGTACCGCGACGGGGGCTGGTTCGACTTCCAGCCACCGCAGCTCGGGCTGTCGGCATGGCTGTGGCAGGCCGCGGGGCAGCCGGCCGACCGCGACCGGCTCGACCGCCTGCGCAAGGCGAGCGGCTACGACTGGGCCGACGTCCGGGAGTTCCGCAACAAGGAAGAGGCCGGGCACGAGGCACCGTGGCTGGAGTTCCTCCGCGGCGCCAACCCCGGCTACCCGGAAGCGATGCTGCGAACCGCGCTCGGCCAGGTCGCCCGGCGGCTTGCACTCATCGAAGCGGACACCTCGGACCCCGCGGCCGTGCACGTGCACCACTGGCAGCGGCACAACCCGGTGCTCACCGAAGCGTTGCTGCAACTGGTCACCGGCACGCCGCAGGTGCTCTACAACGGTGGCCTGCTGCCGAGCCGGCTCGCGTACTTCGACGCCGGCAAGCAGCGGCCGGGACTTCCGCCCGATGTCGCCGCGCTGGTGGACCTCGCGACCGACGACCACGTGCGCGTCGAACTGGTCCACATCGGACTGTCGGACGAGCGCCGCGTGCTCGTGCAGGCGGGCGGGTTCGGCGAGCACCGCATCGACCGCGTCGCCTACACCGCCGCGGCGCAGGGCTACCCGGGTGACCCGCGCGCTTACACCGCACCGGATTCGCCGGCCTCGACGCGGACGGCCGACGTCGGCGGACCCCGCCTGGAGGTCGTGCTGCCGCCGGGGCACGGCGTCCGGCTGGACCTGTTCCTGACCCCGCGCGCCTATCCGGCCGCGCACCACAGTTTCGACGAGTGAGGAGCCGACCAGTGGAACGCAACGGCGACACAGCGCCGGCACCGGTGTGGGAGCTCCCGGTCCGCGGCGCGGACCCGGGCCCGGCCGATCCCGCGCTGGTGCGCGGGCTCGAGGCCGTCAGCTCCGCCACCGCGTGCGCCAAGCTGCACCAGCAGGGCATCCGCCGCACGTTCGTGGAGGGGCCGCGGCCGCTCACGACCGGGCACAAAGTGGCCGGCCGGGCCGTGACCCTGCAGTTCATGCCACAGCGCGAGGACGTCGCTTCCGGCGTCGCGCAGGAGTACGTGGAGCGCAGCACCGCGCTGTGGGCGGTGCTGGAGGAAATCCAGCCCGGTGACGTGCTCGTGGTGCAGGCCTACGGAAGCGCTTTCACCGGCTGTTTCGGCGACATGCTCGTGCGCTACTTCAAGCGCAAGGGCGGGGCCGGGATCGTCGTCGACGGCCGGATCCGCGACTCGCCCCGCGTGGAGCAGCTCGGCGTGCCGATCTGGTGCACCGGCACGACCCCGCACTACGCGTCGCAGGCCGAGCTCTTCCCGTGGGCCTACCACGTGCCCGTCGCGTGCGGCGGCGTGCTCGTGCTGCCCGGTGACCTCGTCGTCGCCGACGACGACGGCGCCGTGGTCGTGCCCAAGCTCAAGGCCCCGCACGTGATGGAGGCGGCCCGTGACCACGAGGAGTGGGAACGCTTCAGCCGGTCCCGGCTGGAAGAGGGCGCCCGCCTCTCCGACTACTACCCGCTGACCCCGGACTCGCGCGCCGAGTTCGAGGCCTGGCGGGACCGCCGCCACCAGTAGAGAGATCCGTTGCCCACCCCCCGCGAAGGAGATCGCATGTTCGGTGGAACGCGCAAGAAACTGATGAGAGTCTCGGTGGGGGTGGTGTTGCTGGCGGCGTTCGTCTCCGTCCAGTCCGCCTCCGCCGACGTCCAGGGGCACGGTTCGTGCACGCCGAAGGAGCTCTACGTCTCGACGCAGGGCAACGACAAGGCGGACGGCTCGGCCAAGCACCCGTGGAAGACCGTGCAGCACGCGCGCGACGAGATCAGCGGCCACGGCTGGAACTCGGACAAGCAGATGCGCTGCGACATCCACGTCAACCTGGCCGCCGGCGACTACCCGGTGACGCAGACGATTTCGTTCGACGAAGGCGATTCCGGCGCCAACGGCCACCAGGTCGTGTACCGCAGCGCCGACGGCCCGGGCAAGGCGCGCCTGCTGGGCGGCGCGCCGATCACGGGCTGGCAGCCGTACCAGGGCAACGTCTACAAGGCGGCCTTCGACAAGACGAAGCCGTTCTACACGATGTTCGAGAACGGCGAGCGCGCCACCGTGGCCCGCTACCCGAACCGGGCGACGCCCGACACGTGGGCGCCGTACCTGACCTCGGCGCTGCCGGACATCTCCAAGGAGGCCGTGCACAACTGGCTGTGGTCCAACCCCGGCGACTGGGACCCGAGCTGGGACCTCTCGCAGGCCTCGCTGACGATCTGGTCGGGCGGCAGCTGGAGCTGGTTCACCGACACCGTGCCGATCCTCGACGTCAACTTCACCAAGAACCAGCTGACGATGAAGTACAACACGCGCTACGCGCTGCACAACAGCGGCGGCGGCTCGCGGTACTTCCTGCAGAACTCGCTCGACTTCCTCGACCAGCCCGGCGAGTTCTACGTGGACTACAAGAACGGCGAGGTCTACTACTGGCCGAAGAACGGCGAGAAGCCCACCGACAGCTCGGTGATCCGCCCGACCGTGCAGACCGTGGTGAACGTGGCCGGTAGCTCACCCGAGCACCGCGCGCACGACCTCACCTTCGACGGGCTCGGCGTGCAGTACTCCGACTACGTCGACTGGTACCGCAACGGCTGGATCAACGACGGCGACTCGGGTGACATCCACCAGTACCCGCAGTACGACCGCCAGGTCGAGATGCCGCGCGACCGCTTCGGCGCGGTGCGGGTGACCAACACCTCGCACGTCACGCTCAAGAACGCGCACATCTCCGAGACCGGGTTCACAGCCGTGTACGCGCTCTTCGCCAACGACCACTTCTCGGTGACCGACAGCCTCATCGACCACATCGGCGCCGACGGGATCAAGGTGGAAGGCGGTTATCCCGGCGAAGGCGACATCTCCAACTACCACCTGTTCACCGACAACTACATCCACCACTTCGGCGAGCTGGTGCCCGGCGACGCGTCCGGCGTCGAGCTCATGGACACCGGGCACAACGAGGTCAGCTACAGCGTGATCGACCACAGCGCGCGGTACGCGGTGAGCCTCGAGGCGCGCCCGGAGGTGCAGGCGGCCGACGACTACGCGCAGAACAACACGTTCAAGTACCTCAACCTGCAGGAAGCCGGGCTCGACAGCGGCGACATGGGTGCGTTCTACACCTACGGCGTCGACAACTTCGAGCCGCACACACTGGACAACTACGTGTCCCAGGTGGTGATCGGCGACGTCCTCCCCGACGCGTCGATGCCCGACAGCGGCACCCGCGGCGTGCACATGGACGCGGGCGGCTGCGGGTTCTCGTTCACCGACATCGAGGTCGGCAAGGTCACCGACGACAAGTACCAGAGCTACCAGTGCAACACGGTGACCAACGCCAACTGGGCCACCGGGTTCGACCCGTCGCGGATGCAGTACGACAAGATCGGTGTGACCGCGGCGTTCCCGTACCCGCGGCCGCCGGCCACGGTGTCACCCACGAAGTGACCCCGCTGGGGGCCGGGCGATCCCGGCCCCCACGGGCTCACCGGGCTTCGAGCAGCTTGGCCACTTCGTCCTTTCCGGACACCACGGTGCTCGTCAGGGTGCCGATCTCGCCGACGGTGATCGCGACCCGGTCGCCGGCGGCGAGGGTGAACGGCAGGTCCGGCACCAGCGCGGTGCCGGTGGCGAGCACCACGCCGTCGGGGAATACGTCGGCGCGGAAGAGGTACTCCACCAGCTCCTCGAACGTGCGGCGCAGCAACGAGGTGCTGGTGGCGCCGGACCACACGAGGGCGCCGGCGCGGTGGATCTCCAGCTCGATCGGGAGGTTCGTCGCGTCGGCCACCTCCCAGGCCGGCCGGATTCCGGGGCCGACAGCGCAGCCGCCCAGGTAGATCTTGGCCTGGGGGAGGTAGAGCGGGTTGACGCCTTCGATGCTGCGCGAGCTCATGTCGTTGACGATCGTGTACCCGACGACCTCGGCGCGGGAGTTGACCACGAGCCCGAGCTCCGGCTCCGGCACGTCGATGCCGGAGTCGGTGCGGATGGCCACGGACTCGCCGTCGCCGGTCACGCGCCAGGCGGCGGACTTGAAGAACAGCTCGGGTCGCGGGGCCTCGTACACGAGGTCGTAGACGTCGGCGGCGCGCTCGCTTTCGGTGATCCGCGCCTCGCGCGAGCGCTGGTAGGTGACGCCCGCCGCCCAGATCTCGGTGCGCCGGTCGACGGGCGGCAGGAACCGGACGTCGGCGGCGTCGTGCGACGCGCCGTCCGCGCCGGCGCACAGGTCCTGCAGCTCGGGCAGCGGCAGGGCGAGCAGCTCGCCGATGGACGTCACCGGCAGCTCGAGGACGGTGTCCGCGGTGCGGACGCCGACGGCCGGGTGGGTTCCGCCCGGGGAAAGGAAACGAACGATGAGCACGGCTGACCTCGATCCTCGTGGGGATTCTGCGGCCCGTTCCGGGGCCGAAGGGGAACCTAGACACGGCAGCGGGTCCGGCGCAAGTGTGTCCGAAGTGGACTGTACGGTCACGCGCCGGGTCGCGGTGCTGACGCTGAACCGGCCGGCGAAGCGCAACGCGATCACTCCAGAGATGGCGGCCGCCCTGCGCACCCACGCCGCCGCGCTGGACGCGGACCCGGGCGTGCGGGCGATCGTGCTGACCGGCGCGGGCGACAAGGCGTTCTGCGCGGGCAGCGACGTCGGTGAGCTGGACCGCTACGCCACGCCGTGGGAGTTCCGCAACCGCGAGGACTACGGCGACACGATCCGCGCCCTGCGCACGCCGGTGATCGCGGCCGTCAACGGGTTCGCCTTCGGGGGTGGGCTCGAGCTGGCCTTGGCGTGTGACATCCGGCTCGCCGCCTCGACCGCGACCTTCGCCGCACCCGAGATCAAGCTCGGCTGGATCGGCGGCAGCGGTCAGTCGGCCCTGCTCGCGCACAGCATCGGACCGGGCAACGCGGCGACGATGCTGCTCACGGGTGACCCGATCTCCGCGGCGCAGGCGCTGGCGTGGGGCCTCCTCACCGAGGTGACCGAACCCGCCGATCTGCCGGCGAAAGCGTTTGCGCTCGCCGAGCGGATCGCGGCCCGGGCCCCGATCGCCGCGCAGACGGCCAAGGCCAATCTGCGCGCGGCGTACTCGATGCCGTTGGAGCAGGCCATCCGCTACGAGCGGGACCTGCAGACGGTGTGTCTGTCCACAGCGGACGCGGCCGAGGGCCGGGTGGCCTTCGCGCAGCGCCGCGAACCGCGGTTCACAGGGGAGTGACGATGGGAGTGCTGGACGGGTACCGCGTGGTCGACGTGTCGATCGCGATGGCCGGGCCGCTGGCCGCGATGCGGCTGGGCGACCTCGGCGCGGACGTGGTGAAGGTCGAGCCGCCGGGCGGCGAGTGGCAGCGCCACGCCCCGGCGGGCGGGGCGACCGGGGTGGCGGTGAACCCGTCGTTCCTGTCGCTGAACCGCAACAAGCGCAGCCTCGCGGTGGACCTCAAGGCGCCGGCCGGGCGCCGCGCCGTGCACGACCTGATCGCGACCGCGGACGTCGTGCTGCAGAACTACCGGCCGGGCGTGGCCCAGCGGCTCGGGCTGGACTACGAGACGGTGCGCGAGATCAACCCCGGCGTCGTGTACGTGTCGATCTCCGGCTACGGCGAGAGCGGGCCGTATGCGCGGCGGCCGGGGCAGGACCTGCTGCTGCAGGCCATGAGCGGCGCGATGTACAGCGTCGGGCGCGCTGTCGATCCGCCGCTGCCGGCGGGTACATACGCGATCGACGCGATCACGGCCTACAGCGCGTTCGAGGGTGCGCTGGCCGCGCTGCTGCACCGTGAGCGGACCGGTGAGGGCCAGTTGGTGACGGTGAACATGCTGGACGCGGCGATCGCGGTGCAGATGCAGGAGCTGTCGGTGTTCACCGTCGGCGGCGTGCCGCAGCGGCGGGGGAGCGAGGCGCACGGGCACACCTACATCAGGGCGCCGTACGGGGTCTTCGAGACGGCCGACGGGCACCTCGCGTTGGCGATGCCGCCGCTGCCCGCGCTGGCGGTCGCGCTGGACCTGCCCGAACTGTCCACGATGGACACCGAGGTGGACGGGCACGCGAAGCGCGATGAGATCACGGCGCTCGTGCGGGCGCGGCTGCCGCAGCGCTCGACCGACGACTGGCTCGCGCGGCTGCACGAGGCCGGGATCTGGGCCGGGCCGGTGTACTCCTACGCCGATCTGCTCGAAGATCCGCAGGTCGTCCACAACGGCTCGTTCGTGCGCTACGAGCACGCCACCGAGGGGCCGGTGACCACGCCGGGCTTTCCGTACGGGTTCAGCGCGACGCCGCCGTCGGTGCGCCGGGGCGCGCCGGTGACGGGGGAGCACAGCGGCGAGATCCTGCGCGAGCTGGGGTACGCGCCGGAGCGGATCGCCGGACTGGTGGACGACAAGGTGGTGCTCGCGCCGTGAAGGGGCTGACCTGGGACCACCCCCGCGGGTACGGCCCGCTGGACGAGCTGGCCCGCCGAGAGGGCGGTGTCGAGTGGGATCGCCAGCCGTTGGAGGGGTTCGAGTCCACGCCGATCGCGGCGCTGGCGGAGGAGTACGACCTGCTGGTGGTCGACCACCCGGGGCTCGGCGCGGCGGCCGGCCACCTCGTGCCGATGGAGGAGCTGCTGGACGCGGCCGAGCTGGCCGCGTGGCGGGCGGGGACGATCGGGGCGAGCTACGACTCCTACGTGCTCGACGGGCGGACGTGGGCGTTGCCGATCGACGCCGCCGCGCAGGTGTCGGTGGCGACGTTCGCCGACCAGCCGAAGACCTGGGACGACGTGCTTTCGCTGGCGCGCGAAGGCGGGGTCACGCCGTGCCTCGGCGGGCCGCACGCGTTGCTGATGTTCTTCTCGCTGTGTGTGGCCTACGGTGCGGAGCCGTTCACCAACGCGTCGGTGGGGGAGCGGGCGGTCGAGGTAATGGCCGAGCTGGTTGCGTCGGCGGATTCTTCGTTGTGGGGGCGGAACCCGATCGGAGTGCTCGCGGCGATGACCGACGGCCCCGTCCGGTACTGCCCTCTGGTGTACGGCTACACCGGCTATCCGCTGTTGTCGTTTCACGACGCCCCGGCCGGTCCGGCGGGGATCGGCAGCGTGCTCGGTGGCACCGGGATCGCCGTGTCCAGCCAGGCGCCTCCGGATGAGGCACGGGCGGTGGTGCGCCGGCTCATCGCGCCGGACGTGCAGACCGAAGTGTTTTCCGCACACGGTGGTCAGCCGGCCGACTGTCGCGTGTGGACTCGCCCCGGGTTCCACCACGACACGGCCGAGACTGTGGCGCGGGCGTGGGTGCGGCCCCGGGAACCGGGCTACGTCGGGTTCCAGACCGAGGCGTCACGGATTCTGCGCGACGGAATCGCCGGTCGTGAACCACGGGTCCACGACCGCGTCGTAGCCCGTTACCAGGAATGGAGGAAGGCATGACCACCGCACTTGTCACCGGCGCCGGCGGTGCGCTCGGCCGCGCCACCGTGCTGCGGCTGGCTTCCCAGGGCGAGTCCGTCGCCGCGCTCGACCGGGACGCCGACGCGCTGGCCGAGACGGCGCGCCTGGCCGGGTCGAAGGTGCTGCCGCTCGCCGTGGACCTGCGCGACGCCGACGCGCTGCGGGCCGCCGTCGAGCGGACGGCGGTCGAGCTCGGACCCGTCGGGGTGCTGGTCAACAACGCGGCCGTGTACCCGAGCCGGCCGTTCGTCGAGGTGGAGCTCGCCGAGTACGACGAGGTCCACGCCGTGAACCAGCGGGCGTACTGGGTCGCCGCGCAGGCCGTGGTGCCCGGAATGGTGGCCGCGGGTGGCGGCGCGATCGTGAACATCGCGTCGATCACGATGCACGGCGGCTGGCCCGACCTCGCCGCGTATGTGGCGACGAAGGGCGCGGCGGCCGCGTTGACGAAGGCGCTCGCGCGGGAGCTGGGGCCGCACGAGATCCGCGTGAACTGCGTGTCGCCGGGCGCGTTTCCCACTGCGGCGGAGGAGATCCACGAAAACCCGGAGGCGTACCGGGCGTTCGTGCTGGAGCGGCAAGCGCTCAAACGGCGGGGCCGGCCCGAGGAGCTGGCCGCGGTGGTGGCGTTCCTGACGGGCCCGGACGCGTCGTTCGTGACCGGGCAGACGATCGAGGTCAACGGTGGCTGGGTGATGACATGACCGACCTTTACGGACAAATGCACGACCGGCGCGAGCTGGCGGCTCGCGGTGGTGCGGGCGGAGTGCGGCTGGTGACGCTCGCGGACGGCGCCGAGCGCGGCGTGCGGGCGCTGGAGTTCCGCACGGGCAGCGGGCTGGCGTTCGAGGTGCTCGTCGACCGGGCGATGGACCTCGGCGCGGCCGAGCACGCGGGGCGCGCGTTCGGCTGGAACTCGCCCACCGGCGTGCGCCACCCCGGCCTGCACGAGCACGCCGACGAGGACGGCTTGTCGTGGCTGCGGTCGTTCACCGGATTGCTGGTCACGGGCGGCCTCGACCACACGCTGTTCGGCGGCTCGGTCGATTCGGCGGGCTACCGCTACCCGCCGCGCGAGACCGTGCGGCACGGGTTGCACGGCCGCGTCGCCAACATTCCGGCCCGTCTGCGCGGCTACGGCTCGACGTGGGAGGGCGACCGCTGCGTGCTGTGGGCCGAGGGGGAGGTGCGGCAGGCTGCGGTGTTCGGCGAGAACCTCACGCTGACGCGGCGGATCGAGGCCGACCTGGGCGGCAACGAGATCCGGCTGGTCGACACGGTGCACAACCCGGCGTTCGAGCCGATGCCGCACATGTTCCTTTACCACATCAACCTCGGCTGGCCGCTGCTCGACGAGGGCGCGCGGTTCGTCGCGCCGGTCGAGCGCACGGTGTGGCATTCGGACAGCGTGGCTTCGCAGGGGGTCGACCACCTGGTGTTCCCCGCGCCGATCCCCGGGTTCGTGGAGCAGGTGTACGAACACGAGCTGACGAGCGGCACCGCGGCGATCGTCAACGAGCGGCTCGGCCTCGCGGTGAGCGTGCACTGGTCTCAAGACGAGTTCCCGTGCTTCTTCGAGTGGCTCAACCTGCGGGCCGGCAACTACGCGGTGGGGCTGGAACCGTCGACGCACCACGTGGGCGGCGACGCGGCCGCGCGGGCGGACGGCAGCATGACGTGGCTGCAGCCGGGGGAGTCGCGCACCTACCGCACGGCTTTCCGCGTGGAGGAGCTCTGAACCACGTCGACGCCCACCACCACCTGTGGCACCCGGCGGCGCACCCGCAGCCGTGGCTCGACCAGCCCTCGCTCGCGCCGATCCGCCGCCCGTTCACTGTGCGCGACCTGCGCCTGGCGACGCTCGGCACCCGGGTCACGCGCACGGTGCTCGTGCAGGCCCTCGGCTCGGCGGTGGAGACGGAGCAGCTGCTGGCGCTGTCGGATCCGCTGGTGGCCGGCGTCGTCGGGTGGGCCGACCTGACGACGCCGGAGCTCGACTTGACCCGCTTCCGCGGCACGCGGCTGGTCGGCTTCCGCCACGGCGTGCAGTCCGAACCGGACCCGCGGTGGCTGTGCCGGCCGGACGTCCGCGCCGGCCTGCGCACCGCCGCCGCCGCGGGCCTGACGTTCGACCTGCTGATCCGTCCGGTCCAGTTCGACGCGGCGCTCGAAACCGTGCGGGCCGTGCCGGAGCTGATCTTCGTGCTCGACCACCTGGGCAAGCCGCCGATCGCGTCGGGGGAGGTGGAGCCGTGGGCTTCCCGGCTGCGCTTGCTGGCCCGTGAACCGAACGTCGTGGCCAAACTCTCAGGCCTGGTCACGGAAGCTTCGTGGCCACAGTGGACAGTCGCGGATCTGCGCCCGTACGCCGACGTCGCGCTGTCCTCGTTCGGCCCGTCGCGGCTGATGTACGGCTCGGACTGGCCGGTGTGCCTGCTCGCGGGCACCTACAGCCAGGTCCATTCCGCCGCCGACGCCCTCACCTCGCACCTGACGGCGGCCGAACGCTCTTGGGTGTTCGGTGGCACGGCGGAACGGGTCTACGCCCTGTCGCGTGTTGCACAATCACCGCCATGACCTCCCCGGACGAGGGCTACCTCCTCGACAACGCCCAACCGGAAGCGGGCTCGCGCTTCGACGCGCTCAGCTCGCTGTTCGACGCGTCGACGTTCCGGCACTTCGACGATCTCGGCGTCGCCCCGGGCTGGCGGTGCTGGGAAGTCGGCGCCGGCGGCCCCTCGGTGGTGACCTGGCTCGCCGACCGCGTCGGCCCCGGCGGCCACGTGCTCGCCACCGACCTCGACACCTCCTGGGCCGCCACCACCGCGAGCGACGTCGTGGAGATCCGCCGCCACGACATCGGCCTCGACGCACCCCCGCCCGGCGGCTTCGACCTCGTCCACGCCCGCCTGGTCCTGGTCCACGTGCCCGACCGCGAACGCGCCCTGCGCACCATGGTCGCCGCCCTGCGCCCCGGCGGCCGCCTGCTGCTCGAAGACGCCGACCCGACCCTGCAACCCCTGATCTGCCTCGACGAACACGGCCCGGACGAGGCGCTGGCCAACCGCCTCCGCCGGGCCTTCCGCGAGCTGCTCGCCTCGCGCGGCGCCGACCTCGCCTACGGCCGCACCCTCCCGCGCGTCCTGCGCGAAGCCGGCCTCACCGACGTCACCGCCGACGCGTACTTCCCGATCACCTCCCCGGCCTGCACCGCCCTGGAAGCCGCGACGGTCCGCCAGGTCCGCGACAGCCTGCTCACCGCCGGCCTGGCCACGGCCGCCGACATCGACCGCCACCTCGCCAACGTCACCTCGGGGCGCCTCGACCTGGCGACTTCCCCGATGATCTCGGCGTCGGGCCGGAAGCCGTAGGTCCTCAGCAGGAGCCACCCAGCGCCGCGACCAGATCCCGCAGGGCACGGTCGTAGTCGGGGCGGGCGAAGGTGAGCGTGCCGAAGCCGCGGTAGTCGTGGGCCGGGCGGTGGGATTGTTCGAAACCGGCCCAGGTGACCACGTCGTCGGCAACGGTGACGGCGGTCAGAAGCGGCCGGCAACCCCGGTGGCCGCCGGGGTGGCGCCCCCGCCCGAACCCGCCTGATCCTGGTCCGGCGACACGGGGCGTGGGGCGCGGCATCGACCGTGTCCGACTTGACATCCGTCCCAGGTCTTCAGAGACTCGTTCTGGAAATCGAACAGTGTTCAGCATTTCGAACACTGGCCAGAGCGAGCAAGAGGGGTGAATCGGTGAAACTGCCTGCTTTCGGCTACCACCGGGCCGAATCGCTGGGCGACGCGGTGGCGGTGCTGGCCGAGCACGGGCCGGACGCGCGGGTGCTCGGCGGTGGGCAGAGCCTCCTCCCGGTGATGGCGCTGCGCATGTCGAACCCTTCGGTACTCGTCGACATCACCACGGCGAAAGACCTGCAGGGCCACGCTTTCCGCGACACCGACGGCCTCGTCGTGTCGGCCGCGGTCACCACGCGCGCGCTCGAGACCGACCCCGAGACGCGCCGCCGCCACCCGCTGGTCGCCGAAAGCCTCGCGCAGGTCGGGCACCCCGAGATCCGCAACCGCGGCACGGTCTGCGGCTCGCTCGCCCACGCCGACCCCGCGGCTGAGCTGCCCGCGTTGCTGCTCGCGCTCGGCGGGTCCGTGCGCGTCGCCGGCGCCGGGCGGCGGCGCAGGATCGCCGCGCGCGACTTCTTCCTCGGCCCCTACCTGACCGCGCTGGACGACGGTGAGGTCGTCGCCGGAGCCGAACTGCCGCTCGTGCCCGCGACGGCCGGCTGGTCGATCCGCGAGATCACCCGCCGCAGCGGCGACTTCGCCCTCGTCGGCGTGATCTCCGTGCTGGACACCGATTCCGCCGGGCGCTGCACCGACGCGCGGATCGCCCTGTTCGGCATCGCCGGCGCGCCGCGCCGCGCCGGCGCCGCCGAGAAGATCCTGACCGGCGAGGTCCTCGACGACGCCGTGCTCGCCGAAGCCGCGGCGCGGGCGTTCGACGAGATCGACGTCGTCGGCGACATCCACGGTTCCGTGACCTACCGCCGCCGCGCGGGCACCCGGCTCGTCGCCCGCTCGCTCGCCGAAGCCGCCGCCCGTTGCCAGTCCGAAGTGGAGAGTGCCCGTGCTTGACGCCCACGAGCCGACGCAGGTTTCCCTCACGGTGAACGGGAAACCCGAGTCGGCGCGCACCACGCCGCGGACCACGCTCGCCGATTTCCTGCGCCACGACCTGGGCCTCACCGGCACGCACCTCGGCTGCGAGCACGGCGTCTGCGGCGCCTGCACCGTCCGGCTCGACGGCACGGCCGTGCGCAGCTGCCTCACCCTCGCCGTGCAGGCGCACGGATCCACAGTGGACACCGTCGAAGGCCTGGGCGAGACGGCCGGCGCCGAGGACGTGCTGCACCCGCTGCAGCAGAAGTTCTGGGAGCACCAGGCGCTGCAGTGCGGTTTCTGCACGCCGGGTTTCCTGATGGCCGCCGTCACCGCCGTCGAGGAGAACCCGGACCTCTCCCGCGACGAGATCCGCGAGCGGCTGTCCGGGAACCTGTGCCGCTGCACCGGCTACGCGCCGATCGTGACCGCGATCGCCGAATACGCCGAGCAGGTGCGGGAGGCGCGGGCGTGAGCATCACCGAAGGCTGGGTCGGCCGCCGCGTCAAGC
The DNA here is from genome assembly GCF_040607795.1 of Amycolatopsis sp. NPDC005232. NCBI lineage: Bacteria > Bacillati > Actinomycetota > Actinomycetes > Pseudonocardiales > Pseudonocardiaceae > Amycolatopsis > Amycolatopsis sp. NPDC005232. Next base: position 38,078 of record NZ_JBEXHL010000015.1, on the reverse strand, counting down.
GTGTCGAGGACCCGAAGATCCTGCTCGGCCGCGGCCGCTACGCCGACGACGTCACCCCGGCCCGCTGCCTGCACGCCGCGTTCGTCCGCGCCCCGGTCGCGCACGCGCTGATCACGGCGATCGACGTCGAGGCCGCTCGGCAGGCGCCGGGCGTGGTCGCCGTGTTCACCGCGGACGACTTCAACCCGATGTGCCGCTCGTGGAAGGGCCTGCTCGACTGGCCGGGCCTGGTCGGTGGCGACCAGCGGCCCCTGGCCACCGGCAAGATGCACTACGTCGGGGAGCCCGTGGTGATGGTCGTGGCCGAAAGCCGCGCCGTCGCGGAGGACGCGCTGGAGCTGATCACCCTCGACTACGAGGAGCTCGACCCGGTCGTCGACTCCATCGCCGCCCTCGACGCGTCGGCGGCGAAGGTGCACGACGAGCTGCCGTCCAACCTCGCCTTCGAAGGCACCTTCGGCACCGGCGACGTCGAAGCGGCCTTCGCCGAGGCCGCCGTGATCGTGGAGACCGGCATCAGCACCGCGCGTCACACGGCTGTCGCGCTGGAGCCCCGCGGCGTCGTCGCCGAGTTCGACCCGTCGGCGAAGTCGCTCACCGTGCGCCTGTCCACGCAGGCGCCGCACATGCTGCAGTCGGTGTTCGCCGAGCTGCTCGGCCTGCGCGAGAGCAACATCCGCGTGCTCACCGACGAGGTCGGCGGCGCGTTCGGGATGAAGGCGCACGTGTACTCCGACGAGGTCGCCACGTGCGCGGCCAGCATCCTGCTGCGCCGCCCGGTGAAGTGGATCCAGGACCGCGTCGAATCGCTGCAGTCGGACACACAGGCGCGCGACGAGCGGGTGTCCGCCGCGCTGGCCGTCGCGGCCGACGGCCGGATCCTCGGCCTGCGTTCGGAGGTCGTGAGCGACGGCGGCGCCTACTCCGTCTACCCGCGCAGCATGGTCACCGAAGGCATCCAGGTCGCCACGATCATGCCCGGCCCCTACCGGATCCCCGTCTACTCGGGACACTTGCGCGTCGCCATCACCAACAAAGCTCCGCTCGCGGTGTACCGCGGCGTCGGGCACCCCGTCGCCATCCTCGCGATGGAGACGCTGCTCGACGAGACCGCGCGCCGGCTCGGGCTCGACCCGGCGGAACTGCGCCGCCGCAACCTGATCGCGCCCGAGGAACTGCCTTACACCTCCGTGACCGGCCAGGTCTACGACAGCGGCTCCCACCAGGAGTCGCTGGAGAAGCTTCTCGCCATGCTCCCCTCGGGGCCGGACCTCGACAAGCGCAAGGCCGAAGCGCGCGAACGCGGGCGGCTGCTCGGTGTCGGGCTCGCGTGTTTCGTCGAGGTCACCGCGCCCGGCGTGATGTTCTACGGCAAGCGCGGCGCCCCGATCACCGCGCACGACCAGGTCGAGGTGCGGGTGGAGGCCGACGGTTCGGTCACCGTGCTGCTCGGCACGCCCGGCCAGGGCCAGGGCCTGCAGACGACGGCCGCGCAGGTCGTGGCCGACCACCTCGGGGTCTCGTTCGACCGCATCAGTGTGGTCAGCGGCGACACGGCGGTGGTGCCGCACGGCACGGGGGTGTGGGCCAGCCGTTCGGCCGTGGTCAGCAGTGGTGCCGCGGCTTCGGCCGCCCGCGAGGTGAAGGAACGGCTGCTCGCGATCGCCGGGCACCTGCTCGAGGTCGACCCGGCCGACCTCGAGATCGCCAACGGCGTGGTCCAGGTCGCGGGCGCGCCGAACGTCCACTTGGGAGTGGAAGAGCTCGCCGAGGTCGCGCACTTCCGCACCCACCGCCTGCCGCCGGAGCTGAGGATCGGGCTGTCGGTGGTGGGGGAGTACAGCGGTCCCAACGTCACCTTCAACAACGGCGCCCACGCCGCGGTCGTCGAGATCGAAGAGGACAGCGGGCTCGTGCACATCGTCGACTACGCGTGCGTCGAGGACTGCGGGGTGCTCATCAACCCCGAGATCGTGGACGGGCAGATCCGCGGCGGCGTCGCGCAGGGCATCGGCGGGGCGTTGTTCGAGCGGCTGTACTACGACGAGAACGGCCAGCTGCTCACCTCGACCCTGCTCGACTACCTCATGCCGACCGGCCCGGAGCTGCCGGACGTACGCATCACCCACCTCGAGACGCCGAGCCCGATCACCATGCTGGGCGTGAAAGGCGCTGGTGAAGCCGGGGCCGCCGGCGCGCCCGCGGCGGTGCACAACGCCGTGAACGACGCGCTCGCCCCGCTGGGCGCGCGGGTGTGGCACGAGCCGATCACCCCCGAACGCGTTGTGCGGGCCGTTGACGAAGCCGCCGGCCACCGCTGGCCCGAACCACCCGACACCCCACCCGTACCGGCCCTCCCGCACCTCGGCTCGACTGTCGAGAAAGGACACTTGTGAACACCATCCAGCACTTCGTCGGCGGCGCCTTCGTCCAGGACGAACCGCCCGCGTGGGCCGACGTGCACGACCCCGCCCGGGGCAGCGTCGCGGGCCGGGTCGCGCTCGGCGACGCCGGTGCCGTGGACCACGCCGTGAAGGTCGCACTCGACGCGCAGTCCGCTTGGGCCGAGGAGTCCCTCGGCGTGCGCCAGCAGGTTTTGCTGGAGTTCATCCGGCTGGTCGAGCGCTCGCGTGACGAGCTGGCCGAGCTCGTGACCGGCGAACACGGCAAGACGCTCGCCGACGCCCGTGCGGAGGTCAACGCGGGCCTGGACGTCGCGAAGTTCGCCGCCGGGATCCCGCACCTGCTCAAGGGGGACTTCAGCGAGAACGTCTCCCGCGGTGTCGACACGTACTCGATCCGCCAGCCGCTCGGGGTCGTCGCCGGCATCACGCCGTTCAACTTCCCCGTGATGGTTCCCATGTGGATGTTCCCGATCGCCGTCGCGTGCGGGAACGCCTTTGTGCTCAAGCCGAGCGAGAAGGACCCCTCGGCGTCGAACCGCCTGGCCGAGCTGGCGCTCGAGGCCGGGCTGCCTGCCGGCGTGCTCAACGTCGTGCACGGCAGCGCCCCGGCCGTCGACGCGCTGCTGGCCCACCCGGACGTCGCCGCGGTGAGCTTCGTCGGGTCGACGCCGGTGGCCCGGCACGTCTACGAGACCGCGGCCAAGCACGGCAAGCGGGTGCAGGCCCTCGGCGGCGCGAAGAACCACCTCGTGGTGCTGCCGGACGCCGACCTCGACGCGGCCGCCGACGCCCTCGTCTCCGCCGCCTACGGTTCGGCGGGGGAGCGGTGCATGGCGATCTCGGTCGCGGTGGCCGTCGGCGGGGTCGGTGACGCGCTGCGCGATCGTCTGGTGGAACGCATCGGCCGGCTGTCCACTGCGGACGGTCACGACGAGGGCGCCGACATGGGCCCGCTCGTCACCGCCGACCACCTGTGCCGCGTGACCGGATACGTGCAGGCCGGCGCCGACGCGGGCGCGGACCTCGTGGTCGACGGCCGCGACGTGCGTGTTCCGGGGCGGGAGAACGGGTTCTTCCTCGCGCCGACGCTGCTCGACCACGTGCGCCCGGACATGACCGTGTACACCGACGAGATTTTCGGCCCGGTGCTGTCGATGCTGCGCGTCGACACTCTGGAGGAGGCCGTCGGGCTGATCAACGGCGGCGAGTACGGCAACGGCGTCTCCCTGTTCACCCGCGACGGCGTCGCCGCGCGCAAGTTCCAGCACACCGTGCAGGCCGGCATGGTCGGGCTCAACGTGCCCATTCCCGTGCCGATCCCGTACTTCCCGTTCGGTGGCTGGAAGCACTCGCTCTTCGGCGACTCGGGCCAGTACGGCGAGGACGGCATCCGATTCTTCACACGCCGCAAGGTCGTCACGAGCCGGTGGGCGCCTTCGGCGGGTTCCCGTGTCGACATGCGGTTCCCGGCCTAGGGGGCGTTCGTGCGACTGGAGAACACCTTCACCGTCGGCCTGCCGCCCGCGCAGGCGTGGGTTGTGCTCACCGATCCGCGGCGGGTCGCGCCGTGCATGCCCGGCGTGCACTTGGACGAGGTCGACGGCGACGACGTTCGCGGCGGCCTGCGCGTGAAGGTCGGGCCGATCGCCGCCGAGTACTCCGGCTTGGCGCAGTTCCGCGAACGCGACGAGGACGCGGGGGTCGTGGTCGTGGCGGCGTCGGGGCGTGAGGTGCGCGGCCGCGGTTCGGCTTCGGCGACGGTGACGCTGCGGCTGGTGCCGGCCCCGGAAGGCACGCGGGTCGACCTGGCCACGGAGCTCGCGCTGACGGGACGGCTGGCGCAGTTCGGGCGTGGTGTGCTGGGCGAGGTCACGGGGCGGCTGGTCGACGAGTTCGCGCGGGCGCTGGCGGACGAGGTGGCCGGATCGCGGGCTCAGGCTGCGGAAGTGCCTCAGGCCGCGGTGTCGGGCGTGGCAGCGGTGCCGGCAGCCGAGCCGGTGGTGGAGGTCGTCGATCTGGCGGCCCAGGAGTGGCCGGACGACGAACCGGTGGGCGCTGCTCGGTCGGCAGAGCCCGCCGGTGAGGCTCCGGTCGTGAGTGTCGGCGGTGGCCGGCCGAGCCCGGAGGACCGGCCGCACACTCGCAACGCGGACACCGTCGTCCTGCGGGCCATCGCCATTCCGGTTGTCAAGCGCGTGGTCCCGGCAGTGGCCGCCGTCATCGCCGCGATCGTGCTCGCCCGCCGGTGGCGCCGATGACAGAATCTCCCGCGATGACCAGTTCCCCTTCCTCGGCGGGCTTGCCGGTTCCTTCGGTCGCCCGCGCCGCGTACGTGCTCGACGCGCTCGCGGCCGCCCCCGACGGGCTGCCGCTCAGCGAGCTCGCGCGGGCCATCGGCGCGCCCAAGAGCAGCTGCCTCGCCGTGTGCACGACACTGGTCACCACCGGGCTGCTCACGCGCACCCCGGGTGGGCACTACCGGCTCGGCTGGAAGGTCGTCCCGCTCGGGCGGGCCTACCTCGCGAAGTCCGGGTTCGTGCTGGAGTTCCGGCGCGTCGACCAGGAACTGGGCCTGCTGCCCGAGGACACGATCGTGCTGTCGCTGCTGGACGGACGCCACGTCGTCTACGTCGAGACGCGGCCGGGATTGCGGACGCTCGCGATGTCCTACGAGATCGGCCTGCGCCTGCCCGCCCACTGCACGGCGAGCGGCAAGTCGCTGCTCGCGTCGCTGGCCGACGACGAGATCGCCGGCCGCTACGCCGACGGCCGCTTCGAAACCCTGACCCCGCACAGCATTTCGCGGATGCCGCAGCTGATGGCGGAGATCGAGAGCACCCGCGCGCACGGTTACGCCGTCGACGACGAGGAGACCGCGCCGGGCATGATGTGCGTGGGCGCAGCCGTCGCCGGGCGCGGCGGGCAGCCCGTCGGCGCGCTGTCGGTGAGCATGGTCAAGTCCACTGTGGACGACGAGCGGCTGAAGCAGTCGACGTCCGCGATCCTCCGCCTGAGCACCGCCATCACCGAGCGTCTCGGCGGGCTGTAATGATTGCCCCGGCTCCGCCGGGGCGTGCGAGATCGCCTTTGAGCCGGCTTCTGGAGTGAGCGGTGCGATCTCGCCCTTGGGTGGCACGATGGCGCCGGAGAGGGGGGACGATGGCGACGGAAGAAGAACTGGACGCGCTCGCCGCCGGCGACTCGCGCGAGTGGCTGGCGTTCGACGAGTCCGAGCGACGCTGGTCCTGACGCCACGGCGAGGACCACCGGCGGGCCTTGCCGTGGCGTCAGCTGAGTCGTGTCCAGCTCGCCGAGGCGGTCTGCCACGCCGTCGGGTACGTCCGGGAGCCGGGCGTGCGCCGGCTGCGGAGCAGTGACGACCCGGAAGCGTTGCCCTGCTGCTGGTGCGCTGCGTCGACTGGGTGCCCCAGGTTCGGGAGATCGCCCGCGCGGCGGTGCTCGACTTGTTCTCGCAGGCGGACCTGGCACCCTGCTGCCGCTGGTCGTCGCACTGAGCCGGCGGGCCGTGGACGGCTGGGTGGACGAGCACCTGCTGCAGCCGACGCTGCGCTCGCCCGAGCTCCTCGACCTCGCGCTCGCGTCGCCGGACCTGCGGACCCGCCGGACGGTCCACGAGTCGGCCCTGCACGCCGGGCTGCTCTCCGACGAGCGGCCGGCTTCGATCGCGGTCCACGACCACGACGACGTGATCCGCACCCGTTTCGGCCACCTCCTGCTCGACCGCGGCGACCCCCGGTACGTGCTGCACCTGCTCGACGGCGGCGCACCCAAGGTGCGCGTGCGGGCGTTGCAGCTGCTGGGAGTGGAGACCGCCCGGGAACGGCTGGCGGAGAGCTCGTCGCTGGTGCGGTCCATGGCGCAGGCCTTGGTGCTGCGCTCGGGCGGCGACCCGGCGGCGTACTACCGGGACGCGCTGCGGTCGGGTGCCGTCACGCGAGCGACCGTGGCCGGCCTCGGCCAGACGGGCACGCCCGACGACGTCGACCTGCTGCGGGCGCAGTTCGCCGACGACCGGCCCCGGGTACGCGTCGCCGCGGTTCGTGGCCTGCGCCGGCTGCTGGCGAACCCCTCGGATCCGCGAGCCGCTCTCTACGGCCGCGAGCCGCTTGCCGACCCTTCGCCCGGCGTGGTCCGCGAGGCGGCCGCGCTGCTCGACGGCCGCCTTGGCCAGGCGGACCTCCCGCTCCTGCTCGACCTGGCGGACGCGTCGCACCCCCTCCACGTCCGCCGCGGGGCGCTCACTTTGCTGCGTGGGTTGAGCCGGTGGTCCCGGCTCGCGACCGACCTGGGGCTGCTCAGCGTCCCCGGCGAGCCGTTGGCCGACGCAGCCCGCCGCGACCTGGACGAGTGGCGCCAGGACGGCTCCAGCGCGTTCACCCGGCCGTCGCCCGACCTGGCGGCGCGGATCGGCGAGCTGCTGGCCGAGCTGGAGCCCCAGCTCGGCCCTGCGGTGACCGGGGAACTGCGGAACCGCGCCCAGGTGTGACGGCTGTCCGTCCGAAGTGGACAGCCGGCACGTCCGGCCACACAAGCCCGTCACGGCTGAGGCGCGTCGCCTACCTGTCACGCCCAGCCGTCACACCCACCCGGGCAGGTCGCTCACGGCCGTGATCGTCTCGACGGCGTCCACGTCCACCGCCTGCATCGCTTCTTCCGGCACTCGCGCGCGAGCCGGGAAGACGACCGGCGGGGCGGGTTTGGTGGCGTCGACGATCACGGCGGAGGAGCGTTGCGGGGTGCGCCCGCCCGCTTCGTCGTAGGACCAGTTGGTGGGCAGCAGGCCGCCGGGTCCGTTCCAGCGGGGGATGATCTGCAGGTCCTGCGACGCGTCGAAGCGGGTGCCGATGGCCCAGGCGACTTCGCGTTCGTCGTAGACGTCGATGTCGTCGTCGACGATGACGATGGCGCGCAGGTTCTCCGGCTCGGTGTTGAGGGCGGCGAAGGCGGCGCGCGTCGGGTCGGTGTCGGAGTTCTTGCGGATCGACAGGTAGCAGTGCATGCGGGCGTGCAGCGGGATGTTGACCGCGCGCAGGCCCGGCACCTTCTGCTGCACGGCCTCGTGGATGCTGGCGATGCGAGGCAGTGCGCCCATGAGCCGGTGTTCGCGGCCGGAGGCCTGGATGTCCTGGAAGATCGCGTCGCGGCGCATGGTGATGGCGTCGACCTCGATGACGGGTTTGCGGCCGCCGCCGACGTAGTGGCCGGGCCATTCGGCGAACGGGCCTTCCTCCTCGAGCTCGTCGGGCAGGATGTGGCCCTCGATGACGATCTCGGCGTGCGCGGGCACGGGGATTCCGGACGTCACAGTGGGGACGGTGGCGACCGATTCGCCCAGGTAGGCGCCGGCGGCGTCGTACTCGCCGCCGATGCCCGGGACCCGCGACACCGCGCCCATGAGGAACGCCGGGTGGTGCCCGATCACCAGCGCGATCGGGGTGGGCTCGCCGCGTTCGGCGTAGCGGCGGTGGATGGTGCCGCCGTCGTGGGAGCCGAAGAACCACACCCCGAGGCGCCGCGGGCCGTAGATGTGGTGGCGGTAGATGCCGGCGTTGATCGCGCCCGACTCCGGGTCGCGCGTCACGCCGACGGCGGCGGTGAGGAACGGGCCGCCGTCCAGCTCGTTGTGGGTGGGGATCGGCAGGCGGGTGAGGTCGGCGTCCGCACCGCGCCACACCACCTCCTGCACCGGCGCCGCGCCCTCGAACTCGACCGGCGGGTGCGCGGCCCGGCCCTGGCCCGCGACCGACGAACGCACGAGCGTCTCGGCCTCGACCCCGAGGGCCAATGCCATCCGCTCGTGTGTCGCGACGAGGTTGGTCAGGCACCGCAGCTCGCTGCCGGCGACGTCGCTGAACAGCAACGCCGGGTAGTCGCCGCGCTTGTCGTACCACGCTCCGTAGGCGGTGACACCGAACCGCGGGTCCACCTGCTTCGACACGTGCTTGACCTCGCCCGCACCGGTCGAGACCACCTCCGCGAGAAACGACCGCAGATCCTTCGTCACCGTGAGCCTCCCAAAAGACGTCAGACGTCTGACGCACTATAGGAAGACAGCTCCGGCCTCGACAAGGTGTCCCACCACCTGGTCAGCAGATGCTGTCGCTCGGCCGCGGGTTGACCAGCCCGAACAACGGCCGCAGCCGCAGGCCGACCCAGGTGCCGCCCAGGGCGAACAGGCCCCACAGCCAGCCGTGCAGGCTGCCGGTGGAGATGCCGGCGAGGTACGCGCCGATGTTGCACCCGCCGGCGAGCCGCGCGCCGATGCCCATCAGAATGCCGCCGAGCACGGCCGCCACCGCGGTGCGCCACGGGATTTCCGCCCGGATCCTCCACGTGCCGGCCGCCGAGGCCGCGACGGCCGCACCGAGGATGATGCCGAGGTCGGTGAGGCTCGTCTTGTCCGTCCAGATCGGGCCGGCGAGCGCCTTGGCGTTGGTGCTCGTCTGCCAGAACTCCCACGTCTCGGGGTGCAGGCCGACGAGCTGCAGCAGCTTCGCGCCCCACAGCGTGAACGCGAACGTGACACCCCACGTCGAGCCCGACACGAGGACGACCGCCGCCGCGAGCACGCCGAGCACGACGGCGCCGACGAGTAGCGGCCACGAACCCCGCAGCACGCGCGCGAAGCCGTGCGCGGTCGGGACGGGTTCGACCGGGGGCGGCGTGCGCCGCGCCTGCACGAGCCGGGTCACCACCACGACCACAGCGAGCGCGGCCAGGGTGATCGCCCAGGAACCGGCCCAGCCGACGTGGTCGGCGAGCAGGAACCCGGAGACCTGCGGCCAGCCGGTGAACACGGGGTAGGCCCAGCTGTAGAGCACCGAGCCCGCGATGAACCCGCCGAGCGTGAGCACGATCGTCGACTGGCCCGCGCCGACGGCGAACAGCGTGCCGGACGCGCACGCGCCGCCCAGCTGCATGCCGATCGCGAACACCGCCGCGCCGACGAACAACGGCAGGCCGATCGGCCCCGCGGTGAGCTTCGGCGTGGCACCGAACAACCCGGCGCCGGTGCCCGCGATGAGGGCGATGAGCGTGGTGGCCGTGCCGAGCAGCAGCGCGTGGGCCCGCAGGCCGGAACCGTTGCCGACGGCGATCAGCTGCCGCCACGCGGAGGTGAACCCGAAGCGGGAGTGGAACAACGCGACGCCGAGGGCGAGGCCCAGCACGAGCAGGATGCCGTACTTGCCGCCGTAGGTCGCCCAGACGTACCAGCTCAGCGCGACGCCGAGTACGGCGGCGACGGCCAGCGGCACCACGCGCACGGGCTCTTCTGGCGCGGCCCGGGGCGCCTCGCACGACGTCGGCGACGACAGCAGGAACTGGCTCGCCGGCAGGGGTTTCTTCACGGACATGGGAACTCCAGGGTCGAGGGGGACCGGCCACGGCGGCGGGCGAGCCGCCGTGGCCGCGGGGATCAGCCCCAGGAGGGCAGCAGCTTGCCCGGTAGGCCGCCGAGCGACTGGACGAGGCCGAGCGGCGGGACGCCGAGCGGGGCGAACGTCCAGATGTTGTTCAGGTCGCTCGTGTCGGGCTCGTCGACGACGACCACACCGGGCGTGTCACTGGTGGACGCCAGGGCGGGACCGGACGCGACGAGCGTGGCGGCGCCGGCGAACGCGGCGATCGCGGTGGCGCGGGCGAGGGTCTTCTTCATCGGGATTCCTTTCGGCAGAAGGTTTTCAGGACACGGTGGTGATGAGGCCGAACACCGGGGCGAGCAGGCCGACCGGCTGCCCCAGCGGTCCGAGCACGCCGCCGAGGTCGACGCCGGGCACCGCCCACACGGCGGGTTCCGCGTCGGCGACGCCGGCACCGAGGCCGGTGAACACCGCGGCCGCGGCGAGGGTGAGCAGGATCCTGCGTTTCATGGGGTTTCTCCTTGTCTCGGGGATTTCTGCGGGTTCAGCGAAGGACCGCGGAGATCGGCACGACGGTCCCGTCGGGGACCCACTGGCCGGCGTAGTCGCGGTCCATCACCATGCCGGGGGCGTGGGGCTCCCCGGGGTCCATCGGCATCGCGTTGACCTGCGCCGACGCGTAGATCTGCACCTCGCCGGTCGCCGCCGCGGGGCCGAGCCACCGCGCGAACCCGCCGACGGTCGGGCTCTCGCCGCCGAACTCGTCGCCGACCGCGATGGCGTAGGCCAGGGCCGTGGGGTCTCGTGGGTCGAAGCGCAGGGGCAGCGACGAGCTGGCGACCGCGTTCACGAGCGGGGCGTTGAGCAGCCACGGCGCCAGGTACAGGCCGTACTGGTAGGTCGGGCGGCTCTGCTGGGCTTGCTTGGCCTGCGTCAGCGCGCGGTAACCACCGGCCCAGCCGGCCACGACGACCAGCGCGGTGTCCGGTCCCGGTTCGGCCTGGACGCCCAAACCGTGGCGGGCGGCGGTGTCCCGCACGAGCCGGGACGCTGCCCGGCCGCGGGGCGATGTGTCGTCGACGAGCGTGAGCGCGGCGGGTTTGCGGGCAGCCAGGAAGTCCACCAGTTTCACCAGCGCGCCACTGTCTTCAGGGGACAGTGCGTCGGCCGGGCACGAGGTGAGCACGTCACGGCGGCCCGCGACGAGCCCGCCGAGTGCCGCGGACGCGCATTCCGGTGAGTCAGCCGTGACACCCGGGCCGGGCTCGGTGCCGGCGTCGACCTCGACGGCCGTGGTCGCGTCACCGCGGCGGATCCGCAGGTCGCTGCGCCCGGGCGGCAGGACGACGTCGGCCCACGTACCCTCGGCGCCGGGCCACGCGAGGGACTGGACAACGGAGCCGTCCGAGGCGGTCACCGCGAGGTCGGCGCCGGCACTGGCCGGGAAGTGGACCAGGTTGTGGCCCGGGCGCTGCGGGCTGACCAGGACCGGGTAGCCACCGGCGTCGGCGAGCAGCGGTACACCGGGCACGGGCAGCGGGGGAGGGGCCGGGATCGCCGCGAGCGTGGCCCACGCCAGGAACGCGAGCGCCACGCCGACCGCGCCGAAGCGGTACGTGCGGCCGGTGTCGCGCCGCAGCACCACGGCCAGCACCGTCACGACCAGGGGCAGCACCACGACGAGCAGGACCGTGAGGCCGAACAACGTGGTGTCGAGCCGCCGGTCGAACCCGGGGCCGGACAGCGCGAGCTCGACCCCGCCGGCCAGAACCAGGAGTCCGCCGAGGGTGAGGGACAGCGGTCCGGGCCTGATGGCGGTGGGCCGCCACTGCCCGTCCGACGAGGCGCTGAGCAGGGCGAACCCGAACCAGACGGTGGCGCCCGCCACGTACCCGAGGTCCGCCGCGAACCCGAGGCCCGAGCGGCCGGCCGACGTCTCGAGCACGACCAGCCCGACGAGCGCGACCGACGCCCACCGTCCGAACCGCGGCCGGCTCACCAGCAGCGGCACGGCGAGCGCGAGCAGGACGTGTACGGCGAGCGCGATCGGGTTGATCGGCACGGCGAAGAACGAGCCGACGGCCAGGAGCGCCGACGCGCCGCCGAGTCCGAAAAGGACAATACGCGGCCGTCGGCTGGGTGAGCCGGCCAGCGGAACGAGCAGGCCTGCGCCGGCGAGGAAGGCGGTGGTGAGCAGCAACGCGAGCCGCAGCACTAGCGCCAGCACGTCCACTCCGGACGAACCGGTGGCGGCCGTGAGGTCGTGGTGATCCATCGTGGACCTTCCGGGGAGGTCCGGTGCCGGGCCACCGAAGCGGCCCGGCACCGGAGGGGTCACTTGACGTCGGCGTCCGCGGCCACGAACAGCTCCGAGTGCGGCTTGGCGTTGCCGAAGTCGCCGTGGGGCCAGGACTTGCGGTTGAAGTTGATCCCGACCTGGCCGGTGAACTCGTCGCGGAAGTTCGGGTCCACGGAGATCTTCCCGTCCGGGCCGAGGTTCAGCAGGTTGACCTTGTGGTCACCGTCCAAACCGGACCGGGCGACGAAGTAGTTCGACACCGCGAGGTGCTGCGGCTGCGTCGTCTCGTGGTAAAACCCGTCGCTGCCGAGCGCGAGGTTGTCGTAGGCGCCCCAGTGTGGGCCGGCGCCCGGCGTGCCGGGGTTGATCGGCGCCGCGCCGACGACCGTCGGCAGGTCACCGCCGCCGCCCTGCTGCGCCTTGGCCTTCGTGTCCACGCGGCCCTGGATGTCCTCGATCCGGTCGCCGGCGTTGACCAGCTTCCGGATGTCGAGCACGTAGACGCCGCCGGTGGTGCCGGGGTCGTCCGCGCCGAGCGTGCCCTTCTGCCGCCCGACGATCGCGCGGTAGAGGTACTTGTCGTCCGGGCTGGTCTGGATCCAGCCGCCGTTGGAGCTGGCGCCGTTGGCGTCGTTGCCCGGGTAGATGGCCTTGTTGGCGGCCCCGTCGTCGAACACCTCGATCCAATGCGGATCCTTCGCCGTGATGTCCGGCGTGTAGAACACCGCTCCACCCTGCATGGTCTGGGCGAAGGCGCCCTTGTGGCCCGCCACGTTCGTCACCGTGGTCTCCATGACCGCGCGGCTTTCCGAGTGCAGCGGGTCGGCCGGGTCGGCGCGCGGGCCGTCCGGCAGGTAGGAGACCGCCTTGAGCTTCGGATGGTTGCGGTCGGAGATGTCCCACGTGCGCACGGTCGGGCGCCGCAGGTACGGCGACGGCTGCTTCACCGGGTCGAGGATGATGTTGCGCGGTTCGGCGTAGTCGCTGGTGACCAACGTGTTCAGGTCCTCGCGGGCCTGCACGCCGTGCGGGTTGGCGCACGTCGGTTTCCCGAGCTGCGGGAGGTTGTCGCACAGCTTGGGGTTGTCGCCTTGCGGTGTCGCGGCCGGGTTCTGCGACAGGACCTGCGCGTTCTGGTCGAAGTGCACGACCTCGCCGGGGCTGCCGGCGAACCCGTTGCCGGTCTGCGTGCTGCCGTCCTGGTAGGTGTACGGCCCGGGCACGACCGGCCCGCCCATGTAGGTGCCGTACGCCGTGCCGTCCTTGAGTACCCAGTACGCGTCGGGCACCGAACCGCCGAGTGTCTGTGTCGGCAGGCTGACGCCCTTGAGTTTCAGCTGTGGCAAGGAACTCACATCGAACGCATACGTCGCCGCGGCGAACAGCGCGCCCGCGTAGATCGTGTCGCCCTTGTGCCACACGTACTGCATGTGGTGCGGCTCGTTCTCGACGAGCGGGCCGACCGTCGCGGTGTTCACGACCTTGCCGTACGACGGCGAGCCCTGCGTCGCGTCGATCACAGCGAGGAAATCGGGACCAGGCAAGGCGTTCTTCACCTTGTTGAGGCCGCCGCCGAGTGTGCCCGGCAGGTTCTTGACGTCCTTCACCGCGGTGTCGGCGATGTTCTCATCACCGGCCCATACGAGCAGCCACTTCTTCGGTGTGCCCGACTTCGCGGCGAGATCCTTGGACACCAGGTGGTTCTGCACCCAGTACTGCTTGCCGTCGGCCGCGGTCTTGCTGTCGGTGAACACCTGGACATCCGCGTACGCACTCGTGCTCGCCCCGGTGTAGGTGACCGCCGCGATCGCCAACGCGGTGGCCATCGACCCCGTCACCACCTTCCGCCAACGCGGACTGGATCGCATGCACGTTCTCCTTGTTCGTCGTTCTCGCGCCCGTTTTCCGGGCAGGACAAAGACACCGTCGGTGCGGTGCTGGTTCTTCGAACCCGGGCGGCTTACTCGTTCCGAAACGCCACGGGTTCGGACATGCGCGAAATAGTTGCGCCATTCAGACCAACCGTCAATACGGTGATCAATCCCTGAGACGCCGCCGTATCGGGTGAATCCCCGGCGACGACGTCTGCCCAGCTGAGCAGGTCTGTGTCACCCGACCGTGTGACTGGAACAAAACAGAAGAGGCCCGGCCGAGGAACGGCCGGGCCTCTTGGACTGCGGAGGCGGTTACGCCTTTTCGTCGACGTCGTGCGCCGAGATCAGGGTCTCCTCGATCTTGGCGATGGCGAAGCCCCATGCCTGGCCGACAGTGGGCTTCGGCGGGATCACGATCTCTTCGGCATTGGTGACGACGTCGAGCAGCACCGGGCCGGGGTGGGCCAGCGCGTCGCGGACTCCGGCGTCGACCTGGCCGGGGTGCTCGATGCGGACGGCGTGGATGCCGCAGGCCCGGGCGACGCCGGCGAGGTCCGGGTTCTTGAGCACGGTGCCGAACTCGGGGATGCCGCCCTGTTCCTGCTCGAGCTTGACCATGCCGAGGCGGGAGTTGTCGAACACGAAGATCTTCACCGGCAGTTCGTAGGCCGCGACCGTGAGCAGTTCGCCCATGAGCATGGTGAGGCCGCCGTCACCGCAGAACGCGATGGTCTGGCGAGCCGGGTCGAGCTGGGCGGCACCGAGGGCGTGGGGCAGGGCGTTGGCCATGGAGCCCAGGTTGTACGACCCGAGCAGCTGCCGGTTTCCGTGCAGGGTCACAAAACGGGCGAGCCACACCGTCGACATGCCAGTGTCGGAGGTGAACACCGCGTCGGCGTCGGCGTGGCGATCGATAGCCGCCGCGAGCACCTCGGGGCGGATGGCGCGCTCGCGGTTGTCGAACTGCCTGCGCACGCGGCCGGTGACGGTGGAGTCGTAGCCGGGGTCGGCGAGGTGGCGCTGGCGGTCGCGCCAGCTCGTGTAGCGCTCGCGGGACGCGGTGAGGTGCGCGCGCGAGGGCTTCGCCTCCAGCAGCGGCAGCAGCGCGGCCAGCGTGGTGCGGGCGTCGCCGACGAGCGCGTGGTCCACGTGCACGCGGCGGCCGATGCGTTCACCCTCGTGGTCGATCTGCACCACCGTCTTGCCCTTCGGGTACCAGTCTCGGTACGGGAAGTCGGTGCCCACCATCAGCAGCACGTCGCCGTGGCTCAGCGCGTGCTGCGCCGCGGGGTTGCCGATCAGGCCGGTTTGCCCGACCTGGTAGTCGTTGTCCCGTTCGAGGGTTTCCTTGCCCTTGAGGGTCAGGACCATCGGCGCCGCAAGGGTTTCCGCCGTCGCCAGCACCTCGTCGCGGGCCGGGCGGGCGCCGGAGCCGACCAGCATGGTCACGGTGTCCGCGCCGTTGATCACGGCCGCCACCTCGGCGAGCGCCCCGGCCTCCGGGGTCACCGGCGGGTGCTGGCTCACGAACCGCGGTTCCTGCGTGCCGTGCGGCAGCTCGCGGGCCGCGATGTCGCCCGGCAGGGTGAGCACGGCCACCCCGTTGCGCGCGTACGCCGCGTTCACCGCCAGCTCCAGCAGATACGGGAACTGGGCCGGGTCGGTGATCGTGCGGGAGAACACCGACACGTCGCGGAACACGGCGTCGTTGTCCACTTCCTGGTGGTAGTCGCTGCCCATTTCGGCACTGGGCACCTGGCCGCAGATCGCGAGCACGGGGGTGTGGGACTTCTTCGCGTCGTAGAGGCCGTTGAGCAGGTGCAGCGAGCCCGGCCCGACGGTGCCCATGCACACGCCGATCCGGCCGGTGAGCTGCGACTGCGCGCCCGCGGCGAATGCGCCCGCCTCCTCGTGCCGGACTCCGATCCACCGGATGCGGGGCTCCTGGCGCAGCGCGTCGGTGATCGGGTTCAGCGCGTCGCCGACCACGCCCCACATCGCGGACACGCCGTGGTCGGCCAGGCTTTGCACGAGCATCTTCCCGACAGTGGTCATCGGTGTCCTCTCAGCGGTACTCGGGGTTGGGATGGGTGAAATCGAACCGCTCGCCCTCGTCCCAGGCCGCTCGCTGGTTTCCGTACGCGGGGATTCCGCCCGCGTCCTTCAGCATTTTCGCCAGGTGCATGAGGTTCCACGTCATGAACGTGGTGTTGCGGTTCGTGAAGTCGTTCTCCGGCCCGCCCGACTCCGGGTCCAGGTAGGACGGACCCGGGCCGATCGGCCCGAGCCAGCCGGCGTCGGCCTGCGGCGGGATCGTGTAACCGAGGTGCTGGAGGCTGTAGAGCACGTTCATCGCGCAGTGCTTCACCCCGTCCTCGTTGCCGGTGAGCAGGCAGCCACCGACGCGTCCGTAGTAAGCGTACTGGCCGGCGTCGTTGAGCAGGTGTGAACACGCATAGAGCCGTTCGATGACCTTCTTCATTTCGGACGAGTTGTCCCCGAGCCAGATCGGTCCACACAGGACCAGGATGTCGGCGGCCAGCACCTTCTCGTACAGCGCCGGCCATTCGTCGCTCGCCCAGCCGCGCTCGGTCATGTCGGGGTACACCCCGACGGCGATGTCGTGGTCGATCGTCCGGATCACCTCGACCTCGACGCCCTCGCGCCGCATGAGCTCCGCGCTCACCCGCAGGAGTCCTTCGGTGTTGCTCGGCTCCGGCGAGCGCTTCAGCGTGCTGTTGAAGAACACGGCGCGCAGGCCGTCGAATCGGGGACTCACAGGCACTCCAGGGTTCGGTGGGCGGTGGACCTCACCCTAGGGAGCAGCACGCGGAGTCACCATTATCGGGACGTTACGGCGGTTCTTACGGAAGTGTTGTGGCCGGTTTCGCCGGCCGGTGCAGAGACTTACGGCCGGCGCTGTTCGATCGAGAAGCCGAGCTTCCCCAGTACCGCCACCGCGCCCGTTTTGCCGCCTTCGAAGTCGCCGGGGGCGAGGCGCTCGCCGGTGGCGAGCTCGTACGCCGTACCGAGCAGGGCCTTGTGCGGGTACCGCTTGCCGTTCCACACCAGCTCGTAGGTGCGCGACGGGCCGAACCCGTGCGCCGCGAAGAACGCCTCCGCCCCGAGCCGGTCGTACTCCTGCGCGGCGCGCACCACGTCCGCCTCGCTCACGCGGCTCCACGACACCATCTCTGCCGGACCTCCCGGGCTGGGCGACACGTCGCGGCCCAGCGTGGGGCCGGCGGGGGGTGCTTCGCATCGGGGAACTCCCCGGTGGGCGCCCACCGGGCGACTACGGACGCGCCGGCCGTTTCGTCACCACCAGCAGCGCGACGTCGTCGTGGGCCGGGTTCGTGCCGACGAGCGCGGCCATCACGCGGGCGCACACGGCTTCCGGGTCGCCCGTGGTCATGGCGGTGGTCAGTTTGCGGAAGCCGTCGTCGAGGTCGGCGTCGCGGCGTTCGACGAGGCCGTCGGTGTAGAAGCCGAGCGTGCACTCCGGCGGCAGCGCGACCACGGTGTCGCGCCGGTCGGCGGGTGGCAGGCCCAGGCCCACGGGCAGGTCCGGCGGGACGTCCAGCAGGCGCGCGGGGGAGCCGGGCGTGGCCAGCACGGGCGGCGGGTGCCCGGCGAGGGACAGCACGAGGGTTTCGCGGTCCGGCGGCACCACGGCGTACGCGACGGTCGCCATGATGCCTTCCTCGAAGTGGTTCATCTTGCGGCTCAGTTTGCCGAGCGCCTCCGCGGGACTCGCCGCGTCGAGCGCGTAGGCGCGCAACGCACTGCGCAGCCGGCCCATCACCACGGCGGCGCCGAGGCCGTGGCCGGCGACGTCGCCCATGACGATGCCGAGGCGGTCGCCGGGGAGCGGGAACACGTCGTACCAGTCGCCGCCGACGGCGAAGTCCGCGCCGGGCACGTAGCGGGAGGCGAAGTCCAGGCCCGGCACCGAGGCGATGCGCGCCGGCAGGAGACTTCGCTGCAGCGCCGTCGCGGCCGCGCGGTCTTCGCTCGCGGCCTCGGCCACCATCGTCAACGCGAGGCGGGCCGCGGCGATGCGCAGGAGCTCGATGTCCTCCGCGCCGAACGAACGCTTCACTGTGGACCCGATGTGCAGCACGCCCACGAGCTCGTCGCGGGCGAGCATCGGCACACCGAGGAGCACTTTGAGACCGCGTTCCCACAGCAGTGCGTTGACCACGGTCGACTCGTCGACGTGGTCGATCAGCACCGGCGCGCGCTGCGCCGCGACCCGCCCGGCGAACCCGGCTCCGACCGACACCCGCACGCCCTGGAAGACCTCTTCCTCGATGCCCGCCGACGCGATCGCGGTGAGCTGTCCGGCGGCCTCGTCGTAGCGCAGCACGGTTGCGGTGTCGACGTCGAACAGCTCGCGGACGCGCTCCAGCAGCGTGCGCAGCAGCGGCTCCAGCTCGAGCCGGCCGAGGGCGGCGTCGCTGATCGACTCCAGCCGGTGCAGCCGGTCCCGGGCGCCGGGTTCGACAGGCATCGGACCAGGCTACTGGGCCACAGTACCTGCAACCGATGGTTGCGCGGCGAAGCGACGTGCCCTAACCTGCAACCATCGGTTGCGAATCGGAAGGACGGCCATGGAGTACGGCACCATCGAGCGCGAGATCCGGGTGGCGGCGCCGCCCGAAGTCGTATACGAGGTGATCACGCGGCCTGAGCACATCGCGGCGTGGTGGGGGTTCGACGCGGAGTTCGCAGGGACCGCGGGAACCCTGAACCGGCCGCGCCGGGACGGGAGCGGGACGGTCGTCGTGCCGGTGTCCGTTGTCGAGGCGCAGCCGCCGCGGCGGTTCGTGTTCCGCTGGGTGCAGCCGGCGGGCGAAACGGCGACGCCGGAGAACTCGTTCCTCGTCACGTTCGAGCTGGTGCCCGCGGACGGCGGCACGCTGCTGAAGCTGACCGAGGCCGGCTTCCGCGAGATCGGGTGGGAGGCGGCGCGGCTCGAGGCGTACTACCGCGACCATACCGCGGGCTGGGACGAACACCTGCCCAACCTGGCGGCATACGCGGCCGGCCTGGTGCGCTCGTGATCGACGACGAGCTGTGGGCCGCCCTCGGCGACCCCACCCGGCGACACCTGCTGGACCTGCTGCTGGCCGACGGGTTCGGCACGGCGACGGGGCTGAGCGAGCACCTGCCGGTGACGCGTCAGGCGGTCGCCAAGCACCTCGCCGTGCTGGAGCGCGCGGAGCTGGTCGTGGCCCGCAAGGACGGGCGTGAGGTCCGGTATGTCGTCAACGAAACGCAGTTCGCCCGCGCCGTCGCGCAGCTGACCTCCGTCGGCGCGGCGTGGGACGCCCGGCTGCGGCGGATCAAGACGATCGCCGAGTCGATCCAGGCTCTGCGTTCGGCCGAAGGAAAGGAATCCCCGTCATGACCCCGGACTACCAGAAGACCGTCTCGGTCAACGCGGCTCCCGACACCGTGTTCGACGCGCTCACGACTCTCGCCGGCCTCGGCGCGTGGTGGACCCGCGTCACGGGATCCGGCGACGCCGGCGGCGAGCTCCGGTTCTTCTTCTCCCATCCGGACCCGTGCGTGATGCGGGTCGACGAAGCCACGCGGCCGAGCGTGGTGCGCTGGACCGTCACCTCGTGCGACTTCCTCCCGGACTGGGTCGGCACGCGGCCGGTTTTCACCATCGTCCCGGTCGACGGCGCGACGGAGATTCGCTTCCGCCACCACGGCCTGACCGCGGAGCTCGATTGCCTCGACATGTGCACCCGCGGCTGGAACCACTTCACCGAAAGCCTGCGCGTCTACGCGGAATCCGGCGTCGGCATGCCGAGCGGCAGCCCGGCCGACCTGGCCCGGCGCAGGTGAGCAACGGAAATTGAGAGGTCCCTCCCGCTCGGCCCCCGTACGCTCGACGACCTCGCGCGGACTGCCGGACCAGCCGCGGGAAGGAAGCCGTGATGAACGCCCCCGAGATCCGCACGGAATCCGGATCGGTGGGGGGCCGCGTCGAGGACGGTCTGGCCGGATTCCGCGGCATCCCGTTCGCGCAGCCGCCGGTGGGGGAGCTGCGGTTCGCCGCGCCGCGGCCGGTGCGGGCGTGGGACGGCGTGCGCGAGGCACTCGCGTTCGGACCGCCGCCACCGCAGTCGCTGCTGCTCGGCCCGCCGTCGAACGCGGTGCCCGGCGACGACTGGCTGACGCTCAACGTCTGGTCGCCGCGCCCCGAGGCGGGCGCTGCGTTGCCGGTGCTGGTCTGGATCCACGGCGGCGCGTTCCAGTTCGGGCACGCGGCCGATCCGGCGTACGACGGCGCGAACCTGGCTCGCGAAGCGGGCGTTGTCCTGGTGACGTTCAACTACCGTGTCGGCGTCGAAGGGTTCGGGCACCTGCGGGGCGCGCACGACAACCGCGGCCTGCTCGATCAGATCGCCGCGCTGGAGTGGGTGCGGGCGAACATCGCCGCGTTCGGGGGTGATCCGGCGCGGGTCACGGTGTCCGGCCAGTCGGCGGGCGGTGGCTCGGTCGCGGCGTTGCTCGCGATGCCCGGCGCGGCCGGGCTGTTCCGGCGGGCCATCGTCCAAAGTGGATCCGGGACGTTCTTCACCCCGCCGCTGGCCGCCGACGTCATGACCGAGATCGCCGCCCGCACGGGGCGCGAGCCGACGGTCGAAGACCTGTGCGGTGTGTCGCCGGCCGAGCTGGTCGCCGCTGCCGACTCGGTGAGCGGCGAGATGCGGGCACACTCCGGACGCTGGGGCGCCGCCGCGCACGCCGCGGTCCCGTTCTCGCCGGTCGTCGACGGCGAGGTGCTGCCCCGCACCCCGGTCGAGGCGCTGGCCGCCGGCGCGGGGCGCGGGATCGAGCTGATCGCCGGCCACACCCGGGACGAGACCCGCCTGTCCCTCGTGCTCGAAGGCCGCCTCGGCACCGTCACCGACAAGGAGGCCGAGGCCGCGCTCCGGGCCCTCGCGCCGGAGCCGGACCGCTACCGCCGGACCTACCCGGACGCGAGCGCCGAGCGCCTGTACGAGCTCGTCACCTCCGACTGGCTGTTCCGCATGCCGAGCCACCGCCTGGCCGAGGCGCAGGTGGCCGGCGGCGGGCGCGCCCACGCGTACGAGCTGGTCTGGGCTGCGCCCGGCCTCGACGGCGAGCTCGGCGCCTGCCACAGCCTCGACGTGCCACTGGTGCTCGGAAACCGCCACGGGAGCCTGTCCGCCCTGCTCCTCGGTGCCGAACCGCCCGCCGAAACCGAAGTGGTTGCCCGGCACTTCGTCACCGCGTGGGCCGCCTTCGCCCACACCGGTGACCCGGGCTGGCCGGCCTACGACACCCGGCGGCGCGCGGCCGCGGTCTTCGACACCGACCTCACGACCACGTCGTACCCGGAGGAAGCGTCCCGCGCGCTGTGGGCCGAGCACGCCTTCGCGCCGCTGCCGCTGCCGGGTCTTGACCGGTGATCCACTCGCCTGCGACTCTCGCGCTCTCGGGGGAGACACAGGAACGGTGGCATGACCGGCAAATGGGGCGGCCTCGCGGCTCTGCTCGCGGGGTTCTTCGTGATCCTGCTCGACACGACCATCGTGGCGGTGGCGAGCCCGGCGATCCAGGCCGAGCTGAAGCCCGGCGTGGCCGGGTTGTTCTGGGTGACGGCCGGCTACCTGCTCGCGTTTTCGGTGCCGCTGCTGGTGTTCGGGCGGCTCGGTGACCGCTTCGACCCCAAGCGCGTGTACCTCTTCGGGATGGCGGGCTTCGGGGTCGCGTCGGCCTTGTGCTCTCTGTCGCCTTCGGTCGGCTGGCTGATCGCGTTCCGGATCCTGCAAGGACTGGCCGCGGCGGCGATGGCGCCCCAGCCGCTCACGTTGATCCGGCGGCTCTTCGCCGAGGACGAACGCGGGCGCGCTCTCGGCGTGTGGGGTTCGGTCGCCGCGGCGGGCACCCTGCTCGGGCCCGTCGCGGGCGGGCTGCTGACCGCGACGCTCGACTGGCGCTGGATCTTCTGGGTCAACGCGCCGCTCTGCGGTGTCGCGCTGCTGCTCGGCCTGCGCCTGATTCCCGGCAGTCCGGGGCGCGCCACGCGGTTGGACGCCCTGGGCGCGGTGGCGAGCACGGCGGGGCTGAGCCTTCTCGTGTGGGCGCTGCTGTCGTGGACTTCGCTGTCCCTGCTCGCACTGGCCTTGTCCGCCGTGCTGCTGGTCTTCTTCTTCCGCCGCGAGCGCGGCCAAGGCAAGGAAGCCCTTGCGCCGCTGGAGCTTTACCGCTTGCCCGGGTATTGCTCGGCCAGCCTGGCGATGGCGGCGCTCGGCGCGACGGTGCTCGCGATGGCCCTGCCAACCATGCTCTACGTGCAGGACGTGCGCGGGTTCGGCCCCGTCGAGGGCGCCGCGGTCCTCGCGCCGGACGCCGTCGTGGCGATGTTCCTGTCCCCCTGGACGGGCCGCTGGGTCGATCGCATCGGTCCGCGCCGGCCGGCGGCGGCCGGGATGGTGTTGCTGACAGCGAGCCTGCTCATCGTGGGCCTGGTGGTCGTGCTGCACCTGAACCCGTGGTGGGTCGCGGCGGGAGCCGCGGTGCTGGGCGCGGCCAACGCCCTGGCCTGGGCGCCGCTGTCGGTCACCGCGATGGCGTCGGTCGCCCCGTCGGCGGCGGGCGCGGCTTCGGGGCTGTTCAACACGGTGCGGCAGGTGGGCGCGGTCGCGGGCGTCGCGGCGACGGGTGCGATCCTCGCCGGGCTGGCCGCCCGGCCCGCGCTGGCGTTCGGCGTCGTGTTCGGCTTGATCACGCTCACCGCCGCCGCGGGCACCGTCGCGGCCCTGCGGCTGCCGAAGACCCTGACCGAGGCCGAGGTGGCTGCCGGAGAGCGGCTTTCGTGAGCGTGGTCGCGGTGTTGACGACTCCGCGCCCGGCGTCGTCCGCGGTGAGGCCGTGGAGGTCGGTCAGGCCGAACAGCGCCTCGGCGCTGATCACGACGGCGAGGTCGCGTTTGAGCTGGGCCAGGGCCGCGGGGGAGAGGTCCTTCAGTTGCGCCGGTGGGGCGAGCGCGTGGTCAATGAGACCGAAGCGCAGACCCGGGCGGGCGATGGCGTCGGCCGGGCGCGTGACGGTGGCCGCCGCTTCTGGTTCACGCGGCCGCCGGCGTCCGGGTTCAGCGTCCGCCGGCGGTAGCAAGTCCGCTCTCATGACGAGAGCGGACTTGCAGGAACCGGCTCACCGGCGCGCGGGCACGGCGTCGGCCGTGGCGGCGTCGGCGCGCTGGGATTCGACGTCGGCCAGCCGCTGCCGCAGCGCGGTGGTCATGAGCTGCCAGGCGTCCGACCCCAGCACGAGGCGGCGCGGCGGGTTCGCCGAAACCGCCGCGCGCACGACGGCGGCGATCGTGTTCTCCTGGCTGTTCGTCATCTCCGACACAGGGATCGGCTCCTGGTCGGCCGGCCCGCCGCGATACGGGGCGCTGACCGGCACGCGGTCGGCGGCGTCGAAGAAGCCGGTGCGGACCATGCCCGGCTCGATCAGCGTGGTGTCGATGCCGAACGGCGCGACCTCCTCGGCCAGCGCCTCGAAGAAACCTTCGATGCCCCATTTCGTGGTGTGGTAGAGCGAAAACGCGGGGAACGCCAGGTGCCCGCCCATGCTCGACAGCTGCAGCAGCCGGCCGGCGCCCTGGGCGCGCAGGTGCGGCACGACCGCGCGGGCGAGCTGGATCGAGCCGGTGAGGTTGGTGGCGATCATGCGGTCGATCTGCGCGTCGGTGAGGTCCTCCGCGGCGGCGAACACGCCGTAGCCCGCGTTGGACACGACCACGTCGATGCGCCCGAACGCGGCGAACGCTTCGTCGACGACGGCGCGCAGTCGCGCAGTGTCCGTGACGTCCAGCGCGCGTACCCACAGGCGTTCGCCGTGGCGGGCGGCGAGGTCGTCGAGCTGCTCCGGGCGGCGCAGGGTGGCAGCGACGCGGTCGCCGCGCGCCAGCACCTGCTCCACGAGCTCGCGGCCCATCCCGCGCGACGCTCCGGTCACGAACCAGATCTTGCTGTTCGATGTGATGTCCATACTGGGGAGAACCCGTTGTGCGGAGCGAAAAATCCATACGAGAGATGAGAGTCCCGGATAGAAGCGATACGGTTTGTGCATGAGTGAGCTGACTGTCGCGGGATTGCGGGTCGTCCGGGAGATCGCGTTGAGCGGATCGTTCACCGCGGCCGCGCGGCTGCTGGGGTACTCGCAGCCGGCGATCTCGCGCCAGGTGGCCGCGATGGAGGCGGCGGCCGGGCAGGCGCTGTTCGTCCGCGAAGGGCGCGGCGTGCGGGTCAGCGCGGCCGGCGCCGTCGTGGTCGAGCACGCGGGGCGGATCCTGGCCGGGATGCGGGCGCTGGAACAGGACCTCGCGGGCCTGGACGACCGGCTCGCCGGCCGCGTCCGGCTGGGCGCCTACCCGTCGGCGACGGCCGTGCTCGTGCCCCGCGTCGTCGCGCGGCTGCGCAGCGAGCACCCGGGCCTGGAGGTGGCGCTGACCGAAGCGGCGACGCCCACGCTGCTGCGACACCTGCGCGCCCGCCGGCTGGACGTGGCCGTGCTCGGCGTCGGCGCCGGGCTGCCGGACTACGACCTGGCCGGCCTCGACCAGGAGGTCGTGTCGGCCGGCGGCCTGTGCGTCGCGGTCCCTTCTGGTCATCGGCTGGCCGGCGTCGACGTGGTCCCCGTGGCCGAGCTCGCGGGCGAGGACTGGATCGCCGGCCCGGGCAGCGGTGACGACCCGCAGTTCCGCGCTTGGCCGACGCTCACCGAGCCCGTGATCGGCCACGCCGTGCGCGGCTGGCCGGCGCGGCTCGGCCTGGTCGCCGCCGGGCTGGGCGTGTGCCTGATGCCCGAGGTCGCCGCCCTGTCCATCCCGGCCGGCGTGGTCACCGTCGGCGTCGACGACCCGAACTGGCCGGGCCGCCGGACGATCGCCGTGTTCCCGCCGACGCGCAGCGCGGAAGCCGGGGCCGTCGTCGCCGCCTTACGCGAGGTAGGCGACGACCTTCGCGCCCGCCGGCTGGGCGACCCGGCCTGAGGTTCGGTGAAATTCGGTTACGGGCTTGATACACCGGTCCTATGGGCTCATAGGAAAAGACAGTGAACACGAAACAAGAACCGATGGCTCCCGCGCGACCGGGCCCTTACGCTCGATCGCATGACCACCAAGAAGCAGGCCGCCGACGCGGTGCTCGAGGCCAAGGTCCGGCTGGGGCTCACCTGGGCCGAAATCGCCGATACCCTCGACGCCCCCTTGGCGTGGACGACGTCGGCGCTGCTCGGGCAGCACCCGGTTCCCGCGGACAGAGCCGCGAAGGCCGTCGCGATCCTGGAGCTGGGCGACGACGTCGCGCAGGCGCTGCAGCTCCAGCCGACGCGCGGCGCGCTCGAGGAGGCCGTGCCGACGGACCCGACCATCTACCGCTTCTACGAGGTCCTGCAGGTGTACGGCCCCACCATCAAGGAACTGATCCACGAGCAGTTCGGTGACGGCATCATGAGCGCCATCAACTTCAAGATCGACGTCGGCCGCCGTGAGGACCCGGGTGGCGAGCGCGTGGTCGTGACGCTCGACGGGAAGTTCCTCAAGTACCAATGGGGCTGAGCGCCGCGCGGACGTGACCGGATCGCCTTGCCCGGCGCGGGCAAGGCGATCCGGCGCCGTGAAGCTACGAAGCCGACCACACGGCGAGCACGTTGCCTTCCGGGTCCCGGAAGTGGAACCGCCGCCCGCCCGGGAAGTCGTAGGCCGGTTCGACGATCGTGCCGCCCGCGGCGACGACGGATGTTTCGCTCGCACCGAGGTCGTCCGAGTACAGGATGCAGAGCGGCCCGCCCGGGGCGACCGCGTCGTCGACGCGGAAGCCGCCGACCTCCGGGTACGCCTCGGCCGGATCGGCCCGGATGCCGGCGTACCCGGGCCCGTAGGCGTTGAATCCCCAGCCGAACGCGTCGCGGTAGAACGCCGTCGCGCGGTCGAGGTCGGTCACGCCGAACTCCGTGTAGTCCAGGCGGTGGTGCGTCGAAGCCATGACGATCCTCCCGATCGGCTCAAGTGGCTTCGCCCATTCTGTTCGCCGCCACCGACAAAAAGCGTCAGGCCGGCCGGTAGGTGAGGAGAACGAGGCTTTCACCGACGGTCCTCGTGGCGACGAGCCGCATCGGTTTCACCCCGCTCGTCTCGCCGAAGAGCCGTTCGCCCGCGCCGACCACGACCGGGTAGGTCATCAGGCGCAGCTCGTCGACGAGGTCCTCCTCGGCCAGCCTGTGCGCCAGCCGGCCGCTGCCGTAGACGACGACGTCGCCGTCCACCTCCTGTTTGAGATTCTGGACTTCCTCGGCCTTCAGGACGGTGGAGTTGGTCCACTCCGGACCGTCGAGGGCCGAGGATGAGACGACGTACTTCGGCAGCTCGCGCAACCGGTCCGCCCAGGCGCCGTCGCGGGACCCCCAGCCCCGCGCGACGAACCACGCGTAGGTGCGCCGCCCCATCAGCAGGGCTGCGGCGCTCACCGCCTCTTCGAACTCGACTTTCGCCCACGCTTCCCGGTCCGCGTCCCCGATGCACGTGAACCAGCTGCCCCGCCCGAGGCCGTCTTCGCCGGTCGGATCCTGGATGACTCCGTCGAGCGAGACGTTCTCACTGATGACGATCTTTCCCATGGCCGTTCTCCCTTGTTCTCGGCTGTCGGGGATACCGACGCCGCGAGATCCGCAAAAGTGGCGCACCGCCCCCTTCGCGCCCCGGCCGGCGTCGAGACAGGATGAGAACGCAGACCGGAGAGAGGTGGCCGATGGAACGGGCGAGGATCGACCTGATCAGCCGGGCGCGGGGCGGCGACGGCGAGGCCTTCCGGGCGCTGACCGAACCGCACCGCCGCGAGCTGCAGGTGCACTGTTACCGGATGCTCGGCTCGTTCCAGGACGCCGAGGACGCGCTGCAGGACGCGCTGCTGTCCGCCTGGCGGGGCCTGGGCGGGTTCGACGGCCGCGCGTCGATCCGCACCTGGCTCTACCGGATCGCCACCAACCGGTGCCTCAGCGCCCTGCGCGCGGCCAAGCGCCGCCCGGCCAAGGAATGGGACATCCCGGGCGTCGAACCGCCGGAACCCACGCGGCTCGGCGAGGTCGTGTGGCTCGAGCCGTACCCCGACGCCCTCCTCGAAGACGCGATCGCCGTGCCGCTCGGCCCGGAAGCCCGTTACGAACAGACCGAGTCGATCTCCCTGGCCTTCGTGACCGCCCTGCAGGCATTGCCGCCGCGTCAGCTGGCCGTGCTGATCCTGCGCGATGTCCTCGGGTTCCCCGCCGCCGAGGTGGCGAGCATGCTGGACACGACCGTCGACTCGGTCAAGAGCGCCCTGAAGCGAGCGCGCGCCGGCCTGCCGCGACGGCGGCCGACCGTCACCGAACCCGCTCCCGCCGCCGGCTCGCCCGCCGAGGACACGCTCGTGGCGAGGTTCGTCAGCGCGTACGAGGCCGCCGACATCGACGCGCTGGTGACGTTGCTGACCGACGACGCGTTCATGTCGATGCCGCCGCTGCCTTTCGAGTACGAAGGTCGCGACGTCGTGGCCCACTTCTGCGCGAGCCTGTTCGGCGCGGGCCGCCGCTTCGACCTCGTGCCGACGCGCGCCAACGGCCAGCCCGCGTTCGGCGCGTACCTGCGCACCCGGGGTGGCGTCCGCCACGGGACCGGCCTCTACGTCCTCACTCTGACGGGCGACCGGATCTGTGCGATGAGCCGCTTCGAGAACAGCGTGTTCCCGGCGTTCGGGCTCCCGCGCTCGCTCCCGGGCCGGTTGGCGGGGCGGCCCTGAGTGGACGGTCACCGTCACCGGCACAGTCATCTGTCTGGCGCTGTGCCGGTCCCGGCCCGGCGACGATGGTCCCCGTCAACCAGGGCGAGCCCGGAAAGCCGGGCCGCCGAACGAACGGAGACCACCCATGCCGACGATCACCACCGACGACGGTGTCGAGATCTTCTTCAAGGACTGGGGCACCGGCTGAACTGCTCGATCCGCGGCTCCAGCTGCGCGATCCGGCGCGGCGAGAACAGCGGCGCGAGCTGCCGCCGGACACGGGAATGGCCCGGGGGATCGAAGTTCGAGAGCACCGGAGTGTTGCGCAGTCCGTTGTGGAGGATGTCCGTGGCTTCCTCGGTGAGACCGGATAGGGGGCCTGGGCGTTGGCCGCGGAGAATGTCGCAGGATCGCCGCGATGTCGGCGTAGCGCGTGACGAGCCAGTGGTCCAGCGACGGGACGTAGTGTACCGGCGCCTGGTCCCGCAGGAGGTTGAGTTCCGGGTAGGGGCTGCTCAGATAGCTCTCGGCCAGCGGGTCGAAATCGTGGGCGACGGGACAACCGGAGGGGCTCGTCATGGGTTCGGGTTCCCTCCGTTGTGGGCGGTCCCGAGGGCGTGGTTTCGCCGTTCGGTCCGCGCGGCGCCGTGGGCGGCTGGAGTCGGTGCCGGGGTGAAACGAGGTTAGGCCGCGTGAGCCATGCCCAGCCAATGCCTGAATCGCCACCTGCCATGCCCCCTCGCACATAGCGGGCCAAATCGTCTACTGTGGACTCCGCCGCTCAGATCGCGTAGTGCCAGCCGGTGAGGGCGTAGGCGCTGAACCAGCAGCCGACGAGGACCACGCCGGCGGTCGCCGCGACGGCGGTGCTCCTGCGGCGACCGGACAGTCCCTGGGCGAGCGGCAGCAGCAGGACGAAGCCGGGCAACAGGAACCGCGCCTTCGCGAACGGGATGCCCGCGGTGCCGGCCACGAGCACCACCATGCCCGCGCCGAAGAGGATCAGTGGCCACCAGCTCGGCCGCTCGCGTAGCCTGAGCAGGAGCAGCACGACCGCGATGATCGCGAGGAACACCACGAAGACGTTCCCGACCTCCATTACCGACCGGCCTTGGACGAGCTGCTGGCCGACGAAGCCGAACGTCTCCGCGCCGGCGTCGAAGCGGGTGTTCCAGCCGTGCCACTCGAGGTCGAACCAGCCGAACAGGCTGCCCGTCTGGTTCGCGACCCACAGCCAGTAGCCGATCAGCCCCACCGGCGCCGCGGCCGCCGCGATCAGCGGCGCCGGCCGCGGTGCCCGGGCGAAGGCGACCACACCGGCGAAGACGACCACCGCCACCAGCACCACCGCCGTCGGCCGCGTCAGCCCGGCGGCGACGCAGCAGAGCGCCGCGAGCGCCCACCGCTTCTCGACGAGCCCGACGAGCGCCCACGCCACGAACGCCGTGAACAGGGCTTCGGTGTAGACCATCGAGAGCGTGATCGACAGCGGCGCGCCCGCCCACAGCGCCACGAGCAGCAGCCCGGTCCGCTCCTGCCCGGCCCTTTTGCCCAGACGGTAGACGCCCA
This sequence comes from Amycolatopsis sp. NPDC005232, assembly GCF_040607795.1. NCBI lineage: Bacteria > Bacillati > Actinomycetota > Actinomycetes > Pseudonocardiales > Pseudonocardiaceae > Amycolatopsis > Amycolatopsis sp. NPDC005232. The sequence continues at coordinate 8,738 of NZ_JBEXHL010000015.1, read as the reverse complement.
GCGCCGCCACGATCCCCGCGATGAGGCTGATCAGCAGCCCCGCAGTGGTGCTGCCGAGCCCTGTGCCGGTCGCCAGCGCGTGCATGAGGAACGGGTACAACGGGAAGAACGCCAGCGGCGTGTGCGGGGCGAAGTTCCCGGCGGCGTCGACGAGCCCGTGGGTGATCCCGCCGTAGCCGTCGTCCGCGATCGCCAGGTACCACTGCCCGTCCCACGCGGTGAGCCGGTCGAGCAACGGCTGCCCGGTACTCGACGCGAACAACGCCAGCACCACCACCCCGACCACCCGCACCGCGAGATACACCCCGGCGGCGCGCAGATAACCGAGACGCGCCGAGGCCACGGTGGGAGTCGAGGCCGGGGCCGGGGTGGGGGTGGACAACAACGTGGTCATGGCGGGTTTCCGTTCAGGGGCAGCGCGCGGTCGGCGCTGTTGGGCCGGCTCGGCGGTCATGGGGCAGCCGGGAATGGCGGGCGAGTGGGAGGTCTTGGTGGAGGCCGACGTGCTCGGGCTGGAGGTGGCTGGTTTCGACGGGCCGAGGCGTTCGGCGTGAGGTTCGGCCGGCGAGGCGGTCACGGGGTGCTGGTCGGCGACAGGCCGTCGTCGGTCGGCGAGAAGCCGGGGCTTGCGGGTGCGTGGGAGGTCGTCGAGACGGGCGCGGTGCCCGGTGGGGGCGGGGTGTGGGTGGTGCCCGTGACGGTGGGGGTCGTCGTGGAGGTGGCCGGGGGCAGGGGTGGCGCGGCGGGGCCCAGGTGCTCGGCGGGCTGCGCGCGCAGGAGCAGGGGGACGAGTACGAGGGTCGCGGTGGCCAGGGCGCTGCCGGAGATGGCCAGGCCGCGGCGGACGGCGCGGTGGCGGCGGCCCCGGCGCAGCACCGTGGAGAGGGTGGCGTCGAAGTCGCCTGCGCCGGAACCGTCGGGGCCGGCCAGGTGGATGAGGGCGCGTGCCTGGTCTTCGTTCATCGCTCGCTCTCCTCGGGGAACGGGTCGCGGAAGCCCAGAGGGTCGAGCGCGCGTTTGAGCGCGGCGAGGCCGCGGGCGGACTGGCTTTTCACGGTGCCTTCGCTGCACCCGAGGGCGGTGGCTGTCTCGCCGACGCTGAGGTCGTTCCAGAAGCGCAGCACGAGCACAGCCCGCTGCCGCGGCGGCACCTGCGCCAGCGCCGCGCGCACGGCGAGGCGGCCGGCGTGGTCGGTTTCGGGCAGGGCAGTGGTGTCGGGTGGGGCGGCCGAGGTCAGTTCCAGCTGCCGCCACTTGCGCCGGTTCTCCCGCACGAACGTGCGCACGAGCACGGTGCGCGCGTAGGCGTCCAGGCCGCCCTGGCGCACCAGGCGGGGCCAGATCACGTAGAGCTTGACGAGAGTGGTCTGCACCAGGTCGTCGGCGCGGTGCCATTCGCCGCTGAGCACGTAGGCGGTGGTCCGCAGCGCCGAGGCACGACTGTGCACGAAGGCGGTGTAATCCGCCTCCCAGTCCCGGTGACCCACTCGCTGCTCCTCGCTCGGACCGCCGTTCAGCAGCCCTCACTCCACAAAGGCCATGGACAGGCCCCGCGGTTGCACGCGAATCGGGTGACGCACGTCACTGCCGCGAACACAGCAGAACGCCCGTGACCGGATCAGCCCGGTCACGGGCGTGGCGGACGAAAAGTCGTCCGGCGTCGACTGTTACGCCGGGACCGACCAGCGCTGGTCGGGGCCGCCGGAGCAGGTCCAGATCTGCAGCTTGGTGCCGTTGGCCGTCGAGCCGTCCTTCACGTCCAGGCACTTGCCGCTGCCCGCGTTGACCAGCGAGCCGTTCGCGCCGGTCGACCACTTCTGGTTGGGGGCGCCGAAGCAGTCCCAGAGCTGGACCACGGCGCCGTCGGCGGTGCCGTTGCCGGTGACGTCGAGGCACTTGCCGCCGAGGCCGGAGATCGGGCCGGTGCGGCCGGCAGGCGGGGGACTGGTGGTGCCGCCGCCGCTGCCGGGCCAGGTGAACGTGGCCATCGAGCCACCGGGCAGCTGGTAGCCGAACGACTGGCCGCCGAAGGAGACCTGGAAGTTCTGCGTGCCACCGGTGTTGAGCGCGACGAGCACGATCGTGCCGTCCGGGTTGCGGAACGCGACGTTCTCGACGCCGCCCTCGCCGTAACCCGTCGAGTCGATCCGCACGGCGCCGGGCTGCACGAACTTGCTCAGGTGGCCGAGCACGTAGTACTCGGCGTTGTAGGTGACGTTGCCACCGCTGACGGTCACGACACCGTTGCAGTTGCCGCAGCTGCCGATCACCGGGCCGTGGTTGTTGTCGAGCGCCATGTTCCACAGTGCGACGGTGCGCGCGTAGTTGCGCGTGGCGCCGATCGTGAGGTTCATGCCCTGCCACCGCAACGTGTCGGCGAAGGTGTTCGCGACGTTGTCGGAGTCGTGGCCGGAGCATTCGGTGAAGAAGATGTCCTTGTGCTGGTCGCCGTACACCTTGGACTGGGCCGACGGATCACCGCCGTAGCAGTGCCACGCCGAGCCGGCCACGTTGTCGCCGGCCTGGTTGTTCACCTGCTCGGCGAAGTCCGTGACGTCCCAGTTGTGGTCGTAGCCCAGGATCTTCGCCGGCAGGCCCGCCGCGCGCAGCTTCGGCGCGAGGGTGTTGATGATGTTCGCCTGCTGGGCGGGCTCCATGTACATGCTGGGGTAGCCGGGTGCGGAGAACCGCGGCTCGTTCTGCACGCTCAGGTAGTCGATCGGCACCCCCGCCGCCCCGTAGGCCTGCGCGAACTTCACCAGGTAGTCGGCGAAAACCCCGTTCTGGTCGCTGCGCAGCGAGCCGCCGATGAGGTTGTTGTTGTCCTTCATCCACGCCGGCCCGCTCCACGGCGTGGCCATGACCGACAGCTTCGGGTTCAGGCTCTTGGCCTGCTTGACCAGCGGCAGGATGGAGGAGTTGTCGTGCGCCACGGAAAACCGCGAGAGACTTGGGTCCGCAGCGCCGTCGTCGTAGGTGTAGAAGCTGCGCGAGAAGTCCGACGCGCCGATGGGCTGGCGCAGGAAACTCAATCCGATTCCGCCGGACGTGGTGAACAGCGAGTTCATGATCTCGTCACGCCGCGGCGAGTTGGTGATGTTCCCCGCGGCCGAGTCGGTGAACGACGCGCCGAAGCCCACCATCGACTGGTAGGTGGTGGTGGGGTTCACCGTGATCACCGGTCCGCTTCCACCGGAGCCGAACGACACGTTTCCCTGCTGCTTCAACAGGTTCGTGCGGTCGGGGGAGGTGAGCCACACGCTCGCGGTGGTGGCCGCGTGCGCGACCGGCGCGGGCGCGGCGAGGTAGGCGCCGGCGCTCGCGGTGGCGACGACGGCCGCGGCCGTGATCCGCCAGCGCGCGCGAGCCGATCTCGGCCGGGTTGCTGTGCCTGACATTCCGCTCCTCGGTGGGATCAGGAGCACGCTCGCGGGGAGCGGCTCGTCTCCTGCCACAGTGGCGGCTGTCCGGCAGATTTCAGTGGCGCCTCGAGGCGAGGCGGGCGCCGGTCGGAGTTTCCCGGCCGGCAGCCCGGCAATGGTAAATTTCCATTACGAACGGTGTCAAGGCGCCGATCGACCGTTCCTCACGCGGCGGTGAGGAACGTCATCGGTCCGATCATGGAATTCCGCGGAAAGCGCCCGGAGAATCGGTAAGGACGTCCGCGACCTGGTCGGCCGCGGACAGGAACGCCGAATGCGCCGTGGTGAGCCCGAAAACCCTGGTGGGATTACCGGGGAACGCCGCATCGGCCTGGCTGACGAACAACGTCTGCAGCTCGACGGGAATGGTGCGGTCCTGCGTGCACAGGATGTACGTGCGGGGAACCGAACCCCAGCCCGACCCGGTGAGAGTGGTGCTCTCCACCACCATCGCCACGGGCGCGTCGCAGCTGAGCAGTGCGATCGCGGCCGCCGCTTTCCGTTCCTCGACGTCACCGTAGAACGCCTCGCGGATGGCCGTTTGGACCTCGGGGTCGGGGTTGCCGGGGTCGATCCGCAACGCGCCCGTGCTTTCGGGATCGCCGACCAGCAGCGCCATGAACCGGTTGCTCCGCCCTTCCGGCAGCGACGGGTAGACCAGGCACGGCGTGTCCGAGGCCGGCATGTACGCCGCGAGGTAGTACAGGTGCGCGAAGAGTTCAGGTTCGCGCTCCGCCGCCCTGGTCAGCACCGCGCCGCCCATGCTGTGGGAGACCACGGGAAGCCGCCGCCCGCCACCGATCGCCTCGATCCGGCCGATCAGCAGGTCGGCCGCGGCGTCGAGGCCGATCCCGGCGACCGGCGACGGCTCGGTGGCGAACGCGTCGGCGTCGAAGGGCCGGCGCGTGGCCGAGCCCGGTGCCACGGCGTGCAGTCCGTGCGCGGCCAGGTCCACCGCCACGGCCGCGCGTCCCCGTGCGGCGAGCTCGGCGATCACTTCCGTCCAGGCCCACGAGCCGTGGTAGAAGCCGTTCACCAGAACGATCGGGGCGTCCGCCGCCGTATTTTCCTTCACAACCGCACGATTGTGCACGGGACCGGCCGCCGAAACCACGCGTGATCGAGTCAGTTTCTGTCGCGGTCGGATCACGTGTCGACGCTGGTGCCGGGCGGTACGAACGCCGGTGAAGCTGTTGTACAGTCATGCCTATTGACGACCATCCCGCGTGCGGCTGAACCGGAGCTCACTCTGGCCCGCCGAAGTGGCCGCACCCGCGCGCGAAGACGCACACGCGGTTCACCGCCGAGCAGGCTCGGCCGGCCGATGCCCGAAACCACCGTCTTCGACCACGTCGGGCTCGCCCACGGCGGCGTGAGCGGGTCAGTCCGCGGAGACCGTGCGCCGCTGGTGCTCCGCGACGTCCATGAACACGCGCTTGAACGCGGCGTAGGACTCGCGGCCTACGCGGCGGGCGTGGCGGTCCTGCATGCTCGCCATGATGCGGTCGGCCGTGCGCATCTGGTCGAGGCCGCGTTCGGTCGGGCAGACGAGCTTGGCCCGGCGGTCGCCGGGGTCGGGCCGGCGGAACACGTAGCCCAGCGCCTCCAGCTCGTCCACGAGCAGGCCGATCGCCTGTTTGGCCTGGCCGGAGAGCCGCGCGAGCTCGGTCGCGCGCAGACCACCCGGATCGAGGTAGGCCAGTACCACCCCGTGCCGGGGGTGCAGATCGTCGAAACCCTGGGCGACGAGCTTCGCGAAGAGTTCGCGTTGAACGGCGAACAGGAGCCTCGCTGACAGCACCCCGAGGTCCGGATTCGTCGAGTTCCGCTCCGCCCGGGTAACCACTCACCGCCTCCTTCGCCCCGTGCGGCCGCCGAACGCCGCCGCGGGATGGCCGATCATAAACGTTCGACCTGGACCGGCTCCGGGCGGCGCGCCGCTGGACGGTCGGCCGAGGACGGTGCCGAGCCGGGCCAGGTTGATCCGATCTCGGCGAAAATTGATCTTTTCATGCGTAGTCGAGCCTCTTTGGGAGGCGAATGCTGGACCGTATGGACGACATGCACTTCGACCTGGTGGTCATCGGCTTCGGCAAGGGCGGCAAGACGCTGGCCGCGGCGTTGGGGAAGCTCGGCAAGCGCGTCGCGATGATCGAGCAGTCCGCGGCGATGTACGGCGGCACCTGCATCAACATCGGCTGCGTGCCCACCAAGTCGCTCGTCCACCACGCCGAGCACCCCGGAGCCGGCACTCCGCCCGAGCGCCACCGCAGGGCGGTCGAGGCCACGCGCGCGCTCACCACGGCCATGCGGGGCAAGAACTTCGCCATGCTCGACACGATCGACACCGTCACCGTGATCACCGGCAAGGCGACGTTCCTCGACCCCAAGACTGTGCGGGTCGCCGCCGGGGAGGACGTCCTGCGCGTCACGGCGGAGACGATCGTGATCAACACCGGCGCCGTGCCTACGGTCCCGGCAATCCCAGGCCTGCGCGAGAGCACCCGGCTGCTGACCAGCACCGACCTGATCGACCTCGACCACCTGCCCCAGCGCCTCGCGATCCTCGGCGGCGGGTACGTCGGTGTGGAGTTCGCCTCGACGTACGCGCAGTTCGGCAGCGCGGTCACGGTGGTCGACGCCGCGCCGCGGATCATGCCCCGCGAGGACGAGGACATCGCCGCGGCGGCCACCGGCATCCTGCGCGGGGCCGGCGTCGAGTTCGTCTCCGACGCCCACGTGACCGGCGTCCGTGACATCGACAACGGCGTGGAGATCACCTACGAGATCGACGGCGAGCCGCACACGCTCGCGGCCGACGACGTGCTGGCCGCGACCGGCCGCACACCCGCCACCGAGGGTCTGGGGCTCGCCCGCGCGGGCGTGCGCACCACCGCGACCGGTGCCGTCGAGGTCGACGAGCACCTGCGCACCAGCCAGCCGCACATCTTCGCGATCGGCGACGTCAACGGCGGCCCGCAGTTCACCTACATCTCGCTCGACGACTATCGCATCGTGGCCGACCAGCTCCTCGGCGGCGGCAAGCGGTCCACAAAGGACCGGAAGTTCATCCCGTACACGGTGTTCATGAGCCCGGCGCTCTCGCGCGTGGGCCTCACCGAACGCGACGCCGTGGAGCGCGGGCTGCCGGTGAAGGTCGTGGAGAAGGCCGTGGCCGACATCGCCGCCATGCCGCGGTCGAAGATCGTGGGCGAGACGCGCGGCGTGATGAAGTTCGTCCTCGACCGCGAAACCGACCTGATCGTGGGCGCGACGCTGCTGGGCGTCGACTCGCAGGAGCTGATCAACCTCGTCACGCTCGCGATGCGCCACGACGTGACCGCGACCGAGCTGCGCGACTCCGTCTACACGCACCCCTCGTCGTCGGAGGCGTTCAACGAGGTGCTCGGCATGCCGCCGGTCCGGACGCACTGAGCCGGGCGGTCGGCATGCGTCCTCTTCGGACAGCGGCGCCGGGGTGATCCGGTTCGGCTCGGATTTGATCCGTTCGCGCATGGCGGGGTCCTGCCCGCTGCGTGATGATCAAGACGCGCACCGGCACCACTGGCGAAGGGCGAGACCGTGACCGCACCCAGGCTTCCCGAAGGGGTCGGGCTGACCGCCCTGATCGCGTCCTACGCTCGGGCACAGGAGTCCCGCCGCCGGGATCGGCTGTTCGCCGACTCGCTGGCGGAGCAGTTCGTCGCGCGCGTGCTCGACGTCGACGTCTCCACAGCCGCTCTGCCGCCGCTGGGCCCGGCCCGGGAAGAGCACCCGTCGGAGTTCTGGAAGGGCCTGTCCGGCCTGTTCGCGGGCCGGACGGGCTTCTACGACCGCTACCTCACCGAGCGCCTGGCCGCGGGCTGCCGGCAGGTCGTGCTGCTCGGCGCCGGGCTCGACAGCCGGGCGTACCGGCTCGCCTTCCCCGCCGACACGGTGGTCTATGAGCTCGACTCGGCGCAGGTGCTGGCGTTCAAGGAACGCCTGGTGGCCGAAGTCGGCGCCGAGCCGGCCGTGAAGCGGGTGGCCGTGGCGGCCGACCTGCGCGAGGACTGGCGGCGCGAGCTGCTCGCCGCCGGGTTCGACGCGGGCGTGCCCACGGCCTGGATGGCCGAGGGCCTGCTCATGTACTTCGAGCCGGACCAGGCCGACGCGTTCCTCGGCGAGATCGGCGGCCTGTCCGCGGCGGGCAGCACGCTCGCGGGCGAGTACCTCAACCGGCGGACCCGGATGAGCGACATCCCCACCCCCGAGGAAGGCGACCGCGCCATGGCGGAGGTCTTCGTGTCCGTCGACCGCGGCGGGCCTGCGGCGTGGCCCCCGGCCGCGTGGCTCGCCACTCGGGGCTGGACCGGCGACGGTCCCGATCTCGTCGAGGAGTTCGTCTCGTCCGGACGAGGTGTGCCGGTGCTGTTCGACCCGCGCAAGGAAGACCCGCTGCGGCTGCACCTGTTCGCGGCTACGCGGAACGCGTGAATCACCGGTGCGGGTGCTTGCACTGCCGGGATGAACCCGGCCGGCGCCCTTCCGCCCGCGGAGCGATTCCGTTCCGGGCGGGCGGCGCGGTCGTGAGCCCGTTCTTCGCGGGGATGCCGGCGGATCTGGTGGCCGGCATCCCTCGAAAGCGGGACGGCGCGCCACTACCCGCGCGGTGAGGTCATCTTCCACACCGGAGAACACGCGGGCTTCGGTTACCTCGTCGTGGCGGGGAAGGTCGCGATGGGACGGACGACCCCCACCGGCCGCGAACGGCTCATGACGCTGTTCCTGCCCGGCGACCCGTTCGGCATCACCAGCAATTCCCTGCCGGACCGGCACGACGTCATCGAGGACATCGTCGCCAAGGGGGACCGCGTGTGGGCGGTGTGGTCGCTGAAGGCCATTCACCGGTGAGCTCTACGGCTTTCCCGCGACGGGGAACAAGATCGATATCACGGGAGATGGCAATCTGGTGGTTCGAGGACGGGCTCGTCGCCGAGCACTGGTACTTCGTCGACGACTTCGCGTTGCTGCGGCAGCTGGGCGCGCTCCCGGAGTTCACCGACTACGCCGAGCTGACCCGCGGCCGCCGGCGCACCGCGGCGAAGGCACTCACCGGTTTGCCCGGGGCCAGCGACAGGATGATGCCGCCCAGGGCCGCGACCTCCGCGAAGATCACCGACAGCACCGTCGCGCGCGGGCAGCGAGTCGCTTTCGCGCGTGATGGCGGCGGACCTGCGCGGTACCGGCGTGAACGGCACGCGCCCGTCGAGCTGGAACGCGTGCGTCAGCCGGCGGTCGAGGTCGTCGAGCTGAGGTGAATCCACCGGATCAGCC